>NZ_JAVRCC020000001.1:0-300642 GCF_034530975.2 Nostoc sp. DedQUE07 | reverse complement strand
ATGCGATGGAAGCTGTGCTTCACACAGCGGCTTAACCGCCTTGGCGGTTGCTATATCACTGGTTTATTGGGAATATTTTGAATTGCCCATTTTATTCCTCTTTCTCTTAAATCAATATCTCCAGCTAAAACAACAATATCCGCATTTATATCAGGAGTATTAAAGGGTTTAAATTCAAGATGCAAATCACTTAATATGTGAATTTTCATGCTAATTCTATAATTGCATTGACAGAACGAAAGAAAATCATGATGCGTTTAAATCCCAATGCTATAGCAGCAGTCAGTAATTTTGCGACCATTACAAGAGTGGTTGATTTGGTAAGGCTTTATAATCTCCCGTGCTGACTTTTCGTTGAAGCCAAAGGTTGATTGTATTTCGACTGATTTGAAAAACTTGAGCCGCTTTACTCTTGTTCATCCCGTCTAACTCAATTGCCTGAATTACCTTCTGACGTAAGTCGTAACTGTAGGGTTTTGGCACGATCTGTTCTTGTACTGAATGTTTAGTCAGTATCCAATCGGACTTTAATCAGAGATTATACCGTTTGTCCTAACCATCTTGGCGGTTGCTATACCTCTACTTTCTGCAAAATTAAAAATCTAAAATTCGGTAATGACAAAATCAAATAATTGATGCGCCATTTCTAATTTAGAACAAGGTGCAATTTTTACCTGATTTCCTTGACTATCTAAAAATATCGCTTGATTATTATCGCTACCAAAACCACTATCAGCTCGATCGATAGGATTGGCAACAATAGCATCGAGTTTTTTATTGTGTAACTTTTCTAATGCAGGTTTGACAATATCGCCAGTTTGTGCAGCAAAACCAATTAATCTTTGATGCGGCTGTTTGAGTTGTGCTAACTGGGCAACTATATCCGGTACGGGTTCCAGGGGTAAGGCTTGGGGGAGCGATCGCTTGGGCAATTTCTCTGTACTATAATCTCGTGGCTTCACATCTGCCACGGCTGCTGACATCACAATTACATCAGCATTGGGTAAACATTCCACCATCACGTGCTGCATTTCGTCTGCACTAACAACGGGAATTGCTTGTACTCCCAATGGTACATCCCAATTAGCTGGGCCATGTACTAAGGTGACGTTTGCCCCTCGGTGAAATGCAGCTTGCGCTAAAGCCAATCCCATTTTACCTGTAGAAGGATTACCAATAAACCTCACCGGGTCAAGAAATTCTCGCGTTCCCCCAGCACTAATTAAGACTCGTTTACCTACTAAATCTCGTTTACCTTGAGTGTGTAACAGCGATTGGATGTGAGCCAAAATTTCTGGAGGTTCTGCTAATCTACCAGCACCGATGCGATCGCACGCTAACAATCCTGATGCTGTATTCATCCCATGATATCGGCTATCGATTAATAGCTGTTGCCAATTTCGCTGCACCGATCGCTGTTCCCACATATCAGTATTCATTGCGGGTGCTAACAGCACGGGACAAGTAGAAGCCAACACAGTATTTGTGAGTAAATTATCAGCCATCCCGTAGGCTAGCTTTGCTAATGTATTAGCTGTCAAAGGGGCAATTACCATAATATCTGCCCATTCACCCAACTCAATATGCAACGGACGAGAGTGAGTTGGTTGCCAAAAATCATCATCTGTGTAGGCGGGATGACGAGATAGGGTGGATATTGTCAGAGGCGTGATAAATTTTTGCGCCGAACGGGTGAGGATGACTCGGATTTCCACCCCAGTTTTAAACAGCGTCGAAACTAGTTCACAGATTTTGTAGGCGGCGATACCGCCACCTACACCAATGAGAACCCTGTTCAATTTTAGATTTTGGATTTTGGATTTTGGATTTAAAGGAGATTGCATTGGTACTTTCGGATTAAGCAAGTGAGACATTAACCCCTGATAATCTCTGATTGTAGCCAGTTGACCCCAATCTAAAATCTAAAATTTAAAATCCAAAATTGTTACGCTTCATCGTAGGGTTCCAAGTCTAAGAGGTAGATATAGGGTTCAACTAACTCTGGACGCTGAAATGCGATCGCTCGCAATAGATGCCAATCATTTAAACCCTCAAAAGCATTACTATAATTATCCAGTTCCAGACGTGTAGCTAGTTCTTCTACTTCTACTGCACTCATGGCAGCAATTTCTTTTTGGGAAATGCTTAGAGTTGTCATAATACTTGCCCCTCCCTTATGCAGCACTCGCCTTCAGCATGGGTTAAGTTGCGCTCTTTCGCAGCCACCCAATATATATTACTCATTAGAAGTCATTAAGTTCGTGAAAATTGTCAGAATTTGTACCAGAATTTATAAAAAATTCGTAATCCTGACTAAGCAATTGTATTTACAACGAAATTTCGTAGCACCTCTAACGTTTTTAGATCTATTTCATGCCCCATATCAAATTCGTGGTATTCTACCGCCACTCCAAGAGACTTGAGAGTTTCTCGTGCCTTCAAAGCAGCTTGCAGGGGCACAACTTCATCATATTTACCGTGAGTGATTAAAGTCGGCCCAATCCCACTTTTAGCTGCCGTTAGCGCGTCAGGATGTAAATACCCGCTCATGACAACTAAACCTGCTAAGGGCAATTTTGAGCCGACATCTAAAGTCATTGCTCCGCCTTGAGAAAATCCACTCAAAATGGTACGTGACAAAGGTATGCCAGTGGTACTTTCTAAAGATTCCAAGAAATCTGTTAGCAGTTGCCGACTTTCTGCCAAACCTTGATACATATTTTCCCCCCGCAGCTCATACCATGCCCTCCCTATCGGGGAATAGGGATAAGGATAAGGTGCATTGGGCAATACAAACTGGTAATCGGGTAAGTTGAGCAATGGTAACAAAGATGCTACATCCTCAGCATTAGCACCCCAACCATGCAAAGTGACAATTAAGCCTGCTGCGGGTTGAGAAGTTGCTGTGGGAACGGTAATGGCTTGTAAAGACAGAGGTTTACTCCTAAAATTCTACTTTTATACATAGATCCTATCTCTTTAAGCAGACTTAGTATTTAGTGGCATTTGCTGCTTTACATTAACTATTTGTTCTCTGCTTCATCTTCAAGTAGGATCGTATTGAGAAGATTCAGTTCGCTAGATGCCATAAAGTAGCGATCGCTAAAAACTGTTGATTCCTAATCAAATTTTAGGGAATTAATCCAGCTTGTTGAAAGATCGCGTGAGGGGTGATTTCCAATTCGGGTAGCAAATCATCAGTAATTATTTGATGAGATCGATAAGTAATCGGTAAGGAAGATGGCGCAAATCCAGTTACAGTTCTAGCTTTTGTATCAACCACCCAAACACGACAAACACCAGCTTTCAGATAATCAGTCGCAATTTCTGCAATTTCACCAAAAGTTTGACCAGGTGAAATGATTTCGATGATTAATTCAGGTGCGACAGGACAAGCTTCGTCTAACAGCCAATCAGCAGGAAGACGGTTATAAGAAATATAGGTCAGATCGGCCACAGGCATCCAATCTTGTTGATTTCGTGTTAGTTTAATTGCCCATTCAATTACAACCCGACCTTTTGCTTGTGCCCATGTAGACAGTAGTATAAATAAAGCACCAGTAGTCGAGCCATGAAAAAATTTTGGTGACATCTCATTATCTTTATATTTAGGTACAGCTTCACCATTAACAAACTCGTATGTAATATCTCCTTCGGGAAGTGCGAGAAATTCTTCTAGGGTGAGGCGTTGATTAGAAGACTGAACCATAAGTGTTATGTGGAAAAAGATGCTTACTTTTAGTTTAGGCGATCGCAAATATTAGAGACTAAGCCTACTTAGTCCTTATTTCCAGCATTTTCGACAGTGCTGACTTTGGAGGAATGTAAGCATATAAATTACACCAATCAATATAATGCAACAATTATTCATTACCAACAGAGCCAATTTTAACAATTTGTCAAGACAAGTATGTTTTACGTTTACAAGACTGACTTTTTCCAAGTTCTTACAAAAATAACTTGTTTTCATGCTAATGTATCTATTTCAAAAGATACAGGAGAAATTAATGAATATAATTTTACAAACATAACTAATATAATTTATAATTTTTTCTAAAAAACAGAAATGGATAAAAATAATTTTGAAGCATTTACTAACTTACCAGCATTGAAAAAAAATGCTATTCAAATCTGTGGTCAAGAATTTATTGATAGCTTGACTAAAAAAGGTATCTATGCAAAAGATAGTCAATTCTGGGCAGAGGTTAATAAAAAGCTAAATATTCCTGATGATGCTTATGAAAGCAAACAGGCTAGAGAACAAGCAGAACACGAACAAGTGCTATTGGAAAATAAAGCGAAAAAGCAAGCAGAAAATGAAAGATTGCTGGCAAATAAAAAAGAGGTACGCAGTGAAAATAGAAAAGATTGGAAAATTACTGTTTTTGAACTTACAGAATTAGATATTTTCGGCAAGAAGTTTATAGCAGAGTGTACTAAAGAACCAGACTTACAAGAAAAAACTTCGTTTTGTAATACTCAAGGAGATGCTTATAGTCAAGCTTGTAATCTTGTAGATAAATTTGAAATACAACAAGAAAACTTAAGTATTTTTATGGAGCATTACGCAGTAATGAAAGATTTATATCTCATGATTATATACCTTTCGAGTGGAGATCAACATAATCGCTACCTTAACAATAATCGTGAAAAGTCTAAAGAAAATTTTACTGGGGTTAGCTGTTGGAATGGATTTGAATTTAAAATAATTGATGAATTAGTGGCAGAGGGATTGTTAGAACTATCAGATAGCAAAACAACTCTGACAATGAATAAAAAAGGTATGAAATTTGCAAGAGAGGTTTTAAAAAAAAATAATATTAATGGAGCAGACAGACTTTTAGAACAGCGAGAATACCATGAAGAATATATTAATTATATAAGTGAATTAGATATTACGGAGGAGGAAGAAGAAGACGAAGAAGAGGAAGAATAGATGTAGAACTGGCATAATGCCTGCTATCTGTAGCAGTTTTAATTGACAAAAGTGATGCCATATAGTTATGAACGCTATTATCCTTAATGGTCTTGAAGTGAACCAAGGCTTATGCAAAACTTGAGATCCTTCGCTTCTAGCCTACTTTTAAGGAATCGATCAATGGCGCGTCTAGCCCTGCTGAGTGTATCTAACAAAACTGGTTTAATTGACCTCGCCCGTAGCTTGGTTGAAGAATTCGACTTTGATTTAATCAGCAGTGGGGGAACAGCCCAAGCACTCAAAGATGCTGGACTCCCAGTTACTAAGGTTGCTGATTATACAGGTTCGCCAGAAATTTTAGGTGGTCGAGTTAAAACGCTACATCCCCGAATTCATGGCGGAATTTTGGCACGGCGGGATATTCCTCAAGATATTACAGATTTGGAAAATAACCAAATTCGCCCGATTGATTTAGTGGTGGTGAATCTTTATCCTTTTGAGGAAACGATCGCTAAACCAGGGGTAACATTAGCCCAAGCTGTTGAACAAATTGATATCGGCGGGCCAGCAATGCTACGGGCATCATCGAAAAATTTCGCCCATTTGGCTGTATTATGCGATCCCGCACAGTATGACGAGTATTTAGAGGAATTGCGGCAAAATAACGCCGAAGCATCCCTAGAGTTTCGGCAAAAGGCGGCATTAAAAGGATTCTCGCACACTGCTAGCTACGATCGCGCGATCGCATCTTACCTAGCAGAAGCAGAGCAGTACACTCTTAGCGGCACACAATTGCAATCTCTGCGTTACGGCGAGAACCCTCATCAACCCGCCAGTTGGTATCAAACTGGTACTACCCCAACCGGATGGGCAGCTGCTACAAAATTGCAAGGCAAAGAACTTAGTTACAATAATTTAGTTGATTTAGAAGCTGCACGCCAAATTATTGCTGAATTCACTGATACCCCAGCTGCAACGATAATTAAACATACAAATCCCTGTGGTACGGCATTGGGAAATACTATTTCCGAAGCGTATCAAAAAGCTTTCAACGCCGATTCTACTTCTGCCTTTGGTGGAATTGTCGCACTCAACCGTCCGATTGATGCGGCTACAGCTAGCGAGTTAACTAAAACATTTTTAGAGTGTGTGGTTGCACCAAGTTGTGAAGCTGAAGCTCAAGAAATCCTAGCAAAGAAATCTAACGTGCGGGTTTTGACTCTAGCTGATTTGAGCAGTGGCCCTAAGGATACAGTGAAAGCGATCGCAGGTGGTTTTCTTGTCCAAACTAGCGATGATATAATTGCTGACACCAGTCAATGGCAAATAGTTACCGAACGTCAACCCACACCCGACGAATTAGCGGAATTGCTGTTTGCGTGGAAAGTTTGCAAACATGTTAAATCGAATGCCATCGTTGTCACAAGCGATCGCACTACACTAGGAGTAGGTGCTGGTCAAATGAACCGCGTTGGCTCAGTTAAAATAGCTCTAGAACAAGCTGGGGAAAAAGCCAAAGGTGCAACTCTCGCCAGCGATGGATTTTTCCCCTTTGATGATTCAGTCAAAACAGCCGCAGCCGCAGGAATTACAGCCATTGTCCAACCTGGGGGAAGTTTGCGCGATAAAGATTCTATCATTGCTGCCAACGAACTGGGCTTACTGATGGTATTAACTGGTGTACGTCACTTTTTACACTAAATCATTGCTTATTAGGTGTGCAGTTTACAAAGTGTCACACTAAATACTTTCTTTATAATTGAAGCAATGATATTATCTAATCGTGTGTGAGGAGCAAGTTAAAAATAAAAAGCGCCTGGGGTGGAAACACGGCAACACTCCCAAGCGCTTTTTAATTTGTCAGAAATTGGATTGCTTATGCAGTTTTGAAAATGTCACTCAATATACTTGCCATTTGATAGAAGTAGTGATATTATCTATTTGTGTGTGAGGAGCAAGTTAAGAATAAAAAATGTCTGGGGTGGAAACACGGCAACACTCCCAGGCATTTTTTAATTTCTATATAAAAATTATAGAAATTAACGCTTCCAAAATAATTTCATATTTTTACTTCCAGTTAAAGACACGAATATTGTTAAAGTTAATCACGTCGACTTCTACACTCGGAAGATAATTTGCTAGCTTGAAGTCATCAGTTAGGACAAGATACTTACCTTTAGATAAAGTTAGGATTCCACTGTCAGTAAGTCCAAATTTGATAAATTTTTCAGTATTAACAGCATCTAAACTCTTTATATAGTATTCATCCAACATATCAGCATTTTGAACAAATAGAGCAAATATTGTAAAGCACTGAGAACGTTCAGGTTCAACAAGTTTATCGACAAAGTTAGAGACTTCAGTCAAAATATTTGGGGTTGTTACAAGTTTCCGAAATTTGCTAATGATTCCTACCAGAAGATCGTAATCTTCTGGTAGGAATTGCTGCGTTCGATTAAATCGGGTTATTCTTTCTCGATTGACCGTCCCAACAAAGTAAAGAAGTAGGATATTTGTATCAATTAAAATTCCCTTTTGGTGATAACGACGAATTAGGGAATTAATCATATCTTTCATACTTGTCTAATTTTCATTGCTTCTACTTCGCCAGTTTGAGAATTCACTTTAAAAAGTTTATATTCTCGTTCATACAACACAGGGGTAGAAGCAAGAGAAGAAGGAATTAAGTCTTCCAATCGGCTTTTAGAAGCTTTTTTAGGAATATCAAACCCTAGAGTAATCAACCAGAAGCTTTTATCCTCAGAAAGTTCAACTTCTTCAAGTCTCAAATCTCCTAATGAAGAACCCATCATGTCTTGTATGGATTTTATGTATCCATAGGCAGCATTTACTGCTGTTTTGACATCAATCATAATTTTATTTGATCCCTGACATAAATTTGCCAATTTAATACCTTATTATAGTAATTTATCCTTGGGTACTGATAATTGGTTAGCACATAAATAGCAAGATCCACTCTACCTATAGCGTTTCTTTGCTAGTAAATGCAATATTCTTTCAGATAACTTTAATAAAAACCAATTGAGTAAATCTGAATTGTGGGAAATATTTTGCAAAAACTCTCTAACTTCTATTGGTTTGCAGAGAATAATAACTTGCTGGTTCGGTGTTACTTGACTAAGTTTTTCTAAAATTCCAGGGCGACGAGTAATTGGGTATGACCAGATATATTTGAGAAATTCCCAATTCAATCTTTCAAGACAATCTGATGCCATATCAGGTCTGGATTGTCCTGCATATATAAAGCGACGTTTAATTACTCGCGATAAACATAAAAGCCGGGGAAAGTCCAAAAAAATTACCGTATCTGCAACCGACAAACGAAGGTCGAGAGTACCGCCATAATTACCATCCATAATCCAAGATTCTCGTCGGGTTAGGTCTTGGATAATACTTTGCCATTCAGTTTTTGGAGTCTCAACCCAACCAGGATTCCAGTACCAAGCATCCAAGTGAATCACTTCTAAACTTAAGATGGTTCCCAATTCGCGGGCTAGGGTAGATTTACCAGCACCTCCAGAACCAATGATTAAGATTTTCTTCACTTTAGATGTGCATCTCCCTTTTCAAGCCCAAAAGGTAAGCATTGCTCACCCAAATAACCGTCTTCAGAGCAACTCAATACGCCGCTACAATAGTACCACTACAAGGATTATGCCCAAATTATTGATATTATGACCACTGCTACGACCGTAAAAACTGAGTATGAAGCGATTATTGGTTTAGAAACCCATTGTCAACTGAGTACCAATACCAAGATTTTCTCTAATAGCTCTACGGCATTCGGCTCTGACCCCAATACTAACATTGACCCAGTTTGTATGGGTTTACCTGGGGTTTTACCTGTACTCAATCAAAAAGTATTAGAATACGCCGTCAAAGCTGGTTTGGCACTAAATTGTCAAATCGCCAAGTATAGCAAATTTGACCGTAAGCAGTATTTTTATCCAGATTTACCGAAAAATTACCAAATTTCTCAATATGACCTACCGATCGCAGAACACGGTTGGTTAGAAATTGAGTTGGTAGATGCTGAGGGTAATCCGATTCGCAAACGCATTGGCATTACACGTCTGCACATGGAAGAAGATGCGGGAAAATTGGTACACGCAGGTAGCGATCGCCTCTCCGGTTCTTCCTATTCTCTGGTAGACTACAATCGCGCAGGTATCCCATTAGTAGAAATTGTTTCCGAACCCGATCTGCGTTCTGGACTAGAAGCGGCTGAATATGCCGAAGAATTGCGTCGGATTGTCCGGTATCTCGGCGTCAGTGACGGCAACATGGAACAAGGATCTCTGCGTTGCGATGTCAACATTTCCGTGCGTCCAGTAGGACGAAAGGAGTTTGGCACCAAGGTAGAAATTAAAAACATGAACTCCTTCAGCGCCATCCAACGGGCGATTGACTACGAAATTGAACGCCAAATCGCCGCCATCGAAGCAGGCGATCGCATTATCCAAGAAACTCGACTGTGGCAAGAAGGCGCTCAATGCACAAGTAGTATGCGCGTGAAAGAAGGTTCTAGTGATTACCGCTACTTCCCCGAACCAGATTTAGCACCAATCGAGGTGTCAAATGCACAATTAGAGCAATGGCGTAGCGAACTACCAGAATTACCAGCCCAAAAACGCCATCATTATGAAAATGAGTTGGGGCTTTCCCCTTACGATGCGCGAGTGTTAACAGAAGATCGTTCAATAGCCGAATATTTTGAAACTGCGATCGCATCTGGAGCAAATCCCAAAGCTGCTGCCAACTGGATTACTCAAGATATTGCCGCACACCTCAATAAGCAAAAACTCACTATTACTCAAATCGGGCTGACTCCAACCAATTTAGCAGATATTATCACTCGCATTGAAACGGGCAAAATTAGCAATGCTCAAGCTAAACAAAAGTTGCCAGATTTGCTTAGTGGTATTTCTCCTGAAAAAGCCTTTGCAGGTCAAGAGTTAATTACCGATCCTAGTGTACTGGAACCTATTGTCGATGAAGTCATAGCCGCCAATCCCAAAGAACTAGAAAAGTATCGCAACGGTAATATCAACCTCAAAGGCTTCTTTGTCGGACAAGTTCTCAAAAAGACAGACAAACGTGCCGATCCTAAGCTGACTAACGAATTGGTCGAGAAAAAACTGAACGCTTAGAGTTTCGGTCAAGCTAGCTTTGCTGGGTGAGGAAGTAGGAGGAGCAGAGGGGCAGGGGAGCAGGGGAGCAGGGGAGAAGAGTTTTCCCCTCAGCAAGAGCAGCACCCCGCCCCTCTGCCTCTTATGCCCAATCCCCCATGCCCAATTCCCAATTCCCCGACTAAGTATTTTCCCGGTCTTGCTTCACACAATCTTCATATAAAAGCTGGTGACAACCCTCATACGTAAAATGATATGCTGTGGTAAGTAGATGCACCCTGATGATCTGGAGAGCTGCCTAAGTAGCTCTCTTTTTTATTTTATTTTCGTGGTATTTACGGATAAATTTCAAAATTTTTAGAAATAGCCTCAATAAATAAGTATTAACCCTTAAAAAGTAAATGAGAGAGATTAGTAAGTAGATGTATCCTAACGATCTACAGAGCAACCCAAGTAACTCTCTTTTTTTTGTTTTAGTTTTTCGTCATAAGAAAGGTAAAAACAATTATGCCAATCGCCAACTGGTGCATTATTATTGCCATCAGCAAATAAACTCACAATAAAAAGGACTGGGGACTGGGGAAGTAGGGCAAAACTAATAACTCTTAACTCCTAACTCAGCACTGAGAACTTTTCCAAGGCACTTTTGTAAAGTACATATTGACCTATCTAACCTGATAGTTGTAAAGGAAGAATGATGGCAGATTGGCAAAAAATCACAGGTGGTATCACAGCACCAAGGGGGTATCAGGCGGCGGGAATTACCGCAGGGTTGAAACCTTCGGGGTTGCCAGATTTAGCTTTGATATTCTCAGAGGTGGAAGCGATCGCAGCTGGTGTATTTACCACCAGCCAAGTGAAAGCTGCCTGCGTAGAATATTGTCGCCAACGCTTGCAAGCCAAACAAAGCGCTCGTGCCATCCTCTGCAACGCTGGACAAGCAAACGCCGCGACAGGAACTCAAGGCAACCTTGATACCCTAGAATCTGCTCTAGCAGTAGCCCAAGCCCTGAACATCTCGTCTGAATCTGTGTTATTGGCTTCCACTGGTGTAATTGGTCAAAGAATTAAGATGGATGCTTTGCGAAGTGGAATTCCTAAAGTAGTAGCAGCACTATCAGCAACAGGTTCAGATGCTGCTGCTGGGGCGATTATTACTACAGACTTGGTAACAAAATCCATTGCTCTACAGACAACTATAAGCGATCGCCCGGTAAGAATTGGCGGCATTGCCAAAGGTTCCGGCATGATTCACCCCAATATGGCAACCATGCTGGCATTTGTGACTTGTGATGCCGTGGTTTCGCCTCATCTTTGGCAGCAGATGTTAGCCAGGGCAGCTGATAGAAGCTTTAATTCCATTACTGTGGATGGTGACACCAGCACCAATGACAGCTTAATTGCCTTGGCAAACGGTCAATCTCGCACCCCAGCAATTACAGAATGGGGCGCAGAAGCAGAGAAATTAGAGGCGATGTTAACAGCAGTTTGCCAGCATTTAGCCAAAGCGATCGCTCGTGATGGTGAAGGTGCAACCTGTCTAATAGAAGTAGAAGTAACAGGGGCCCATGATGAAATTTCAGCCCGACAAATAGCCAAAACCATCGCCGGTTCATCCTTAGTTAAATCTGCAATCTTTGGACGCGATCCAAATTGGGGACGCATCGCCGCCGCTGCCGGACGTGCAGGTGTACCCTTTGAGCAAGAAAACCTGCAAATTAAGCTAGGGAATTTCTTAATGTTAGAAAATGGACAACCTCTGCAATTTGACCGTGCAGCAGCAAGTGCTTATTTGAAAAAAGCATCAATGGGTGCTTATCTTCAAGAAGATACAGTGTCAATCTCCGTTAACGTTGGCAATGGTTATGGTGTAGGTAAAGCTTGGGGTTGTGATTTGAGTTATGACTACGTGAAAATTAACGCCGAATACACTACCTGAACTACTCCAATTGTTTGCCTTGTAGAGACGCGATTCATCGCGTCTTTAGCCAAGGATGTATTGCAATCATTAATTGAATTGGTATCAGAATAGTCTTACAGTCTCTTATGCTGTGGCTGGACGGGGAAAATGCCTAAGAAGCATATAGAACTTAGAAGGAAGAGATAGTTTCTTCGTGGTGTTTGAAAACGGCAGATAGTTGCGATCGCAAGATAATAAATACACCTATTTGGGGTATTTGCTTAGGTCTTCAACTTTCCCAGCCTTACCATCTTGCTCTCACCGCAGTGCGCTCCTAAATTATAGGGATAACATAATGGTTGTGATAAATAAAAACTTATATATGACAAATAACTATTAAAATTAAGTTACAAAAGAAGTGAAGACAGGAAATCATAAGGTAAACATAATACTCATCATAAATAAGAGTTTATATATTAGAAATTCTTCCTATAGTTAACTAAAATAGATAAACTTTTCCTTATACATCCAATCTAATATTTATTTAATAATCTCGACTCCAAGTTAACAATTTCGGCTTCAAAGGCTGTAAACTGATTTCAACAAGGTGAATGATACCTCTGCATCACACTAGAAAAGCAGAGCCAATAATTTAACCGAGTTTTTATATACCTAGCTATTTCATTGATGAGA
Organism: Nostoc sp. DedQUE07; assembly: GCF_034530975.2. Classification (NCBI taxonomy): domain Bacteria; kingdom Bacillati; phylum Cyanobacteriota; class Cyanophyceae; order Nostocales; family Nostocaceae; genus Nostoc; species Nostoc sp. DedQUE07. The sequence continues at coordinate 287,981 of NZ_JAVRCC020000001.1, read as the reverse complement.
TGGCTGCGATCGCTTGGCAAAATATAGCTTGATTAATCATTAATAATGCAAGAAACCAAGATTTTTTGCCTAAATTGTCATAGCTATAAAAAATAACATTCACGTTTTCAGGAGATATTTATGACAGAATTTTTTAACCAAATTTCTCGCCGCAAATTCATCTTCACAGCCGGAGTATCTGCGAGTGCTGTATTGCTCAAAGGCTGTTTGGGTAATCCTCCTGAAAACCTGACTGGTGGAAGCTCTCAAGCACAGCCAACTGCTCAGTTGGTTGCTAATATTAGTCCCGAACAAACACCAGAAACTACTACAGTGAAGCTGGGATACATTCCCATTGTAGAAGCGGCTCCTTTAATTATTGCTAAAGAAAAAGGCTTTTTTGCCAAGTATGGGATGACTAATGTTGATCTTTCCAAACAAGCTTCTTGGGGTGCAGCCAGAGACAACGTAGAAATTGGTTCTGCTGGTGGTGGTATAGATGGCGGTCAATGGCAGATGCCAATGCCACATTTAATTACAGAAGGTTTAATTACCAAGGGGAATCAAAAAATTCCCATGTATGTATTATGTCAATTAATTACGCATGGAAATGGAATTGCGATCGCAAACAAGCACCAAGGCAAAGGTATTAGTTTACAACTCGCCAGCGCTAAGTCTTTGCTTAAGGAATTAAAATCTTCCACACCCTTCACAGCTGCATTTACCTTTCCCCATGTCAACCAAGATTTGTGGATTCGCTACTGGTTAGCAGCAGGCGGCTTAGACCCGGATGCAGATGTCAAATTGCTCACAGTACCAGCAGCGCAAACTGTGGCCAACATGAAAACAGGAACAATGGATGCCTTTAGTACAGGCGACCCCTGGCCATATCGTCTTGTTCAAGAAAAAATTGGCTATGTAGCAGCATTAACCGCAGAAATTTGGAAAAATCATCCTGAAGAATATGTTGCCATGAGAGGCGACTGGGTTGATAAAAATCCCAAGGCTACCAAAGCAATTTTAAAAGGAATCATGGAAGCCCAACAGTGGTTAGATAATTTTGACAACCGCAAAGAAGCGGCTGAAATTCTCGCTGGACGAAATTATTTCAACCTTTCTTCACCAGAAATTCTCGCAGATCCATACCAAGGCAAATATGACATGGGCGATGGTCGCAAAATTGATGATAAATCAATGGCTGCTTACTACTGGAAAGATGGAAAAGGTAATGTTTCTTATCCATATAAGAGTCACGATTTATGGTTCATCACTGAAAACGTTCGTTGGGGATTCTTGCCAAAAGATTACGTAGACAATAATGCTGCTAAGGCTAGAGAACTTATCAACAAAGTCAACCGTGAAGATATTTGGAAAGAAGCTGCCAAAGAAGCTGGTATTGCTACTGCTGATATTCCTACAAATACATCCCGTGGTGTAGAAGAGTTTTTTGATGGCATCAAATTTGACCCTGAAAAGCCAGAAGAATATTTAAAGAGTTTGAAAATCAAAAAGGTCAGTGTTTAGAGGCACGATTAACCTCTTGTAGAGACGCGATTCATCGCGTCTAAGACAAATAACAAATAAAATTTGCGGAGAATACAGCATCATGACACTCGCCCAAAAACGCCCTGCAAGCCCTAGATTGAATAATAGCTTTATCTCCAGCCTGAAAAAGCAATTTCCTGACCTGATACCACCAACGATCGCGATCGCCATCTTCCTGATTCTCTGGCAACTCTTCGCTTGGATTCCGGGAGCCACATTACCAGGGCCAATACAAGTTCTCCAAGACACTTGGGTTCTGATTTTCTGGCCATTTTATGACCGAGGTGGCATTGATAAAGGTCTATTTTGGCAGATTCTCGCTAGTCTGCAACGAGTTGCCATCAGTTATACCCTAGCTGCGATCGTTGGTATTGCCTTGGGCATTTTGATTGGGGTTAATAAAACCATGTCCAAAGCTTTAGACCCCATCTTTCAATTACTGCGGACAGTACCACCTCTAGCTTGGGTTCCGATTTCTTTAGCAGCTTTACGACAAAACGAACCCGCCGCCTTATTCGTAATTTTCATCACCGCCATTTGGCCAATTTTAATTAACACTGCTGTCGGCGTTACCCAAATTCCCCAAGATTACAACAACGTCGCCAAAGTTCTCCAACTTAGCCGCAAAGAATATTTCACCAATATCTTGATTCCTGCGGCATTACCCTACATCTTTACCGGGTTGAGAATTGCGATCGGTTTAGCTTGGTTAGCGATTATCGCCGCCGAAATCGTCATGTCCGGTATTGTCGGAATCGGCTTTTTTATCTGGGATGCCTATCAAAATAACAACGTCAGCGAAGTAATTTTAGCTCTAGTTTATATCGGGGTTGTTGGGTTGCTTCTAGATAAGGCGATGGGCTGGCTTCAAAACAAAATTTTACCAGCAGAACAGAAATAGTCATTAGTCATTGGTCATTGGTCATTGGTCATTAGTCATTAGTCATTTGTAAAAAACTAAAGACTAATGATCGCGTACCAAGGATCAAAGGAAAAATGACACATGACAAAGGACAAATGACAAAGGACAAATAAGTATGTTTGTAGCTGTCGATCAAATTGAAAAAGTTTTTGAATTAACTGGTGGTGGCAAATATATTGCCCTCAAAGGAATCGATCTCCAAATTAAAAAAGGAGAATTCATTTCTTTGATTGGTCACTCCGGTTGCGGTAAATCCACACTGTTAAATATGATTGCGGGTTTGGATTTGCCAACTGAAGGTATTGTCACTCTCGAAGGACAAAGAATCACCAAACCCGGCCCAGACAGGATGGTGGTGTTCCAAAATTATTCGCTATTACCTTGGCGGACAGTAAGAGAAAATATTGCCCTCGCTGTGGACTCAGTAATGAAAGGTTCACCCGCAGCCGAACGCCAAGCCATTGTCGAAAAACATATAAATATGGTGGGTTTGCGTCCCCATGCTGATAAACAACCGGGAATGTTATCAGGTGGACAAAAGCAGCGAGTTGCGATCGCCCGCGCCTTAGCGATTCGTCCTAAATTACTCTTGCTAGATGAACCATTTGGTGCATTAGATGCACTCACACGCGGCAATTTGCAAGAACAACTGATGCAAATCTGCGAAGAAAATGAAGTTACCGCCGTGATGGTGACACATGATGTCGATGAAGCAGTGCTGTTATCTGACAGAATCGTGATGTTAACCAACGGCCCCGAATCTAAAATCGGCGACATTTTAGAAGTAGATATTCCCAGACCCCGGAAGCGGATGGAAGTAGTAGAACATCCCAGCTACTACAGCTTGCGGAGTGAGATGATTTACTTCCTCAATCAGCAAAAACGCATCAAGAAAATTCGGGCGCGGAAAACTGCCGACATTGCCCGTCATGGATTAGAAAAAGTTAACCTAGAAATTGGCTTTTTACCTCTGACAGCTTGCGCCCCTTTAGCTGTTGCTAAAGAAAAAGGCTTCTTTCTCAAGCACGGTTTAGATGAAGTTAACCTGGTGCGCGAAAGTAGCTGGCGGGGTATAGAAGATGGCATAAGTGGTGGTTACTTGGATGCGGCTCAAATGCCTTCAGGGATGCCGATGTGGCTTTCTTTGGGAGGACATAATAACCAACCTCTACCCGTTGTCACTGCCCTTACCATGACTCGCAACGGTAACGCCATCACCTTGGCAAAACGCTTTTACGACCAAGGCGTGCAAACCTTATCAGATTTCAGAAATCACCTGATTCTCACCCACGAACAACGGCACACAATGGGCGTAGTGCATCCCGCATCGATGCACAACTTGCTGTTGCGTTACTGGCTAGCGGCTGGTGGAATTGACCCCGATAGCGATGTGGATATGAAGACCATTCCCCCAGCGCAGATGGTAGCTGACTTAAAAGCTGGAAGCATTGATGGTTACTGTGTAGGTGAACCTTGGAACTACCGCGCGGCTGTGGAAGGTGTCGGTTTTACCATCGCTACCGACTTAGAAGTTTGGCTGGGACACCCAGGTAAAGTTCTTGGTGTGCGGGAAGATTGGGCAGAAAATTATCCAAATACGCATATCGCCTTGACTAAAGCTTTGTTAGAAGCTTGTCAGTATTGTGCAAATCCCGAAAATACCGAAGAAATTCGGCAAATTTTAGCAGGGCGAGATTACGTCAGCACTGATTTAGAATACATTCAACTCGAAGATCCAGATAGTCTCACCTGTGACTTAGACCATCCGTTGCGGGATTATGCCCATCACCAGTTTTATTCTGAGTCCGCCATTAACCGCCCCAGCCGTACTGAGCAAATTTGGATTATGAGTCAATTGGCGCGTTGGGGTGATACTCCCTTCCCCAGAAATTGGGTAGAAGTTGTGGAACGGGTGTGTCGCGTGCGTGTTTTCAGTACCGCCGCACGGGAATTAGGTTTGGATATCAGCTATATTCGCCAACCGATCAAACTGTTCGATGGTACTCCCTTTAACGCCGACGATCCGATCGCTTATCTCAACAGCTTGAAAATTAAACGTGATTTTTCAGTCGCGGAAGTTGTTCTTGATGCACCCAGAAGGAGACTCGCCTCATAAAAAAATCGTGAGAGAAAGAGGGAGTGGGAGAAATAGGATATCATCCATGAACCTCTGAACTCCGTTAACGAGTATTTGAACTGGATGAATCCACCTTTTATCTCCGTTAATGAGTGTTTGAACTGGATGAATCCACCTTTTATCTCCGTTGACGAGTATTTGAACTGGATGAATCCACCTTTTATCTCCGTTGACGAGTATTTGATACTCATGCAAATTCCAGCAATTTTTACAAGCGTGGAATACACATAATTTTAGGGACACAATATATTGTGTCCCTATGCGTGTAGTCTATTCAATTGAAAACCGTTGTAACTCTAAGCCAGATGCAACCTAATGAATCTTAATTTCCGATTTTTTCTTGGCAATCAGAGCTTAAATTAAAACTTTGACATTCTCTAGCTTCCGACAATTGCCTAACTGTATTACCAGGCTGATAACTTATCAAAGTTCCTGCAACCGCAGTCAGTGTAACAAAAGTAGCTAGTCCCAACAAAGTGGCTCGTTTTCTAGGTTTGATTGTACTGATGAAATTATCTAACCCAGTCGCACTACCAACAACCTCAATTGTCCCAAGTGCTTTTAAAGCAATAGCTGCATTAGCATAGCGGCGTTTTCGGTTACGTTCCACCATTTTCATCAACCACCACCGGAAATTCGGACTAATTTGAGGAACTAATTGCTGGAAATTAAAGCGATAGTTATCATCAATTAATTTGCCAATCTCAACAGAACGGGTATTAGTAAGTAAGCAAATTAGTGTTGCTCCTAAACTATATAAATCTGATGCCTCTGTCAGAGAATGACCAAACTGTTCCTCTGGTGGCATAAAACCTGGAGTTCCGGCTATAAAGCTGCTCAGACCTACTTTCTCACTCTGTCTTCTAGCCAACCCAAAATCAACCAGGTAAGCATTTAGTTTTTCATCAACCAAAATATTCTCTGGCTTAATATCCCGATGAATAATTGGGGAAACTTGCTTTTGCAGATAAACCAAACTTTCTAAGATTGACAGAGCAATTTGCTTAATTTCTTCAGGATGAAAGCTGCGTTTTAATCCCAAGGATGGGGCATTTTTATATTCCTGCACCAGATAAAAAGCCCCTGGCATTTCAAAGCAATCTATATAGCGAGGAATGCGGGAATGATTGAGTTGTTGCAAGATTTCTATTTCGCGCTGATATGCTTTCACACCTGATAAATCAGCACCTGCACGAGCAAAACAAAACTCTTTAATTACCACCTGTTGATTAGATTTCAAAACATTAGCTAGATAAGTAATCCGTCCCCCTTCTCGGTTACGTCCTAGTTCGCTGATGACTTGATAGCCAAGTTCTGAAAAATCTGGATGGTGATTTAAGGGTATTACCCCTTTATCTCCATTACGCATATCAAGCTCCATTTCACATACCATACGAGTTTGATTATGTCAAGGCGCAATTAAAAGATTAAGATCCACTCACCCAGATTGTTAGCCCCATTTTTACCCTGCTTGGGCTAATACATATCGGCAGAAAGGCGAAATGATTACCTTTGCGCTAGCCAATCGACAATCTGGGCATTGACAACATCTGGAACCTCATCGTGAGGACAATGACCGGCATTGGGAATGGGAACAATTTTGATATCTTTGCCATTCTCCCGCGCCTTTTCGTAAATCTTGGCCCCGGTAATTGGTGTCCAGGGATCGTCAGCACCCCAAATTACTAACAAAGGACGTTCTACTTCGGGCAAAAGTTCCTCTGGGCTAGGGCCAGGAGGGGCTGTGAGAATAGATGCGAAGACTTGTTGCGCTCCTGGATCGCAAGAGGGAGTATAAAGTAAATCGACTAATTCATCGGTGACGGCTTCACGGTTCCGGTAAACTTGGTATAGAGTGCGGCGAATTTGAGCTTTTTGGCGGATGCGGTTATAGACAAAATTACCTGTAATTGGCGATCGCACAAACCGATTAAAAGCTGCCATCACCATCCGTAGCGGTGGGTTCAATTCGTGAGGACGATGGCTCAAACCACCCGCAGAGTTAATTAAAATACCACCAGCAGCAATTTCTGGATGTTCTACCAGTACAATCAAGCTCAAAAGTGCGCCGATGGAGTTGCCAATAAATACAGCAGGTTCGTGTATGTGTGCTGTGCAGAAATCTTTCAGCAGTTCCACCCAAACTTCCACACTGTAATCAATGGGCGCTTTATCGGAACCACCAAAACCCAAAAGGTCTATGGCAAATACCTGGTAGCCAGCATCAGCTAAAACCGGGATATTTTTGCGCCAGTGTCCAATGGAAGCGCCAAAGCCGTGAACCAGAACCAAAGGGCGTCCTGTACCCATGACAGTGTACTGAATTTTGTAACCCTGCCAAGTCCAAATAAATTTTTCAAAGGCGTCTTGAGTTGGAAGCTGTTGTGTAGTTACAGTCATTATTAAGATTAATAAAGTCTTTCTTCAAATATAGTAATTTTCTCTGACCTAAAATGAAGTTTCAACAAAATGCTATTTTAAAATCAGTTCCAGTTGAGTTAAAGTCTTTGCCCTATAACCTATTTTGAATTGGAGCGTACCCCTTTGGGGATCTTGCTACGCATAGCGTCTCGGAGAGAAGCGACCATGACCCTTTCTGCTAACCAACTCAAGACCGAAATTATCTACCCCAGTTCTGATGGTAAACCAATGGCAGAGAGCGATCCAGCACGGGATTATCTAATTTATGCTGTAGAAGCCTTAGACATTTATTTCCAAGACCGAAGTGATGTTTACGTATCAGGGAATCTATTTGTTTACTACAAAAAGGGCATTCCTAGCGCTGTGATAGCTCCTGATGTCTTTGTGGTATTTGAGGTAGACAAGAAAAAGCGCGTCAGCTACAAGGTTTGGGAAGAAGGGGGTAAAGTCCCTAATTTTATTTTGGAAATCACTTCTGCAAGCACCCAAGAAAACGATGAAGAGGATAAACCCAAGAAATATTCACTTTTAGGTGTGCAAGAGTATTTTCAGTATGACCCAACCGGAGATTACCTCAACCCACGACTAAAGGGTTCTTATTTATTGGAGGGCAAATATCAACCGATTACATCCAACTTTTTACCCGATGGTGTCTCGTCTATTCACAGTGAAGTATTGGGTTTAGACCTCAGATTGATTGACGGAGAATTGCGGTTTTTTAACCCCCAAACTGGGAGAAAATTGTTAAGTCATAAAGAAACAGAACAAGCGCGACAAGAAACAGAACAAGCGCGACAGGATGCAATACCTAGATTATTGGAGTTAGGCTTGAGTATAGAACAGATTGCCAGTACTCTTAGTTTATCGGTGGAAGATGTGTTACTTATTTTATCGTTGGATCTGGGGAGATGATCTTTAGAGCTATAGGTAAAAATTACTATAATTGAAATTACGATCGCTTTGTGGTGAGAACGCAGTAGTAACTTCAATGCCTGCAATAAAGCTGACATCATTGATAATGAAGGTAGGCGTTATCTTCACATAAGTTTATGTTTCTAACTTGGTTAGACAGCAACTCTTGGCTGCTGGAAATTGGCGGACAACGAATACTAATTGACCCTTGGCTGGTTGGTTCGTTGATTTTTAGCAATTTGGATTGGTTATTTAAAGGTTCGCGATCGCAAAATCGCCCAATCCCAGATAATATTGATTTGATCCTGTTATCTCAGGGTTTAGAAGACCATACTCACCCACCAACGCTCAAGCTGTTAGATCGCAGCATCAAGGTTGTAGCTTCTCCCAATGCAGCTAAGGTAGTACAGCAGTTAGATTACACCCAAGTAACAGTATTGGCTCATGGTGAAACTTTCACTTTAAATAATCAAGTAGAAATCAAGGCTTTCCCCGGCTCTCCAATTGGCCCGACTCTGGTAGAAAATAGTTATCTCCTCAAAGAATTGGAAAGTGGTTTAACTGTATACTACGAGCCTCACGGGTATCATTCTCCACAACTTCAGCAATCTGCACCTATCGATGTAGTGATTACGCCGTTTATTGATATGACGCTACCTTTGCTTGGGCCGATTATTAAAGGACAAAATAGTGCTTTAGAAGTCGTCAAATCATTACATCCTCAAGTAATAATACCTACTGCGGCTGGTGGGGATGTGTCCTTTGAGGGCTTGCTGATGAAACTCATTCAAACTAAAGGAAGTGCTGAGGAATTTTGTTCGTTATTAGAAAAGAACAATCTTTCGACGCGGGTATTTGAGCCAAAACCAGGCGATCGCTTTGAACTACCATTAGAAAAACGAGCATTGGCAATTTAAATTCGAGGACATACTGCTTGCCATGTTAGTTTAATAACATGGCAACTACTAATTTTTTTCCATAGCTGAATTATCTTGCATATAGACTTTTCTAATCGGAAAAGGAATTTGAATTCCTACTTGTTGATAGCGTTTGTGTAATTTTTTGACAAATAGATGTTTACCAATCCGCTGATCGAAATATTCACTTACCCGCATATAAAGCGTAAAATCTATACTAAAATCATTAAAAGTATGAAATCTGATATATGGTTCATTATCTTTTAATTCCGGTGCAATTTCTTGCATAACTTCTTTAGCAACTTCTACAGTAACTTTTTCAACCTTTTCCAAATCGCTATCATAACTTACGCCCACATCAATTGTTAAAGTAATTTCTTTTGCAGGTAAATGATAGTTGGTGAAAATTGCCGAAGACAGCTTAGAATTGGGAACAATGACTACATTATTGGAAATTTCTTTAATGGTCGTATTCCGCCAAGAAATATCTATAACATATCCCTCATGTCCAGCATCTAATTTTACATAGTCCCCGGTTCTAACTTGCTTAGAAATAACTAAGTAAAAACCAGAAAACAAATTTGCAAGTGTGTCTTGAAGTGCCAAACCAACTGCTAGACCACCAATACCTAAAGTTGTGACTATTGGTGTAATTTGAACGCCTACCGTTTGCAAGATGATTAATGTTCCTAAAACTAAAACAGTAATCTTAGCAAGGTTAGAAATTAGTGATGTGGGAATCCCTTCTGCTCTGCGAATATATAAATTCAGGAAACCAGCAGTCAATTTAGCCAAGACTAAAGTTATTGAATATAGAAATGCCATCGTCAGAATTTTTTGCAGTACGATGGCAACATTTGGCTTGAGGGGAGCGCTCAGAACTGCCCAAAAAAAACCGCCAATGACAAACCAAAGAAAAGTCATCCGGTGTAGAGAGTGAAATAGAATTTTACTCCCGGCAATTCGTTTATTAGTAACGAATGTTTCTAGTTTTTTAAAGATAACTTTTTCACCAATTATTCCAGCCAGAAAGCCAGATACAATAAACACTATCGGCGTAATCCATTCCATCATATAAATTTTAAATTTGGAGTTTTACATTTTAGGATAACAGCACTATTGCTGCAATTATGGCTAAATTTTACCTTGTTATTTGCCGGATTATCTGCTTGAGATTTTCTTTCCTTATGGACTTGCCAATTATTTACCACCCAGATTACATTGCTCCTCTACCTGAAGGACATCGTTTCCCGATGTCTAAGTTCCGACAACTCTACGAATTGCTGTTAGCTGATGGTGTAGCGAATCAAGAACAATTTCACACTCCTGAACGTCCGCTACTAGAATTGATAGAGTTAGTCCATACTCCAAGCTACGTTCAAGCTTATTGCGAAGGAACCCTAGACCCCAAAGCACAACGTCGCATTGGTTTACCTTGGAGTCCAGCACTAGCAAATCGTACTTGTGTAGCGGTAGGTGGTACGATACTGACTGCAAAACTGGCACTAAGTCAGGGTTTAGCCTGTAATACGGCTGGTGGAACTCACCATGCCTTTCCCAGTTATGGGTCTGGTTTTTGTATTTTCAACGATTTAGCGATCGCTTGTCGCGTTTTACAAAAATTCGGACTCGTCCAAAAAATCCTGATTGTCGATTTGGATGTGCATCAAGGAGACGGTACAGCTTTTATCTTCCAAGACGACGACAGCGTTTTTACTTTCTCCATGCACTGCGAAGTCAATTTCCCCGGTACGAAACAAAACAGCGATTTGGATGTTCCTTTGCCGATAGGAATGGAAGATGACGCTTATTTACAAACCTTGGCGAATTATTTATCAGATTTATTGTCTAAAGTCAAGCCAGACTTAGTATTTTATGATGCAGGCGTTGACCCTCATATAGGCGATCGCTTGGGCAAATTAGCCTTAACTGATGCTGGCATTTTTCGCAGAGAAATGCAGGTTCTGAGTACCTGTATGAGTAGCGGTTATCCAGTCGCCTGCGTTATTGGCGGCGGTTACGCTGATGATATGAAATCTTTAGTATGGCGGCATTCCCTGCTACATCGGGCTGCTAGTGAAGTTTACCGTCAGTATAAACTATAGTCATTTAGTGGGCAATACTAGCCAAAATCGTAAAGTTTTTAAACGCAGAGGAACGCAAAGTAAACGCAAAGGTACGCAGAGTATTGCCAAATTTAATTCGTAGCGAATAGGACTAAAATAAACTTTGCGCTCCTCTGCGCTTACCTCTGCGCCCCTTTGCGTTTAAATTTAAACCATATTTTGAAGGCATTGGCAGTACTGGATGAACAACGGCAAACTCAGAATATACGAACTAGCAAAAAAATTAAATTTAGATAGCAAAAAGCTATTAGTAATTTGTGAAAAACTCAAAATTGTAGTCAAAAGCCATACTAGTACAATCTCAGAATCAGATGGAGAACGCATTCGTCTAGCGGTAAATAAACTAACAGCAAAATCCTTAAAAACTAAAACAACCTCTGAAGATTGGGGCTATACATTTATAGCTTCAGCAATTGATAGCTTTATCCGCCATCTTGAAGGTGAGGCTGCCTTGAAATCATATTCCGATTTTAGGGAGCGGCGCGATCGCGCCAATCAGTTAATGTATGAATGTGTCGGTAAAAAGCCTTCTCTATTTTATGTGCGTCGCAAAGGTGCGGGGAAAGAAACAAGAGAGGAAATCTGGGATTTGACAATAGCAACAGACTCCGATGATTTTCCATTACCCGCAAGACTTGACAAGCTCAGAAAAACATTAGGATTTAGAGCAGCTGTACAAAAAGATGGACGCGACGGTATAAAAATACTTTCGGCTCAATTGTTACAACTCTCACGGGGACACGCCGACAGCTATGCTATAGCTTATCGCTTGCGTTTACTGGCTAATCATCAGCATCATCTCGATATTCCGCCAGCGACATTGAAGCGCATCGCTACCGCGCCAGTTTGTGGCGACCATATACCTACAGAAGATCAGCTAAAAGCTTGGAAAGCATTTTTGCAAATTGAAGAAAAAATCGCGAAAGCGCGTCAATTTTGTGTGCGTTACGTAAGTCATAACTATAACTTCAAAAGACGAATCAGTTTTGAAATTGATCTAAACTCAGCCACCCTTGACGGCTTTTATCAAAATTCCCTTGATGTCGAAAACTTTTGGGAACGAGCAAGACGCACAAAAAACGAAGATTTAAAGCTTTTTGAAACTGCTCCCGTCGGTAAAAATTGGATTAGCGGTCGTCAATTAGGGACTGTTGAGGAAATTGACCCCAACCGTTGTATTATCAGCCTCAGATTAGAACGCGACTTAGCTGAATTCATGGCAACAGAGCGTTATAAGTTGCCAGATACAGGATTTTTGTGTTTTGAAGCAGTTGGTGATATTCAGCAGATTCAGCGTAAGAAAAAAGCTTTAGATGATTTGAATAATGGTTATACTCAAAATCCCTATTTAGGCAACTTTTTATTCGATGCTTCTCAGGCTAGACAGATCAAAACAACTGTTGAACTTCAACCACAAGATTTATTATTATCTTCTGCAAATCCTGGTCAGAAAGCAGCAGTGGAGAAGGTACTTGCCGCAAAGGATCTTGTTCTCATCCAAGGGCCGCCAGGTACTGGGAAAACTACCGTAATTGCCGAGATTTGCTATCAAATTGCCCTGCGCGGTGGACGCACTCTAATTGCTTCTCAAGCCAATTTAGCAGTAGATAACGCCCTGAGTCGATTAGTTCACAACCCAGTAATTCGCGCTGTACGCAAGGGTAAAGCCGAAAAAGTTGGGGAAGAAGGACAGCCATTTTTAGAAGACAAAGTGATTGGCAGATGGCTAGAAAATACTGCAACTGACTGCGAAAATAATCTGACTCAACGGCTGGAAAATATTAAAATTTTCACTCAATTGCTGGCATCATCACAAAGATTTACCGCTTATTTACAAGCAGAGGAAGAATTTAATCAGCAACAAACTAAATTCAATGAAAATAAGATAAAACTAGAGGTAAACTTTCAAAATCAAGAAAAAGATTACAACGAAAATGTAGATAAACAGAACGAGGTTGAATCACTAATTGCCAAATTAGAAAATATATTAAAGACTTTACCAAATCTCAACTGGGAAGCTTCAGAAGTTACAGATTTATTGCCACTTCTTAAACCCTACACAGAAGGTAACAGTTTAGTAGAAGAGTTTTTAGCAAATGTTCGTCAAATCATCAAATATACTGATGAGCTTGGCTTTGTGCGTCCGGCGCTTGGTGCTTTTGGTTTAGCGGCTTGGTTGCATAAAACTGTAGCAATAGAAATTTCTGGATTTAAAGCTTCTTTAACTGATGCTCAAGAAGCAAGTAAAGCCATCTTAGAAGTTGCAGCATCAGTGGAGGTTGTCAAACAAAATTTCGCCTCGTTGAATCAGTTACAACCAGATTATCAGCAATATCATATCAAACTGCAAAATATACAGCAAACAATCCAGATATGGCAAAACCGCAAACGGGAAATAGATTACATTATTTCAGCTGTTAAGGAATGGAAATCTACAGCACCTTCTCATCTCTATCAAACTTTAAAAGAATGTCATCAATCAGGTTTACCACTCACAGAAAATTTAGTTGACTTACCGCTAGGTTTATTGATGTTTGCTAATACATTAAAACTACCAATAGTCCCGAAAAATTATAAAATAAATTTACCTGAATGGGAAGTATTAGCAAAGGCGATCGCTTATGAAATAGATGGAGGTTTTACTGACAGGCGGGGTAAACAGCATAATTTTAGCTATTTTTTACAAGAAAATTTTAGTCAAATTCCAATAGTGCTATCAAAGAGCGATCGCACTCAATGGCAAGAAACCTATCAACAGTTTAACAATTATCAGCTACTCAACCCCAAACAACGAAAATTACTGGTTGAGAATACCCAGGTTTTCTTAATTAGAATGCAACGGACTTATAGTACATCATGGGAATGGAATAATATCGACTCTACTCTCACTATTACACAAGAATTATTAGATATTATCCTTGCAAATGCGCGTCAATGCGTTTTAAAAGTCAAAACGGAAACAGAGCAACAACTTCAGCATCTACAAGGACAATTAAATGAACTTCAGAAAAATAAAGTTAGCCAACAGCAAATATCTATTACTCAAGCTGAGGTAGAAAAAGCACAGCAGGATGCTAATTTCCAACTTGGGCAAGTGATTAATATTTTGCAAGAACTGAATCAAAAAAATATCTCTTCTCAATTACGTATTTTAGTTGAAAAATATCTGGCAACACAATCAAATATTTGGGAGCAACCCCAAGAATTTGCAAATCAAGTAAATTACTGGGAAACTTCCATTAGTCAGCTTGAAACCTTAATCTCATTATTAGAACCTTTTGCCGTACTAGAGATAATTAAACATTCTCTAAATGAGCATTTATCAAAGTTACAAGAAGAAACTGAAACTTCTCTACAGCATCTACAAAAATTACAAACTAATTTACGTGAGGTAGAACAAAAATCACACCCACAGCCATCAGAAAACCTAAAACAAGAACGAAGCTGGTGGTTGACAAAATGGCAAACAATACCTGATAAGTTTAAACCAGAAATTTCTCAAGCAGACTTATTTAGTATAAAGTTTTTACGCAATATCAATACTAAGTTTAAATTTTGGCAGCAACAACTCCAGACAGACGAAACTTATCTCAATAAATATCAGAATTTTGTTCGAGATTGGATAGGAAAATTAAGAGAGCCAACTGAAGGTGACAGGGACGATTTAAGACGCATATATTTAGATAATGCTAATGTCGTCGGTATCACCTGTGTTCAAGCTGCAAATAGAGGTTTTTCAGAAGAATTCAAATCTTTTGATGTCGTTATCATTGATGAGGTTAGTAAGTGTACTCCACCAGAGTTACTAATCCCAGCTTTGAAAGGCAAAAAGCTAGTAATGGTAGGCGATCATCGCCAATTACCACCCATGCTTGATACTAGCACTTTAGAAGAAGTAGCTCAAACAATTGGCAATACACGAGACGAACTACAGTTTTTAGAAGAATCACTATTTAAAAGTCAGTTTGAATCTGCTGATGAAAGCATCAAACAAATGCTAACTACACAATATCGAATGCATCCATTTATTATGGGTGCAATCAATCAGTTTTATGACGGTAAACTAGAATCTGGTATTGTAGAGGCGGACACAAAACGCGCACATCATTTAGCAAGCGAAATTATCCAAGAATCTCAGCATCTTATTTGGGTAAAAACGCCTATAGAAAATAAGTTTTTAGAGCAACGAAACGGAACTTCTTACTTTAATATTCCAGAAGTTGATGCGATTGAACGTTTGTGTCATCAGTTTGAAAATACTTGGGTTTCTAAAGTTGCTAATGGTGAACCAAAAAAAGAAATTGCTGTAATTACATTTTATGGCGCTCAATTAAGAAAAATTGATGAACGTCTGCAATCTGAACTTTTTCCTTCGTTAGAAATTCGTACTGGTACAGTAGACAGATTTCAAGGTATGGAAAGACCTGTTGTAATTGTCAGTATGGTTCGCAATAATAACAAAGGAGATGTGGGATTTGCAAAGAAACCAGAACGAGTTAACGTTGCATTTTCTCGCGCTCAAGAACTATTAATAATTGTGGGCTGCCATAATTTATTTACCCATCAATCAGGTAAAGTCGGAAGTATGTATTCTGAAGTATCAAATATTGTTAGTCTTCACGAAGGTTTCGTTGATGTTTCTCGCCTCTTCAGCTAAATCTGTGGTGTGCTTACGCATAGCCAGCCGCAGGTATAGCGCGCGACAAAAAACCTAAATTTCATAAACTGTAACTTAGGCTAAGTATCTTAACGGAATTTGCTCCTAAACAGAACTTACGCAACTGGCACAGTGCGATCGCTAGCCAGTAGTACATAAGTATTTAATTACCCAGAATGTATTTGATATTTACAAGCTCAAGCACAATTTGCTTTTTAATTATTTAATTGAGCAACTAAAACGTCCAGATATTGCTGCCTTCTATGTAGTTTTTGGGTGCTCGGTGCGCTTCGCACACTATTGCTTGTGCCAGTTGCGTAAAGTTCTGAACCAAAAATTCTTAGGTCTACAAAGACTCTAAATAGTTCAAAAGATCCGCCATTTCTTGAGGACTAGGTTGGAATTTTGGCATTGGCGGTGTTTCGCCACTGATCACTTGGTGAATCAGCCCATACCGAGACTTGTGCTTTGAAACAGCTTGCAAACTGGGCCCCACTCGCCCGTCTGCTTCCAAGCCATGACAACCAGCACAGTTAATTTGAAATATCGCGTGTCCTTGAACTGAGTTTCCTGTTAGGGATAGAACACTCTTGACGTATGGATCGGAGGCTTGAACTAACTGAACACCAAAAAAGCCCAAAGGGACTCCTAGCAGTATAGTCAGCGTCAATAAAACGATCCGCTGAATCAAAATTTCAGGTTTGTTAATCTGGTTATCCAAAAGGTTTGCTGTGAAAGTCTAGGTGTGCTAAAAAGTTTTCATTTCCTACACATAGCTTAAAAGTTCTTGATTGTGTCTGCAAGCACAGAAGACTATTTTTTTGTGACCAGTCGCACTCCAAAGGGCTGTAGGGCGCAGGATTCATACGAAATTTGGTAAAATCAAAAACAGGCAACGAATATTTAATAATTACAAAGAGGAGATTTACAGTGGTTGAACCCCTGCTATCAGGTATTGTCCTTGGTCTAGTTTTCGTAACTCTCGCTGGACTTTTTTACGCTGCATATAAGCAATACAAGCGCCCCAATCAGCTGGGGGGATGAGGGAGTGCTGAGTTAGGAGTTAGGAGTTAGGAGTTAGGAGTTAGGAGTTAGGAGTCGTATTCTTCTTCATCTCCTTTATCTGCTCCTGATTCCTGATTCCGAATTCTGTAGAAAGTAAGTGATGTGTTGCCGTAAACTTTCTGGCGGCAAATTTCCCAAGCGGGAATCTCTGGCGGTGTCCAACCTTGTGAGGCGTGTTCAACTGCGATTTCACCGCTAGAATCTAAAAGTTGATAATGAGCGATCGCTTCTAATACTGGCTGATATAATCCACTGGCATAAGGTGGATCGAAGTAGATTCTATCAAACTGTTTACCTGATAAAATCTTTAACTGCTGGGTAATATCTCCCCGCAATACCCGAAATTCCTGGTCGGCATTAGTTAACTGCTGCCAATTTTGTTGGATGGTGGCACAGGCTCGGCTCGATTGTTCAATTCCCATTACTAGGCTGGCTCCTCTACACAAAGCCTCTGCGCCCATTGAACCAGTACCAGCGCATAAATCTAGCCAGCGACAAAGAGCAATTTCTCCTTGCCAAATATTAAATACTGCCTCCCTTACCCGCGCACTAGTGGGTCTAGTTTCTTTCCCTGGTAAAGTTTTTAACTGGCGATTACCGTAAATTCTCAGACTCATTAGTTATTAGTCATTAGTCATTAGTCATTGGTCATTAGTCAATGTTTAATGGTCGGTGGTGATTTTGATTTATTCACAAAGGACAAAGGACAAATGACAAAATAATTATGCAGGAATTTTTTCGCGGACTTGAGCAACGAAATTAGATAGGATTTGCAATCCGATATTAGAGGATTTTTCGGGGTGAAATTGTACTGCCATCAGGTTTTCTTGAGCGATCGCAGCTGTGACGGTTTGAGTGCCGTGAGTGATAGTTGCTGCACGGATTAGCGGGTCTATCGGGTCAACATAGTAGGAATGGACAAAATATACCCAAGGATCGGAGGGTAAATGCTCCCACAAAATACTTTTTGGTTGAGTGATTTCTAGTTGATTCCACCCCATATGAGGAATAGTGATGTCAGCTTCTGGACGAAACCGCCGCACTTTTCCTTTGATAATTCCTAGCCCTGGTTGAGTACCTTCGGCACTTGATTCAAAGAGAATTTGTAATCCTAAACAAATTCCCAAAAAAGGTTTACCAGATGCGATCGCTTCTTTAATAGGTTGTTCTAAACCACGCGATCGCAGGTGTTGCACTGCTGGATCGAATGCTCCCACTCCCGGTAGGACTATAGCATCTGCCTGCTCTAATTCCTTTGGAGAATAAGTAACATTCGGAGTTGCCCCAGCTTTTTCCAACCCTTTGCAAACTGAGTGCAAATTTCCCATCTCGTAATCTACGACCGCAATTACTGGCATTTACCTGCTCCTTCTAAATTTATTATGGAGGGTTTTTCTATTCTAAATAATATTTGTTATGAAGAAAAGAATTCTATTAACTTCTTTTGACATTTGGCTAAAAGATCAACAGTCAAATTCTTCTGATGATTTATTACTTGAAGTGAGCAAACTTGAGTTGATACCACATGACTTAACTTTTTTACGCCAGTTACCCGTAGATGTGCAACTTGCTAGTACTCAGGTAATGGAAAAAATCAAGGCAATCCAACCTGATTACATCATCTGTTGTGGCATGGCTGCAAGCCGTACACAATTAAGTGTGGAAGCAGTTGCTAGCTGTGGAGAAATTGTTTTGCAGACAGAAGTTGATTTAGAAAAATTAGTGGCGGGAGCAGCAAAAATTCAGATTAGCTATGACTGTGGAAAATTTGTCTGTGAAGGTCTTTACTATTCAGTGTTGGACTACTTAAGCCAAAATAAACTCACAGCACGTTGTATTTTTGTCCACGTTCCGGTTCTCAATCAAGAAAATTTGATGGGTATTATTGCCGATTTCGTATTAATTATTAACAAACTGGCACTTTCATCAAGTTGTTAATGTCTGTATGGTGAAAGAAATATCTAAGTATATGTTGCCATTGTTACTAATTTTTCCAATTGCCCAATCAACTCCTGCCAAGCTACCACCTGAAGAAGTCGTACAACCACAAGAAGTACGTCCTTTACCAGGTCAATTGGATACAGTGCCAACCTTTAACAGCAATAGTCCAGAATTGGTTTTGAAAGAAGGGATTTTACTTTCCACCTTT
This sequence comes from Nostoc sp. DedQUE07, assembly GCF_034530975.2. Lineage (NCBI taxonomy): Bacteria > Bacillati > Cyanobacteriota > Cyanophyceae > Nostocales > Nostocaceae > Nostoc > Nostoc sp. DedQUE07. The sequence continues at coordinate 269,151 of NZ_JAVRCC020000001.1, read as the reverse complement.
CCACCAGATGGGAAAAAAGTGCCAACAGCGCATCTGAATTTTCCGTTTCGAGGACGATTTGATATTTTTGCCCATCACGTTGCGAAGGCTGAACCAGCAGAGAATTTACGTTCTCTTTATTTAGGGATAATTTTGCATAACCCTGGTTCGGAACCAGTGAAAGTAAATATTTGGCAGGCGGCGAGTTATTTAAGTCAACCGGATGCACCATTTATTCAGTTACCATCTTTTAGCCAAAATCTTTTAGGTAAAATTTTTGCCGGGCCAGGCGATCGCGTCATGTCTGATGTGCTTCGGGGAGTACGACAAGAGATTTTTCCTGCCCAAATTGAGATTCCACCAAAGCAAAGTCGGATGTTACTCAATTTACCAATTCCTGTACAGGGATTGACACCACCTTTAAATGGTCGGTCTACATTCATACGACTGCAAAGTGATGGCACTGTCTATGCAGCTAGCCTAGCGATGTTTGCACGGGAGAATCCTGATGGCAGCGAGCGATCGCCTGCTTTAGAAGAGTGGCAGAATTTACTAGATAATGGTGATTTAGCTGGGCCACGAGATAAAATTCCTACTCCCTTAGAGGAAACTGGCAAACCAAGAATTTATGGGCGAGTTGCGGGAGTGGTTGGTGGTTCGCGATGGAGAGCCTTATTAGTAGATAATCCTAAAGCTAGATATCTAACCATTCCCCAGCCTGGTCAAGTGTTTTCCTACGCTTTGAATACCCTGCATGGCGGTACATTAGGAACTGGTCAAATTCAAAGTGCGCCTATGCTGGTGCGCTATCCTGACACCGCATATCGCGCTCATGGCAACTATGGAATTCAATATAATCTGAAGTTGCCGTTATACAACAATACTCAAAGTCCTCAAACTGTTAGTGTGTCGATACAAACACCACTCAAGGAAGATCGGTTAGTCAAACCAGGGTTACGCTTTCTGAGTACACCCGCTCCTCAAGTATTCTTTCGAGGGACAGTGCGAGTACGTTACAAAAATGACCAAAATCAGCCGCAAACTCAGTTTGTGCATTTAGTACAAAAAAGAGGTCAACCAGGGGAACCGTTAGTTTTATTAAAGATGAAAGCTGGCGATCGCTCTTTGGTAGAAGTAGACTTTCTTTATCCACCGGATGCTACACCACCGCAGGTATTAACAGTTTCAACTCAGGCTGAACCTCAGTAATGAGTCATGAGTAATGGGTAAGGACTTTTTTCTAATTACCTGTTACCAAAAAATAATTAAAGCCTGTTCTAGAGCTTTTCACCCCAAGTTTCTATATTTAGGGTGAATACTTATTCCGCTGCATACACTGCAATAGAAATAGCAGACTTTAGCAGGAAATAAAAGGACGGCATGGCAACAGATCAAAAAATGAATCAAGAAACTGAATTAAATTCGCTCCAGCCGCTTGTTGGAATCTTGATTTTACTGGTAGAGGATGAGCCAGATATTGCAGACTTACTCATCTTCATTTTGGAAGCAGCTGGTGCAGAGGTGATGGCTTTAACTGATGCAGAAGAAGCTCTTGCCTTAGTTGAATCGCTTCATCCCGATATTCTACTGTGCAATATGAAGTTGCCCGAACATGATGGAAATTGGTTAATTGAGCAAATTCGAGTGCATTCTCGCCAATTTTTAAGACAGTTGCCTGCGATCGCTATCACTTCTTATACACGGGAAGTCTCAAGCTATAAGGCTTTGAATGCTGGTTTTAATCGATTTCTAGTCAAGCTTGAGAGTCCAGAAGAAATTGTAGATGAGATTGTTCATTTGTTATCTACCGATCTGTAAATATAACTAGCCAGCCTCAATCTCGTTTTTGATACTGATTTCACACAATACTCTGTGGGAGCGCACAGCTAGCTATACACTCCTAAAAACGATTTTAAGAAAGGAAACCATAGAACCCTAAGTGAGTAGGGTAAAATGTTGGATATATTTGTTAGCTTCGTTGAAAACCCTTTGCTGGCTTTTGTTGCCCTTTACCCTTGGGCTTAGATTTGCTAACTTCTCCTAAAGCTTCCTGAAATAAGTTATGCAAATGTATGGGTACACTGGCAATGTCTGGCAACTCTGGCTCAATCGGTTTGTGGAATTCTTGCAAAAGTGTATCCAAGTCACTTTCAAGCCTAAATGGACGTTGCAAAAATGTTTGCAACAAATTTTCTAATTGAGTTGGATACTGTTGCGCCAATCGATGCCAAATAAAAGCATTAATACTTTTATCTTCGAGGTAGTAGCGAATTAGTTTTTCTGCCCCTTGAACACTTTGCCAGTCCTCTGCCGATAAGATTGCTTGTACTTTACTATAGGTTGGTAAAAACATTTGTCCCCAACGGGGATGAGAAAGAGCCGTTACCTGTTCTGCTTTCTTGAGTTCAGCAGGTAAATCAACCTTTGGCATCACCATTTTGCTCTTGCTGCTTTTGTTGTTAAACATCTCAGAGACTATGTTGGAATCTGCACCAAATTCTTGTGCAGCTGCTTTTATTTCCTCATCGCCAATTCCAGCTGCTTCTGCTACTTCTGCAAGAGATTTAGAAGTATCAATTCCTGCGGCTGCAAAGGTTTTTTCAGTAATTACTTCTTGAAGCTCCGCTATTTTTTTATTAAGCTGGTATCCAGGTAGCGTGAGTTCATCAGTGCCAAAAAAGTCCACAAACTGCTGATGATATTTTTCTACTGACTGCCAAGCTTCTTCTAGTAAGTCTGGAGCATCGCTGTAAAGATTACTTTTATAGTTTTCTTTGAAATTACCAATAGCTACAGCAAGTTTTGGTTTACCTAATTTACCCATTATTGTGTAGGGGCCAGAAAACATCCAGTAGCTATCGGTAACGGGAGAAATGCGAGTTAGCAAAATTTCTCCAACCTTCAACCGAGATATTGCCTGTAATGTTTGAGTATTGTTTGGCTTGACAATGTAGTGTTTATCTGTCAACCAGTTCCTCAATTCAAAACCATCAGGGAAAATATTAGTGATGGCAAATAAGCCAATAAAACTATGATGCCAACTATTGATTAGGCTGCGATCGCTTTCTGTTAAATCTGGATGGCTTTCGATAAACAACTCTAATGGTGACTTATCACCCACTTTACCGGCTGTTAAAAAGCTATCGATGGTTAAGTCTTGCTGCGTACTATCACCACTTCCACGACGCAACTGTTCTGCGGCATAAACTTCTAGTGCTTGTGCCAGTTCGCCTTCAGCATCAAGGACAAAATCAACTAAGGCTTGTTTTAATTCGTGCGATCGTTCTAATATGACATCCACAAGTTAATCTCTCGGTGCAACAGATGTAAATTATAGCCTTTGAGAGAATTTCAGCATCTAGCTATTGTTAGATTTATGGAAATGCACACTTAGCAGAATAGGTTTGATCGTGCAGGCATACTACATCTGACATCTGTCACAGCCAGGTTATTGGGATTAAATCCTTGGCGAAATCGGCAGTGTGGTGTTTGGACAGCGATCGCAGTTATGGTATTTTATTTGAGTTACTAGCGATCGCCACCTGTAGGATCTAGACTCAGACCGCAAGCTGTACTGTGGTGATATCAAAATCGCTATCGGTTGGTTTTAAAGAACAAGCTTACTTCTCCTATTTTAAATCTACTATGCTGCTTGAGAGTTAAGCTCCTAGCAAGTGATTGGCATCAAAGACGATGGGGTAAATCATCCCAGAACTCGGCATAAAAGGTTTAGCTCGTGGATCTTTGCGTAAAACAGGTTGGTTTTACTTTCAGCGTGGTGGACAATGACGCTAAATTTAATTGGAGTAATCAATATGAGGAATCTATCTAGACTTCTCCAAGATATTAAAGATAACCCAGTCATGTATTTAGATAAGCCATCAATTACTTGTCTTGATTCATTTTTAGTTGGGTATTTAAGCACTCGAAGTGAGATGGGATTAGATAGAGAAGGGTCTGGAATTGAGGGTTTTCAAGATTGGATACAAGAAAGAGAAAAAACTAATATTTCACAATCATGGGCTGGTATACTTCTATTTTTTGGTGGTAGTGAAAGAAGTGCTTTTTCTAATTTTTTTGAACTGTTTGAAATATTTTTGAAACGAAATGAGAGTTCACCAAATAAGGAAAATGGAAAAAGCCTTAACTCTTCTGGGAATGATTTGAGGTTTTCAGTACGCGCTCTCTATGAGCTTCTGGATAGTATCAATAAAAGACCTGGAATGTACTTAGGTACTAGCTCAATTACTAAGCTTGATATGCTTTTGCGGGGATATAGTCTGGCTCAAAGAGAAGTTGGCGTACCCCTAACTGAGCAGGAAAGAGAATTTGAAGGTTTTCAATCATGGGTTCAAGAAAAATATGGGATTAAGTCAGGTCAGTCATGGTCTAAGATAATCCTTTTCTATTCTGTAGACGAGCATGAGGCACTACAGAATTTTTTTGAATTGTTTGAAGAATACTTGAATAGGAACAAGAGTAAGAGTTTATAAGTAGACGAAAATAGTGGTTAAGAAGAGAGTATTAAGGTGTGTTAGCCTATGGTATAACACACGCTACTACTCTTATTTCCTATTTTGTAGGTAATCAATATGAATAATCTCTCTAGACTTCTCCAGAGATTAAAAATAACCCAATTATATACATAGATAAGCCATCAATTACTTGCCTTAATTTCTTTGTAGGGGGTATTTAAGTCAACTAAGTGATTTAGCATTGATGAGTTACTTTGCAGCTTTTTTCAAACCTTGCCATCTTTGTCGTAGTTGCTGCAAGTTGGGTGTATGACCGCCATAACGCCAGCCAACATAAGCTTGACAAATTTCATCTATGACCTCAGCAGTTGCTTTAGCATGATGCTGGTATGAGACTTTGGCATACTCTAAAGGTGTTTGTGCTGGATGTTTGCCTAAACCTTTTTGAGTTGTCCATTGCAGCATTTGTTGATAAAGACTCTCCATCGCTGGCAATTTCTTTAACCATCGGCGGTTGCGCCACTCTCGCCACTGACCCCAACCTAGCCAAGCGAAGAAAGCTGCTGTAGTTGACAAGATTAAGCCAGTTAATACACCAAACCAACCTTGAGAGAATAAAGCTAAAAACCAAGCGATCGCTCTAATCACCCATTTAAATATTGTCTCAAATACATTATTCAACAAACCTGTCACCGGAGAAGGTAGCCAGCCAGCAACCCAATGCCACAATTGGCGCAACACACTAAAAGTCTGAGTATCTTCAATTGATGGTGGTATCAGAGGATGATTGGGAATAGGGTCAAAAGCAAACCAACCATATTTCGGAAAATACACTTCCGTCATCGCATAAGCGTCAGTATTACGGACAACATATAGCCCTGTAAATGGATTAAATTCTCCTGCACTAAACCCTGCTACCAACCGCGCTGGAATGCCAATAGAACGTAGCATCATCGTGAGAACTGTAGAGAAGTGGTCTGGATAGCCTCCCTTTTGCTTAAACAAAAAAGTTTCTACCAAGTCTTCTTTTTCACTCAAATAAGGTAGTTCTAAGGGATTTTGGGGAACAGAGTAGCGTTGCTTTAAATATTGAGCTAAATAGAGAGCCTTTTCGTAGGGTGAATCCAGGCTTTTAGCAGACTTTGCGACTTTTTCTTGATTATAGTTAGCGAGGATTTCTTCGCTACGTTGCCGGACTTTTTCGGCAATTTCGGGAGGAATTTGTAGATAATGCTTTTTAATTTGTTCTGGATATTTAGTAGAAGCTCCACCTAATTTAGTGCGATCGCGGTATGGTACTTCAGAAACTACTGTGTAGGTGAGACCATGTGATAATTCTACAGGCGATCGCAATCCGTCTTCCTTATCAACAGCGATCACTGGTGCTGGAAAATAAACTTCCTTGGGATTAGCCATCGCTGGAATTAGGTTAGGCAAATCCGATACCACTGTATAAGTTTGTACGACCTCTTGGGTTTTAGCAGTGAGTACAGATGGGGGAATAAAAATTTGGTAAGACCAAGGCGATCGCCTGATAGTTGTAACATTTTCATTCCGAGAAACCTCCCATCCCTTACCTGTATAGCGATCGAATCCTAATACTCGCCAAAAACCCTCAGCTTGCGATCGCACCCGCATGACAACCTTGGGTTTCATCTCGCCCCGCAGGTTTTGATTCATTTGGCTATTAAAACCGTAATAAAAATTATTATCTAATTTACCTGGTTCACCTGTTTTATTTTGTCCTGTACCACCGCTACCACTGCCTTGATTCTCACCTTTACCTTGGCGGACATAACCGGGATTAATGATACTACGACCTGTGAAATTACTTTTTACTTGAATAGCAGAACTTACAGGAAAATTCCGTAATTGATAGCCGGGAAATCTGGGTAAAACAGCAAAAATTGCCAGCCCTAGACCGACAATTAGTAAAAAAGTTAGAATTAAAAATTTAAAATTAAGACTTGAAGAATTCTTTTGATTGAATTTTTCCTTTTGAGTTTTTAATGGCTGCAAACCCAAGCGCGAGCGGTAATCTAGTACTAAAGTTGGCAGAGCGATCGCTAAAAATAACAGCAGCACAGGTGCGAATGCTAAAGTTTGACTTAGGGTTGCCGCCACACCTAATAAAATCAGTCCGATCACAATCGAATAGCCCAAATTTTTCCGGCGGGGTGTATCAAAGCTATGCAACACCTGGAGTTGAATTAATAACTCTGCCAAACCCAACCGCGTATCGTTCAACTCTCCGACTAATCGCCCAAAGAAAGCACCCAGTGCTACTAACATTCCAATGGCGATGCAGAATTTAATTGCAACATTGCGATCGCGGCGACGATAATAACTCCAAATTGCACCCACAACACTCAGGGGTAACGCCCAAAAACTGAATGAAGTCTCAGCAGCAATATCCGTCGCCACAATTCCCAAAATAACCAACGCTAGCACCAGCACCCGCAATAAAATTGAATCTTCCACTTCAATCAAAGGCGACCCCTGCGGATTTTGCCGCCAGAAACTACCTACAGGGATACGCCAAAACCGATTCATCCTGGATAAGTTAAACATTTGAGTCTAGTAGAAGCAATGATGTAGATGCAAAAAACACAATGCGGGGGACGTAATTGCCTACCCTAGTACTGTGTCAAAAAAATTAATTATGGATAGGGGTAGAGATGGAGATACACGAGAAATGGGTGATACGGTGAATTGAGAAATAATCAAATACTTTCTCAATATCCCAATGTCCCCATATTCTCGCGTCCCTGTGTCTTTGTAATAACTGCTTCTCGTAGACACCCTAATGACCGCTTGTTGAAAAATAGGATGAGCTTCAAAACCAGGAAAATCCTCTTAATATATATCGGCGTTGATTGACATAGTGTGCTAGCGGTGGAAATTTAAACTAAATCGTGGGATTAATCACAAACAACAACGACTGTTCGTCTATTTCTGGAAATTCAACTTCTAGGGTATAAGTTGGGTTAAGTTGCTCGCAGCCTAACTCTACATTTAAGTATCCTGAAGTCGAAGATGTTGTCATTGCTAAAGTGCCACTTCCCCGCAGGGTCAAAGTTCCTTTAACAGGTAACTCAGCTTGAACAAGCAACTTCGTAAGTTTACCTAGAGGCTGGTATTCTACTCTGATGTTCAAAGCACCAACACTGGTTAGCCACTGTCTTTCTACTACCGGACTGGTTGCTGAAACTGGTAGAGTCAGATTTTCCAGCAGTTGTTTAGCTGCTAGCAACGACAAAGCCATCTGTTGACGCGGTTGTAAATCTGAGTAATCGCTCTGAATAGCGGGCATTGTCTCCAGAGTACTTGCAGACCGATAAGTGCTTCTTAGCACCAATCCAGCTATATCATTTAGTGCTTGAGACTCATTGGGAAAAAAGTTCTCCACCACTTGAACTAATTTTGCCCCCAATGGCACTGAAGATGTCACTAAAGCCTGACATTGTTCTAGCACTTGCTGGAAAACTTTTTCCGGTAAGCGAGTTGGCAAGGTCAACTTTGACTGTTGTACCATCCATCCCCAGCTAGGAACGAGTGTCATTGACGGTTCATCAACAAAATCAGGATATTCAATTAATTCTGTTTCCCAGGGAAACAACGGTGGATGTTCTTGGGCTTGAATTTGTAGCCGATGCTTAAGGACAGCTTGAAAACGATCTTGCACAGTAGGAATTTCTCCCAGTTGAAAGGTCTGGGGCGTTCCTCCCAATTTTGGCTGACTGCTTTTTGAAGCAGTGGCTTCCTTGAGGAGGTTTTTTACCCCGTCATTTTCCTCACATTCTACCGATTGCTCGTTATTTTTGACATCATCTGTCAATAACAAATCGAGACACTGGTGTTGTAAGGATTCTGAGTCACTATTCATGAGTAGATGCACCCGATCCGGAAACTAATGAGTTACGAATTTCCCAAGCTTGCTCAAGAATCTTAAACCATCGTTTTTGCAGTTGTGCCATTGACAACCCTAAAGTTTTTGCTATTTTTTCATCAGATTGTCCTTGTTGCTTCAACTCTAATAAAGACCGTTGCTTATTGTCCAGATGTGCTGTATATACTTGCCATTGCTGAGGAGTTAAGCCCAAATTTGTGTGCAGAGAAGCTTCCAGCCACTCGTGAACTAATTCCCAACGGTGCAACAGGGCGAACCGAATCAAATGATACTTAAAGCGCTGCTGCAAATAATCTCTCTGACGAGGAGTTAAACCTAAAATCGACTCAATTTCCTGTGCTGATAAATCCTGGAGGCGGAGAGAAAAGTAATCAGCGCAGTCAGATTGTTGTCGTTGTTCGAGATAATTCATTAATTCTGTAACGACAACGGAGCGCAAGGTGTCTTCTTCGGGTTCGGGTTCGGCTTGCGTTGCCATTGTGGAGCGCAATTGGTGAATTGCTGGTTCTTCCCAAGAACCGTCACCTTCATTATTGCTACCTTCTGCGGCTTGTTCTATATCTACGCTGGTTTCTGGGGGCTGCTGTTGGGAAAAAGTTTGTGCGCGCAAGATAATTAGCTGTTGCTGGCGACCTGGTAAGGGAATGCGTCGCTTGCCGTAGCGCTCGGTAAATGCCATATACTCAGACAATTCCAAGAGCGTCTGAGGGCGATAAGTAGCACCAAGTTGATTTTCTCGCCGGAAAGCGTTCAACGCCTCTAAATAAAAACTCTGGAGAAAATCTTCAATTATCGTCAGTCGCCCTTGATAGCTCAATTGTCTTTGAGGAGGATTAATATACCGATAAATAATTGCACTCAGAGTACTGTGTAATTCGACTCTGCCCCGATTTGAACCCAACTGATAGTACCTGAGACATTGTTGCAGCCGATGCCGAGCTAAGGTCATCGCCGAGCTTTCTACAGATCCAGAAGCTTGGATACGTTTACTCTCATGACAAATCCGGTAGACTTCGGTGGTAATACGTGTTGCGACATCATGGCAATTTTGTTCCGAAGCTTTGGTTGACTGCTGAAACTCCTTGGACAGGAGTTGAAAGATCGCCTCCACGCCTGTAGAATTTTCTCCCAGAATAGTTGCAGATGGAATAGTTGCGGTTGCGGCTGAATTCATAGTCTCGGTTTTCAAAAGACCCTAACTTAACTTAAATACAACCTGTAGGACTGTGGGTATTGGCTTTTTTGGTTTTACGTATAAGCTAAACGCAGGCCAATCCTATATTGAGGATGTAGCTGATTTTATTATTCCCAATTTTGATGGGATTGTTCACACTTGATAGATGTTATTGCCATTACCCAAGAGTCATATACAAGTCATTATGGATTTAGAAGCACAAATTCAATTGCTGATTGACAATGCACCCCGCGATGGTATGACACCACATCTTGTTGCAGCAATTGCTCCTGCCCTTAGAGCGATCGCTCAAAAATTACGCTACTCCCAGTACTATATTCTCCAAAATTCGGAGTCAAGCTGGGTTTTAACTACATTGAGCAATCGTGCTAACCCAGGATTGGAAAAACGTGTGATTTACGCTTTCCCTACCATACAGGATGTCTCTCTAATTTCCCCTGATGGGCTTGACCCTCAAATGCTAGCTAAAATTACTCCTGTCACCCATATTTTGTTCCAATTGGTGGCATTAGAACCCGTAGATAGTATCGTTTTTTTGGAGACGCCGGGTAAGACCACTCATACTGTCGAAGTTCGACGTACTGAACTAGAAAAACTTATGCAGAAACAGTTACGACAGAAGCGATCGCCTAAACAGATCCCCCCTGATATTGCATAGAAAAAATTTGGATGTGGGGTTTTTTAGATACAATCCCACATCCAAATTTTTAAATCTCAAATTTCTTTAAAAAAGTTTTTTAAATCAGTGAAAAAAGAAATTTTTTCTTTCCGTTACACCATACGATTGACTCAACTTTCGATGAAACCTAAAATTGATTAAAAAATAGTTATCAGTGAACATTTTCCCTTTTCAAATTTTAGTTTCCTAGTGAAGCAGAGTTTTATACTTAAGAACTTTCACATAAAAAATATCCCATTTTTGATTGTGAAGTACCCAGTAACCAAAAACGGGTAAGTCTTTAGAGTGAGCGCTCAGTCAAACACTATTCACTCCCCAAGTAGTAATTTATTTTTTGGAAATCCTTAAGAACCTCCAAATAAAAACCCCACTTTCTAGCTGTTCGATAAGTGGATTGAATTAAACATAAAACTGCTTTAGTGCATTAAAGCGTTAACACAACACAACATTTCAGGTTTTCGGTACGTTATGTAAGCCACAACACACCTACATCTAAATCCCCATTTTCTACCTGAGAACTTTGATAACTGATTTAATAGAGGCGACTCAGTGTGTACTCAGCGATGTTAATCAATGCCTGGTGTGATTCTGAGAATGGCAGAACTGCAAGATGTTCAATTGCCAACTTAGCATGATGAGCAGCTAACTCTCGCGCCTGCTGTATACCTTGACTATCTTGAATCAATGCTAGTGCTTGCTCTAAATCTCCTTCTTGAGCAAACTTTCGTTCAATCAGCACTTCCAAGGATGGTTTTTGGGCTAAAGCAAATAAAACAGGTGCAGTTAAATTACCACTTTTAAGATCCGACCCCACCGGTTTACCCAAAGTATCTGCTGTACTGGTGAAATCTAGAATGTCGTCAACAATTTGAAATGCTATACCAAAATGACGACCGTAGTTATACAGATGCTCAACAGTTTCTTGTGAGACTTCACTGAGTAACCCAGCAGCTTTAGAACTGTTAGCGATTAATGAAGCTGTTTTGTAATAACTCTTCTGGAGGTAAGTATCAATAGAAATGCCAGCATCAAAACGATTTAATCCCTGCTGGATCTCCCCAGTAGCCAAATCCATAATTACTTCTGAGAGGAGTTTTACCACCTCCAAATTGTCCAAGTTTGCTAAATACCAGGACGATTGAGCAAAAAGAAAATCTCCTGCTAATATGGCAATGCGATTACCGAACAAACTATGAACGGTAGGAACGCCTCGCCGCGTATCTGATTCATCTACCACATCGTCATGTACTAAGCTTGCTGTGTGAATCATTTCTGTAATCTCAGCTAGGCGGCGATGACGCGGTGTAATCTCTTGAGCTAACATTGTAGCCCGCGATATTAGCAGGACAATTGCTGGTCTGATACGCTTTCCCCCAGCTCCGAATAGATGTTCGGCTGCCATAAACAGGATGGGGTGGCGATTTCCAACTAGCTGCTTTAGGTTATCTGCTAGTAGTCGCAGGTCTGCTTCCACAGGGGTAAACAGGGAGGTGGCTGGGGTCATGGATGGGCGGACTCTGACTTAGGTTACGAAAGTTTACATATCCTATACTCATTTTAAGATAACCCTGTGCCAGCGCAAAGTTTTCATCAGGTAATCCCGTTTTTATGAGTCTATGGGTGATAATTAAGGTTGCCAAGATTTTTGTCAATAAGCAATTGTACTTAATTAGTGGCTGCTCAAACTTTAAACTAACTTAAAACAAGAATTCTCAGTACACGAAAAAAATGTTAGATTAAATTGTGTTAAGTAGTTTCTCATCTCACCTTTCTCGCCACAGTTCTGAAAATATTCAAGCAATATTACTTATTGACAAAAATGAAGTGATTTAAATTCGTCGCCAAGAGTAAGGCTAAATTTCTCCAGATTAAGGTGTAGCTCTTCAAAAAATTTGAAATTTAGCAGCCGAATAAGCTCAAAATTCAGGGTCGTTGTGTTACGCTAAAATATAGGAATTTTAAATTTTGTAAGATATTCGCAGCCCAAAAGTTAAGTCAGCTACTAGTTGATTTTACTTAATTGGTGCTGTGAGCCTAAAATAAATATTCGTCGGTTAGATTAAGGGAATAAATTCTTTAATTTTTCCTACGATGGGTAAAACTCCTGGTTTGGAGCTATGTGATATCCCTATGGGAAGCCGCTACACGTACTTAGCGCACGTAGAGCGCAAGCATTGCTCTTTATTGCAGCAGTTTAAGCAAAAATAAAGCAGATCGAGTAGACCGCTGAGAATCGTAGTTTTAGATTGCTAAACGGCAAGCTAACTGCTGTGGGATCTATGGTTTGCAAGAAGTCGCATTAGGTCATAAATTCTTTGTCCGTAGAGGATTTTATCTCTATAAGTAATTTTACCATAGGAAACTACAGTCATCAAGAATGTACTTGCTTGGCTGAGGTTCTACTAATTTTATGAAATTTTATATTCGTTTAGAAGGGTGCTAGTAGAACAATGATTTACGGAAGTATACCTATGATGATTTTTATTTTAGCCTCTGGATATTTGTTCACAGTCTACCTGTTATTAGCACTGGCGAAGCGAACGGGTACAAAGACTGTTCCTACAAGTTTCTCTTCATCTACCAAAGGAAAACATGAGCAGGAGATATCAGTTAATAGTCAATAGTCATTTGTCATTTGTCCTTAGTCCTTCGTCATTTGTTTCGATAAATGACTAAGGACTAGGGACTAATTAGTTTTATTGGAGTTGGGAAATAGCGATATCGGTGAAAGAAACCTCTTCAACCATTGGTGTATAGCCTAGCCACTGCACTCCTGACTGAGAAAACTGTTGCGGACAACCGCTGACGGCGAAGCGAGTTGGTAATGGTAGATGAGTATTTCTTAAGCCTAGTAAGTCTAGTTCTTGCGCACAAGCCGCCACAACATGAACAGCTGGATCGACCAACTGGACTTGAGAGGGGAGGAGCGATCGCAGTACTGGTGTAAGGTGGGGATAATGGGTACAGCCGTGAACTAGGGTGTCAATTTCCTGCTCTAATAAAGGCTCTAGGTAGGCTCGTGCGACTTGTGCAGTGTAAGGATCGTGAATGCGGTTTTGCTCAATCAATGGCACAAACTCTGGACATCCAACTTGCCAGACTTGGACATCGGGAGCAATTTCGAGAATAGCGTGCTTATAAGCATTACTTTTAGCTGTAGCTGGAGTGGCAATTACACCAATCCGCTTTCCTTGCTGCACCGCAGCTTTTGCACCCGGTAGGATTACTCCCAAAATGGGTATGCTAAATTCTTGACGCACGGTTTCTAGGGCTAAAGCAGAACTGGTGTTGCAAGCCATAATTACCATTTTTACTTGCTGCTGTTGAAGCCAGGTAATAATTTCACGTGTAAATCGTAAAATTTCTGCTTGTGAACGAATTCCGTAAGGAAGTCTAGCTGTATCCCCAAAGTAAACAATTGATTCATTGGGGAGTTGTCGATAGATTTGTCGCAGTACTGTCAGCCCACCCACACCACTATCAAAGATGCCAATTGGGGCACGTTGGGGTTCTTGCTCGGAAAAATCGTCAAGATTTCCTTCAAAAATGGAAGATGAATACACAGGCAGATATATATTTAGGTTTTGGGATTTAAAATACAGAATTTAGCAGACAATCTCTAATTTGACTACTAAATTCTGCGCGTCAAAGAAGTTTAAATACCACCTCTTTAATTAGTAATTTGTACTATATTACCTCTGCTGTAAGTATTTTAGAATGCCACGAGCGATCGCTTCTGCCATCCGATTTTGATATTCTGGTGTTCCCAATCTGGGATTATCCTCGTAACCAGTCATATAGCCTGTTTCTACCAAAATCGAAGGCATGGAGCTTTTCCTGAGAACATAGAATCTCGCTTTGCGAGTTCCCCGATCTTTAATAGTACCGATGTCCTGGAGAATGGTTTTACGAACTACTTCAGCCAGACCATAACCACTATCGAAATAATATACTTCTAACCCATTGACATCAGGGCGATTATCAACGGAATTAGCGTGAATACTGACAAACAAAGTCGCATTAACTCGCTTGGCAATATCTACCCGTCCCTGAAGTTCTACGAAAAAGTCGGCATCCCGGGTTAGTACCGCTTGTACACCATTTTGCTCTAAAATTGCTCCTACCCTTTTCCCAATAGGCAGAATCACATTCTTTTCTAAAAGTCCTCCCAATCCAGGGGCACCTGAGTCTTTTCCACCATGTCCTGGGTCAATAACTACTAGCAATTTCCCTCTGGGAACTGAGGGGCGTGGCTGTGGCTGGGAGATTGGACGGGGATTATCTATGGGATTTGGTAATTGTCCTTGGTCTGGTAATGGCAGAGGAGGTAAAGCAATGGGTGGTGTGATGCTGCTACTACGTCGTAATTCTAAAGCTAAAAGCTGGTCGCCAACTTGGTTGAGTTCCCCAATTTGTACTCCAGCGGCTGGTTGAACCAAGACGGTGACAGTGTTGGATTCTTGTGGTTGCAGGCGTACCCGCAAAATCGGGCTATTAGGATTAAAAGTCGGGCCTGTGACTTTCGGAGCTAACTTAGCATTGTTGATAGTGATGCGGAACAGACCAGAGGTTCTATCCCAGCCTCCTGTAGCAGACAAAGTTTGGTCGGCTCGAATCAGCAGTTGTGTACCATTATTAGCCAGTTGTACAGACTGAATGCTAGCAGGTGTGTTACTTGGTGCTATGGGACGTGGACTGTTACTTCCAGGCAACTGGGCAACTCCACGACTGGGTAGAACCACAAAACCACCAACACTGCTAGTGGTTGCTCGCCAATTTGGACTATTTTCATCTACTTGTAAAGTCAGGCGAACAACAGATGGACTAGTTTGCAGCTGGCTGAACTGGATACGGCTAACACCATAGCGATTAATTGACAAATCTCGCTGTTCTAAACTTGGTGATAGAGTTGCGCCAGTAATATCAATGTTAATTGCCTTTTGATCGTTGCTACGATTTACCTGAATCTGAGGATTACCACCATTGGTACGGACAAAAAAACCATCACCAGTGACTTGTAAGTTCTCAATTTGAGTAACTTTGGCGACAACCATTCTGTTGTTCAGCGCTCTGGTGTTCAGTGGATTTACAGAGCCGCTTGTTACCACATTATAAATATTCCTTGGGGGAAATGTTGGTGTAGATGTTCTGGGTGAAGTATCAGAGGCTATAGCTTGTTCTGGTTGCCCTTCAGTGTTTCTTGCAGGTACATTGTCCGCTTCTGGTCTAGGCAATTGCACTGTCCAGCGATCGCCAGTTGTACCCACAAATTGCACTCGTTTGGGGTCTAAACTATAACCAGGAGTTAGTTCAACCACTATGCGCGTTGTTTGTTCGTCAAACTGTCCAACACGGATTGAACGAATTGCACCGCCCACTTGTTGGGTTAGCTGCGGGCGGCCAAATGTGGTTCCTGGTAAATCAATTACTAGACGAGTCGGGTTAAATATTAATTGTGCTTGGGGTTGAACATCCCCTTGAGTATTAATTTCCAGCTTGTTTTGATTGACATCAAAACGCCAAGATTCAAGTCTCGCGGCCATTGCCGGCGACGATAGCATGAAGATGGTTCCAATAGTACTGGATAGTAACCAGCGTAATTTCACAGTCTTTTCTCCTGATTCACATTTATGGGAGCCGTCAACATCTCAACATATTGGCTAATCCTCACACCGTCACCGCGCACACTTGAGTTTTGCGCTGTTATTAAGACACAGCTAATGGCGTAAAATATAGCACGCTCCTCTGATTTTGCCATGCCACTAGCCTATATAAATTTGACTGCCAATTTTAGATTTTAGATTCCCGATTTTAGTTTTCTGCCAGACTAGGGTCTTGCTACACTACCACCTGTTGTAGGTGATACAAATCCAAAATAGTTTGACTGAGTGTAGCCGTACCTTCCAAAGAAGCAAGCTACACATAGCGTTCCGCAGGACAATCTAAAATCCAAAATTTGTTGAATTGCAAAGTATCAAATGACAATAACAAAGAAGCTACTCTTATTCCGCCGCAAGAATACTTAAATTGTTTTACTACTAAATTGGATAAAAATGGTAAAGATTAGATGTACTTACTCAACAATTTAGAAATTTAGACTAAATTACTTATCTTCTCTTTAGATACTGAAGAACCCCACGAGCGATCGCTTCTGCCATTTGATTTTGGTAAGCTGAGGTTCTGAGCCTAGCCATATCCTGTCGACCAGTCATATAACCCGTTTCCACGAGAATAGAGGGCATAGAACTTTTTCTGAGGACATAAAATCTGGCTCGCCGCACTCCCCTGTCTCTGACATTCAGGCTTTGGAGAATACTGTTATGGACAATGCGAGCTAGACCCAAACCACTGTCGTAATAATACGTTTCTAACCCATTAACATCGGGACGACTCGCACCTGCGGAATTAGCGTGGATGCTAACAAATACATCAGCATTAGCTCGCTCTGCTAATTGCACCCGTCCCGGAAGAGTAACAAAATAGTCAGAATCGCGCGTCATAATAACCTGTACGCCATTTTGCTGCAAAATCTCACCTAGCCTTTTACCAATAGGCAAGATAACATCTTTTTCGCGCGCCCCACCTATGCCAAGCGCTCCTGAGTCTTTACCACCATGTCCGGGGTCAATAATAACTACCACTCGCCCATTGGTAACTCGGCGCTGTGGTTGTATTAGGGGTCGCGGATTTGGATTGTTTGGGTCTGGGAATGGCCCGCGGTTCGGCGGTGGTAGCCCAGGTAAAGCATAGGGTGGTCTTCCGGGAAGGGTGACAACTCGCCGAGAACCTTGTATTGGTACCAAAAGCTGGTCGCCGATTTGCTGGGGTTGCCCAATTTGCACTCCTCCTGCGGGTTGAACCAAAACAACCACTGTATTGGATGCTTGAGGTTGCAGACGTACCCGAAGAATAGGGCTATTGGGAGCAAAAGTAGGCCCTATAACTCTGGGAGCTAACTTGGCATTGGTAATTGTGACTCGGAAAATACCTAAGGATCTATCCCAGGTTCCCGTAGCAGATAAAGGTTGGTTGCCTCTAATTAGCAATTGTTTGCCATTATCAGCAAGTTGCACAGATTCAATTGTTGCTGGCGAGTTATTGGTAGATGCTCTACTGGGAAAGGAAACGGCTTCTGACTGATTGTCCGAATTATTACTTCTAGGCAATCTGACAACCCGACTAGGTAAAACAATCAAACCACCATCGCTACTATTAGTTGCTCGCCAATCTGGGCTATTTTTATCTACTCGCAAAGTTAGGCGGACACCAGGAGGTTGGCTTTGCAATGAGGTGAATTCGACGCGGCTAATACCATGTTTGTTAACGGGTATATTACTCTGCTGCGTCAGACGTGGTGATAAAGATGCACCAGATATATCTAGAAAGATGGTAGCGCGATCGCGGCTACGAATTACCTGAATCGGAGGATTACCACCACTGGTACGAATGAACAACCCATCACCTGTTACCTGTAAGCTCTCAATTTGAGTTGCCCCTCGTGTAGTAGTAGCAACCCTTGAAATATTAGATTGACGTTCGGAGTCTGGGGTAACTACACTGTAAGCACTTCTAGGAGATGAAGCTACTTTTTCGACTTCTGGTTTCGGTAATTGCACCGTCCAGCGATCGCCAGTTGTACCAACAAATTTCACTCGTTTCGGGTCTAAACTGTAACCAGGAGTCAATTCGACAACTATGCGTGTTGTATCGATATCAAACTGTCCAACACGGATTGAGCGAATTCCACCACCCACCTGTTGAGTTAACTGCGGACGACCAAATGTAGTTCCCGGCAAATCAATTACCAGCCGAGTTGGGTTGAAAATTAGTTGTGCTTGGGGTTGAACTGCTCCCACAGTATTAATTTCCAGCCTGTTTTGATTGGCATCAAAGCGCCAAGATTCAAGTCTCGCGGCCATTGCTGGCGACGATAGCATGAAGATAGTTCCAATAGTGCTGGCTAGTAACCAATGTAATTTCACAGTCCTTTCTCCTAATTCACATTCATGGGAGCCGTCAATATCTCAACTCATTGGTAAATCATCACACCATCACCACTTAAACTTGACTTCTGAATCCCTTGTTTGATTTTTAAGCCAGTATTTAGACACACTTAAATCATCGATCGGGTTTCAAATTAAGTTTAAATCCCCATGCGAAACCTTCCACCTTTACAGGTGGAGAACTCTGACTCCCAATAAAGCTAGAAAACTGATAATTGATAGCTGTTTACTGATAAGTGTTTGTTCTTTGCTGCCATCGATGCACTGAATAAATAATTCCCATTACTGTCAAACGATCTAGCAAAATTATGGGTGTTACTCCCCAATTATCTGGAAAATATTCAGATAAAGGCTCACAAGCCCAGGGAGACTAGAAATTAAGTAACATTCTGAATGCTGGTAGAAATTATAAACAAATGATTATTCTACAATCACACGGGACGGAGATTTGAGGATAGAAGTTTCCACTGCACAATTGGAGCAGAGGGGCAGGGGAGCAGGAGAGCAGGGGAGCAGGAGGAGAATAACTCCTAACTCCTAACTCATTACTCATTACTCATTACTCAGAACTCCTAACGCCCCATTCCCCATTCCCCATTCCCAATAATTAACGATCGCCAGAATCTGGAGTTACTCCCAAATTGCTGCTGTCATTTGATGCTGGCACCCTCGACTGAGGTGGTTCAATTACCAACGAAGTCCCAGAGGAACCGTCTAAAATTAGTTGCTCTGAATTTCCGTCCACGGTTTTTGGATCTGGAAACACAAATCGTAACAATGGAGGAGCTAAAAAGGTTGTCAAGATAACCATCATGATAATTGCTGCTCCTAATGGTTTCGAGAGAGCGCCACTGGCAGCGCCGACACCAGCAAACACTAACCCAACCTCGCCTCTAGGAATCATCCCCACACCGATCGCTAAACGGTTGATTTCCGGTTGACCAAACACGCTTAAACCTGTGATTACTTTACCGAGAATGGCTACTGTAATCAGGAAAGTTGCCATAATTAGACCTTCACGATTGTCGGGAATTGCTGGGTTTAAAACTCCCAAATCGGTTTTTGCGCCAACAGTCACAAAGAAAATTGGCACTAACATATCGGCAATGGGACAGACTTGCCTTTGCAGTTCTTTACGCTTATCTGTTTCTTCTAGAACTAAACCAGCTGCAAAAGCTCCTAAAATTGCTTCTAACTGGATGACGGCGGCCAGGTATGCCATAGCAAAAGCGAAGACGAATGCTGGGATTACTAGTCCACCTCGTGTTTTGAGTTGATCGGCGATCGCTACAAAGGACTTATTGAAAACATTCCCTAGTAGGATTGCTCCCAAAATAAAACCAGTGGCACTGATAATCAAATAAATCACTTTGCTGACATCCACCACGCCGTCTTTAGCTAAACTGGCAACTACCGCTAAAACGATGATTCCTAGTACGTCATCAATTACCGCAGCACCCAAAATAATCTGCCCTTCTTTAGAATTGAGCCGCCCCAATTCTGACAGCACTTTGGATGTCATCCCAATACTAGTAGCAGTCAAAGCCGCCCCTGCAAAAATTGCAGGTATAGCGCTAATCCCAAACAAAGTCATTAGACCCACAGTCCCAGCAGCAAAGGGTACTGCTACCCCAACTACTGCGACAACAGTAGCTTGAATACCAACTGCCATTAAATCTTTTAAATTCGACTCCAAGCCGATTTCAAACAGCAAAATGATCACACCCAATTCTGCCAGAACGGAAATGACCTCGGACTGGGCTGCAAACACTGCTGGAGCGGCTTCAGGCGTTAAACCAGCAGTGGTTTGAAGGAAGGACACAATCAAAGAATTAGAACTGTCTGTGCCGCCTTCTGGAAACACTAAAAGATGGAAAACAGAGATGCCAACTACCACACCGCCAACGAGTTCGCCTAAAACAGGCGGCAAACCCACTTGGTTTGATAACTCTCCACCAACTTTGCTGGCGAGATAAATGACTACTAAGCTTAGTAGCACTGCTTCGACTACTATTGAACTGTCTGCGGCTTGTGTTGCGCTAGCCAGCAGAGGAAAAGAGAAGTTGATTGGTTCTAACAAATGCATTAGGTTCTCTGAAAATCCTTCTCTTTGATTTTGACGCGTTTCTGAAAAACATCCTATGGAGAAGCAATCCGAATTCAAAATGAATACGGCGTAAACGTTTCATTTAGGCTGTGCAGTACTAGTGTAATTTTTTTAGTTTCAAAAAATGTAACCATTTCAGCTTTTGACGATCGCAGTGTCAAAGTAAGAACATACGAATCGTATCTAGCGATCGCACTTAAGTTGTGAAAAACTTGTGGTGGCTGTTGGTTCTCAACGACCAGCAGCAGATTGCTATATACCTTTATTTAAAACATCTGTGGATACTTTGAGGAGTGCAAATATGATGACTAGAGCCGCTTTACCCGGTTCTCATTTTCCATCGGCAAACCTGTGGAAAATACTGCCTTTAGCAATGCTTGTATGTGCAACTTTTGCACTACCTGCATTCGCACAAGAAAAAGATAGATTGTCACGAACCCTTAGTGTCAGTGGTCGCGGAGTCGAAACAATTCCGACAACTCTGGCACAAGTTAGTTTAGGAGTGGAGATTCAGGGGAAAACAGCCCAAGAGGTACAGCAAGAAGCCGCTCAGAGGTCATCGGCAGTGGTTGCGTTTCTCAAGAGCAAAAATGTTGAAAAATTACAAACTACCGGTATTCGTCTCAATCCGGTTTACAGCTACACCAATAATGTGCAGCGAATTACAGGCTATGCTGCCACTAACACTGTGAGTTTTAGTATTCCTGTTGAGCAAGCTGGGACATTATTGGATGATGCAGTCAAAGCCGGTGCAACACAAATTAACGGCATTACTTTTGTTGCGAAAGATGAAGCGATCGCCGCGGCTCAAAAGCAAGCATTAAAAGAAGCTACTCAAGACGCGCGGCAGCAAGCTGATGCCGTTTTTAGTGCCTTGGGTTTTAAATCCAAAGAAATAGTCAGCATTCAAGTTAATAATGCCAGTGCGCCTCCACCACCACCAATGTTTTTACGGGCTGAGGCTGCCAAATCAGCTGATGCTTCCACGCCGATTGTTGGTGGTGAACAGCAAGTAGAAGCATCGGTGACGTTGCAAATTAGTTATTAGTCATTTGTCATTAGTCCTCTCTTACAAAGTTCTGATCGCCGGAAGCCGGCGCTCAGACTTTGCGCTTTGTCATTTGTAAAGGCAAAGGACTAATAATCAATGCCCACTTGCCCTGAGCGGAGCCGAAGGGATGCTCAATTAAAAATGTTCTGAAGACATATCTCCTGTACCGCCTTCTGCATCTCGCTTAGAGCCTAATAAATCAAGTTGATCTACTTGAATCACTGGTGACGATCGGTTTGCTCCTGTTTGGCGATCGCTCCATGTGTCAAACTTCAAAGAACCTTTGACAGCAATTTGCCTGCCTTTACGTACATAATTGCCTGCCACCTCCGCCGTTTTTCCCCATAGTTCCAAATTAAACCAGTCGGTATGTTCACCTTCTTTTGTGCGACGATTAACAGCTAGTGTTAATTTACACTTCACACTACCAGACTCAAAATACTTAATCTCCGGGTCGCCGCCTACACGACCAATGAGGGTGACAACATTGATACTCATCGTGTTACCTTTCAGTACAAACGTACTTAGCAATTTCGACTTTCATCATAGCGAATTGTGAAAGACTTGAAAATAATGTGTTAAACAGTTAACAATATAATTGACTTGAAAATTTATACACATTATTTGGAGTAAACACATAAAAGTATACGGATATACTAAGTTAACCAGAGAATATCAAAAAGTACGGCGCTTGAGACATACTAAATATTTCTGGGAATCATATAAAAATATTGTCTAGTTTACTCAACTTAGGATACAAACATAATCGAATCAAGCACGATTAACTCTTACCGTTGTAGTCAAAAAAAGTATCGCACATAGGGGGCTTACAGACGCGTGGGTATTTTTAGGAACTTTCGCACTTCATGGGATATGGGTATCGACCTTGGTACTGCAAACACCCTGGTTTATGTATCTGGTAAAGGTATTGTACTACAAGAACCTTCTGTAGTTGCTATCGATGTCAACGAAAAGGTTGCACTAGCAGTAGGAGAAGAAGCCAAAAAAATGCTCGGTCGCACGCCGGGAAATGTGATTGCTTTGCGTCCTTTGCGGGATGGTGTAATCGCTGACTTTGATATAGCCGAGCTGATGCTCAAAAGCTTTATTCAGCGTGTAAATGAAGGTAAATCTCTAATTCTACCCCGGATTGTCATTGGTATTCCCAGTGGCGTTACAGGAGTAGAAAGACGAGCGGTGATGGATGCAGCTCACCAAGCAGGAGCCAGAAAAGTCTATTTAATCGATGAACCTGTAGCTGCGGCTATTGGTGCAGGACTACCTGTTGCCGAAGCAACTGGCAACATGATCATCGATATTGGTGGTGGGACAACAGAAGTTGCAGTGCTGAGTCTTCAAGGTACGGTAATCAGCGAATCAGTACGCATTGCTGGAGATGAACTGACTGATGCGATCGTTCAGTATATTAAGAAAGTTCATAATTTAGTCATTGGTGAACGTACTGCCGAGGAAATCAAGATTCGGCTTGGTTCTGCCTATCCGACTAATGATGATAATGACGCCATGATGGAAGTCCGAGGCTTACACCTGCTTTCGGGTCTACCGCGAACTGTAACCATCAAAGCCCCAGAAATCCGTGAAAGTATGATGGAACCGCTATCAGTAATTATCGAAGCTGTGAAGCGGACACTAGAACGCACACCGCCAGAACTGGCAGCAGACATTATTGACAGAGGGATTATGTTAGCTGGTGGCGGTGCTTTGCTCAAAGGCATAGATACCCTTGTTAGCCATGAAACAGGGATTATTACCCACATTGCTGCCGATCCTTTGAGCTGTGTTGTGCTGGGAACAGGTCGTGTGTTAGAAAACTTTAAACAGTTGGAACGAGTTGTTATCGAAAGCTCTCGCAATATGTAACAAAAAAAATATCAGACTTGAGTTCTATTTGAGTTCTATTTGGGTTCTATATACATAGAATCCAAGTAGAACTTAATTTATATAAGTACATGTAGGTATATATGGTGACAATACGGCGTTGGTGGGATCGTAAAGGGTTGCAAATTGGCTTGTTAGCTTTAGTAGTTGGTAGTGCTTGGATATTGCGACAGACTCAAGGAGAACTAGTGCTTGAGACATATCAGGCAATTACCCGCCCATTAGAGATGTTGCAGTCAGGGCCAACTCCAGAAGAACGTCTTAGAGATGCCCGGATAATGGAATTGCAAACCCGTATAGTAGATTTGGAAAGTCAAAAGACAAAATTACAAGATTTATTAGGCTATGTGGAAAAAGAGCCACTAGCATCACGGCCAGTTCCAGCACGGGTGGTGGGACGTAGTGCTGACCAGTGGTGGCAACAAGTGACGCTGAATCGCGGTGCGAGTGCAGGGATTCAGGAAGGCTTCATAGTCAAAGCAGAAGGCGGATTGGTGGGTTTGGTGGAGAGCGTAACTCCTAATACTAGCCGCGTGTTGTTAATCAGTGACCTCAAGAGTCAAGTGGGTGTATCGATTAGTCGCACAGCAGCTAAAGGTGTTTTGCGAGGAGATTCTTCTGCTGAAGCTGTATTGGAGTTTTATGAAAAAGTTCCAAATGTCAAAGTAGGAGATTTAGTTTCCACATCTACTTATAGTCAGAAATTTCCCTCCGGTTTGGCAGTAGGACGAATTAAGTCGCTGGATTTAAAGAAACTCCCAGCATCAGTGGCAAAAATTGAGCTTTTTCCGCCAATCCGCTCTCTTGATTGGGTAGCTGTTTATCCCAAGCCAGAAAACCAAGAGTCGGCAAATCAAGTGCCGCAAAAGTCTAAGTAAATTCTTTGAAAAAATCACTAGAAAAATGAAGATTCCTGCATTTGGTGGTAGCAGGCAGAAAAAGCCAAAATCGTCAGAGCGAAAATCGAAATTCCGAATCCAGCCGCTTGCTCGTTGGCATCCCGGTATACGTCAGTTGTTTGGTTGGATAGTGACGGCTAGTTCTGTACTGTTATGTTTGCTATTATTACCAACCCGATTCCCAGGTATGGAATTGTTGGGAATTGGCCCTAACTGGTTATTAATTTGGGTGGTAGCTTGGAGTGTGAAGCGCACAGTGTTTGCCGGAGCATTAGCCGGTATAGTTCTGGGACTACTCCAAGATTCGATGACATCACCTAGCCCGACTCATGCCATCAGTTTAGGGATAGTGGGGGCTTTAACTGGTCTGCTCCAGAAACAGCGTTTTATCGAAGAAGATTTTATTTCGATTGCTGTAATTGTCTTTGTTTTGGCAGTTTTGGCAGAAACTATCTTTGGGTTGCAATTAACTTTGCTGGGCAATGAGCGTAAGGTGACAGATATTTGGACATATTATCAGCGCGTCGCTCTGGCCTCTGCCATTTTGAGTAGTCTGTGGGCGCCTGTCGTCTATTATCCGTTGAATCTTTGGTGGCAGCGGATGAAATTATTGGAGCAATAGAGACGCGATTAATCGCGTCTGTACAAGAATTAGGAGTTAGGAAGGGAATAGGTTACAGGTGACAGTAAAGAAAATTATCTTTTGTACCCTGTAACCTAAATCTTTATGAATTTGAGCAACCTCTGGCAATATGGATTCAAGTTACAGTGAACTGTAAGTCTGAATATTACAGACTCATGTAAGTTAAGACAGCCAATAATAGCGCCTAGATATTACTGTTTAATTATCAGGAGCAAAGCGCGATTCTCTTGTGGAGAGGCTGCGCGATCGCGTGCAGAATATTTACAGTGTTGCCTAAAATTATGGATAATTCCCCAGTAATCGCTCAAGCAGATGCATCCTTACCAAATTACACTCAGGAAAATACACCAATAGTGGAGTCAGCAGCTGGCTCGAATTCACCACCGAAGCAAAAAGTAGGAACTGACTTTGACTCTCGTATGATGCTGCGGTGTTTGGAACTTGCGCGTCGCGCTTTAGGGCGGACTTCGCCCAATCCGTTAGTGGGAGCGGTGATTGTCAAGGATGGCGAAATTGTCGGCGAAGGATTTCATCCTCGCGCAGGTGAGCCTCATGCAGAAGTGTTTGCCTTGAGGGCAGCAGGCGATCGCGCGCGTGGTGCAACAATCTACGTTAGCCTCGAACCTTGCAATCACTACGGACGTACTCCCCCTTGTTCGGAAGGATTGATTGAAGCCGGGGTGGCAAAAGTAGTAGTAGGTATGGTTGACCCCAATCCACTGGTAGCTGGAGGTGGCATCGCCCGTTTACGAGCGGCAGGAATTGAAGTATTGGTTGGAGTAGAAGAAGAAGCCTGTCGTCAGCTAAATGAAGCTTTTGTGCATCGCATTCTTTATAAGCGACCTTTGGGAATTTTAAAATATGCCATGACTTTAGATGGCAAAATTGCTACTACCTCTGGTCATAGCGCTTGGGTGACAAGTCAAGAAGCCCGCAGTGAAGTACATCTAGTGCGGGCGGCTTGTGATGCCATAATTGTCGGCGGTAATACAGTCCGACAAGATAATCCTTACTTAACCAGCCATCAGGTGGGGGCACATAATCCCCTACGAGTGGTGATGAGTCGCCATCTTAACTTACCGGGCAGTGCCCATCTGTGGCAAACCGCGGATGCTCCAACTTTGGTGTTGACACAGAAGGGTGCTAACCCCGATTTTCAAAACCTGTTGCTCAACCAGGGTGTGGAGGTGGTGGAATTAGCATCACTGACACCGGATAAGGCAATGGCGTACTTATATGAACGAGGTTTTTGTAGCGTGCTGTGGGAGTGTGGTGGTACTTTAGCTGCTAGTGCGATCGCTCAAGGAGCAGTGCAAAAAGTTTTGGCATTTATTGCCCCAAAGATCATTGGTGGTAGTATTGCTCCCACACCAGTGGGCGATTTAGGTTTTACTACCATGACTGAGGCGTTGTCTTTAGAACGTGTTCGTTGGCGTGTAGTAGGCTCTGACTGCTTAGTGGAAGGTTATCTTTCCCCAAAAGCTAATAGTCAACAGTAATAACACTTGACGATCGATCTATTTATTTATCTTGATTTTGCGTTGGCGTAGCCCGCACTTCTCTGCGAGACGCTGCGCGTAGCTTGCTTCCACGAAGTGGTACGACAAAGCTCAGTGACCGCCGTAGGCATCATGAACATTGGCGTTCATGGGCAAGATCGCGTATGAGGGCTAGTCGAGATTGAATGTAGTGGCTAAGAAAATCAGTTTCGTTAGAATCTAACAACACTTGCGTTTCGGTTTGTTTCACTAACCACTGCACCAAGCTAGCATCATCCAGTTGTAAAAGGAGCTTGGCTTGAGCGGTTTCAACCACTGACCAAAGCTGACGTATGATTGTAGGAGTCATCAGACCTCAATTGAATAATTTAGCTTTGCTGTCTTCAGATTACACAATTCCAATCGAACTTTACGACATGAATGTAGAAGCTGAGACAAGTATTATTAAAAACTTAATAATGGTATTTATAACTTTATGAAGATTAAGAATTGAAAATAAAGAATGGGGAATGGGAAACACAGATTTTTATGGATTTAGTTGCAAAATTTAGAAAACAAATGCACTAATTCTAAAAATTGGGTTTTTGTGTTTGGGAAGACTGAAATTATCTTGATTGTAGCCGAATAAAGTCAGTTTTTGAATCACTATGTTGAATACTGAGCCTGTCTTGTAGGATACAAAAATCTAACTTTTGAGAATAATGTTTGCCAGAAAGTTAACACTGTTTGGCTGTAGATGGATTTACAAAATCATGTAAATCTGCATCCCAAATGCTGATGTAAATAAAATCACATTGTTGGCGGATAATTTGACCCTTGACTGAGCCATTTTTAAAACTAAAATTATCAGATTGGCGCTGTTGTACCTGTTTGAGTCCCTGCTTAATTTCTTCAGTGGCTTGCCCTGCTAACATTCCATTCAAGGTAGTCTCCATTACTTCAGGATCTACCGATTGAGCAAAAGATACCTCAGTTTGACGCAGCGTTTTAGAATTGCGATCGAATAAGTAGCCAAGGTCAATTTTGTTTGGCACTAGTTTGTAAACGACAGCACGAGTTTTGCCCCATGCGCCTCTTAAATCTTGATTTGGTTTGCCGAGGGTAGCTTCTACGATGTTTCTTGTTGTACCTGTAGGGAATGCGGGAACGCTTTCTCTGCTGGCAGTGGCAGCTAATTTACTGCGCGGCTTATTTTGTGGTGTGGAACGAACTTCTGGTTTGGGAACTGCGCTTACCTCATCCTTTGGTTCTGGCTGTGGTGTGGATACTGCTATCGGTGCTGGAGTATCTGAAGTGACAGGCTCTTTTTCTGGCTGTGGTATGGGTACAACTGGGGAATTAGAGGTTGGTCGCCGTTGTGGTGGTGAGCTAGGGATAACTGGAACTGGAGACGTTTGGGAGGAAACGGGCGGTTCGGTAGATGCAGAAGTTGGAAAAGATTCTGGCGATGGCGTGGGATTTGTGCCAATGGTTGTTTCTGGTTGTTGCTGACGAATGATGCTAGGAATTGCTACTGCACCAATCAAGCCGCCTATGAACAAACTACCAACAATCACAGCAGATTTTTGCCAGTTTCTAGGATTGGAAGACCCTGGAATCGCAGAATTGTTTTGCGGAGAATATAATGGCTGAGTTTGTCGAGTCGATGTGGTGGGAGAAAAACTAACTCTAGAAGGATTTGCAGTTAACTCAGTAGGTATATTACTAGCAGATTGCAAGGCATATAGCATTTTACTGGCAGTGCTGTAGCGATCGCCAGCATGAGGCTTAATTGCCTGATTGAGTACCGCGGCCAATTGGGCAGAGACGTTAGGGACGTGCTGCTGCCAAAGTATTTCCCCAGTTTTTAGATCGGTTACTAGTTCTTGCGGGTGTTTGCCAGTCAGCAGATAAATTGCTGTTAAACCTAAACTGTAGATATCAGTGGCGTAAACTGGGCGACCAACGGCTTGTTCGCTAGGCATATATCCCGGCGTACCAATGACAAGCGATCGCGTGGGGTATCCTGGAGAATTCACTACCGAACGGATTGTTTCTTTGACTGCACCAAAATCAATCAAAACTGGCTCGTTATCAATAGAACGCAGAATAATGTTATCTGGCTTGATATCCCGGTGAATAATGCCTTTACTATGGACATAATCTAAAACCCAAAGCAGACTCAAGAGAA
Source organism: Nostoc sp. DedQUE07 (assembly GCF_034530975.2). Lineage (NCBI taxonomy): Bacteria > Bacillati > Cyanobacteriota > Cyanophyceae > Nostocales > Nostocaceae > Nostoc > Nostoc sp. DedQUE07. Next base: position 240,642 of record NZ_JAVRCC020000001.1, on the reverse strand, counting down.
TTCGCCGAACAGCAGTTTCACTCTCAAATCCTTTGGCTTCGACAATTTTTGTCAGAGTTTGACCGTGAATCCATTCTTGGACGAGGTAAAACTGTCCATTCTCAGAAAAGTAGGCGTAGAGTTTGGGAATTTGGTGACTACTTTCACCCAAATACTCCAAGGTTGCGGCTTCCCGTTCAAACCGTTGTTGGATAAGTTGGTAGGTTTGCGGGTCATTATTGGTTATCGGTTTTAGTTGCTTGATTACACAGCGGCGGCGAGAAGGCATGTGAACATCTTCTGCTAGAAAGGTTTCGCCAAACCCACCAGCGCCGATTACCTGGATAACTTGATAGCGATTGTTCAGCAGGGTTATTGTCATGAAAAATTATAAGCGTAGACACCCAGTGCGGAGCCTGAGACTTCTTGTCTTCTCCAAACTTGTCGTCAGACATCGCCCTTTCCAAATGTACATCACATAAGCGAAGGCAAGGCGAATATACTCTGGTGAAATTAAATATGCGTTATCCAGAATTCTTGTAGAGACGTAGCAGTGCTACGTCTCTTCATTCTTATGTCTAATGCCAGCCAATGCATTGGTATTGCAGAATCCTGCCAAATTTAATTCGCCACGAATGAATGAAATACTGTACTAAGTGAACTCTATAGTCTCAACAAACTCTAAAATACTTTCTTTGATGTCTTCAGCCTCTTCCTCAACAGAATCAGGAGTTTCGCCGTTAATAAAGCTGTGCTGACTACTAACTATATACAAAAATTCACCACTGATAAAGGTGAGCAACCCCCGGTACGCATCTAATCTGATCGCAGTTCCATTATTTTCTTGCTTAGAAATTGTCGAACCTTTGGGCATATCAATTAACACGTAGTAAGCGCCTCGCAAAGTATTTTCCAGATATTCGGTGTATTCCACAGAAGCATCTGGTACATTGGCAAAAATCGCTTGGGGTACATACTTGTCTACTAAAATTGTTTGTAAATATTCTTCTTGTCCAACAGACTCCAATTCCTCTAACTGTTCTAAGGGGAAAGGATAATAATCGATTCTCAGTAAAGTACCGATGTCATCAGAAAAGCCAACTACTCCTTCCTGGCTTTGAATTCTACCGCCTTGCTGCGGATCGACCGGAATCGGCACGGTAAAATTACCTAAAGGGGATTGATAGGTCTGTTCGCTAAAATCTTCGATGACTACTGTCTCATCTTCATCGTCTGCATATTCTTCATCTTCTGCTTCTTTAAAGGCTGCAATTACCTCCTTGATGATTTCCTCTGCTTCTTCATCCTCAAGTTCTAAAGCTGCTTGTAGCTTTTTCAGGTAGATTTGTTTCGATTTGGGGATGGCGAGGTCATCGTCTAAAAGCACTATTACCCCAGCTGCAAAACCATCTAGCACTAATTCGTCTGAGAGAGATACTTTGGCGGCATTAAACAAAGGCCCAATTCCCTCTTCTTCGGCAATGGAGATGAGTCTATCAACTATTTCTGCAATGTCATCTTCTGAGTATTCCTCGAAAACCTCGAATTCCCAGAGGATACCCGCTAAACTTTCTGCATCTACCTCTTCAATAAATGAATCAGCGATCGCAGTCACAGTTGCGATCGCCGCCACCGCTTCCTCTGGACTTAGTGATTCCTCTGATGTCTTTGGTGAGTTAAAAACCTTGTCATATTTAGTCATAATTGCTACCTAAATTAATTCCTTGATAGTAATAACAGATTGAAAGTGACAATGGTCAGTTTACCAATGGAGCGAATCTTCTAGAGAAAAAGTTGGCTGATACGTGGTTTACTCAGTATTACTCAGGTGGAACAACTAAACCTTATTGACAACTAATATCATCTAAGGAGTTGAGGTGTTCTAAAATCTTTTCTCGAATATACACCTAAGTACCAGACAAACTCAGTATTTACTACAGGTTAATTTAATTAAATATTGTAAATTTTTGTAACTCAGCAATTATCGTTAATAACTGCTATGTTGCTTGATTTTTATCCTCTAGCAAATGAATTATATCTACCGATAGAATTATAAACTAGCTAGCGATAGATACCTACACCGTAAGCAGGATGTCACAATACCGAAGTTTGTAGTGACACACAATACTCGAAACGTTGTACTGTTGGTTCTGCAAGTGTGAATTAGATGAAATTTTGAGTTTTTTATGGTACAAACCCCACCATCCCAGTTTTCACCGGATCAATATAAAGTAGATCCTGCAAAGGAAAATGTAGAAGCTCTTATACAAGAACCGCAGTTAGATATTGAGATTGCTCTAGAGTTCCTTTACACCAGAGATATTGAATTTCGTCAGGAAACAATTTATTTTCTCGTAGTCGATCGCTTTTATGATGGCGATCCAGATAACAGCGAAGGTGCAAACTCAGAACTTTACGATCCAACCAGACAGGATTGGGGTAAGTACTGGGGTGGCGACTTGCAAGGTGTCATCGATAAATTAGATTATCTCAAAAATATGGGAGTTACCGCTCTTTGGTTAACTCCCCTGTTCGAGCAGGTTGAGGAGTTATTTGTTGGTAATGCAGCAATACATGGCTATTGGACAAAAGACTTTAAACGGCTTAATCCTCGATACATTGCGGAGGGAGATAACCCTTCTTTAAACGCAACTCAAGAAGAAAAAAATACGACCTTCGATCGGTTAATTACAGAAATGCACAAGCGCAATATGAAGCTAGTGCTGGATATTGTCTGCAACCATAGCACACCTGATACTAGCGGTAGTAAAGGTGAATTATATGATGATGGTGTCAAAATTGCTGATTTCAATAATGATGTCAATAATTGGTATCACCACTATGGCGAAGTCCAAAATTGGGAAGACGATTGGCAAGTACAAAACTGTGAATTATCTGGTCTAGCAACCTTCAATGAAAATAATGCGGAATATCGGGAGTATATTAAGTCAGCAATTAAACAATGGCTAGACCGGGGTGTAGATGCACTGCGGGTGGATACTGTCAAGCACATGCCGATTTGGTTTTGGCAAGAATTCACTGGCGAGATGACCAATCACAAACCAGATGTATTCATTTTTGGTGAATGGATTTATAGTAATCCAAGTGACGATCGCTCAGTGGAATTTGTTAACCACTCAGGCATGACACTTCTAGACTTTGGCTTGTGCGTGGCAATTCGAGCTGCACTAGGACAAGGTTCAGAAAACGGATTCCAAACAATTCAATATATTTTTGACCAAGATCATCGCTACAACGGGGCAACAGAGCTAGTTACCTTCATTGATAACCATGATATGTGCCGTTTCCAATCGCTGAATCCCGATCCAGCGATGCTGAAGGTGGCGATCGCCTTAATTATGACCTGTCGCGGCATTCCCTGCATATATTACGGCACAGAACAGTATCTGCATAACGACACTGATGGCGGCAACGACCCGTACAACCGCCCAATGATGGAAAATTGGGATACTGAGAGTGAGATTTATCGTTGCATCAGACTGCTGTCTGGCTTACGGCGACTGAATCCAGCCGTATCAATGGGTAGCCACTGGCAAAAATACTTAACAGCGGATGTTTACTGCTATGTACGCCGTTATCGTGACTCTGTGTGTTTTGTCGCTTTAAATCGGGGAGGAGAAGTTACTTTACCAGAAGTAGAAACAGAATTGCCCGATGGCGAACATACCTGCGTGGTGACTCGCAACAAGTATGAGGTGAAAGAGGGCAAGATTTATGACCTAGTACTAGAAGAAAGGGGAGTGATTGTTTTCAGCCACGTTGGCGAACGGTTAAAAGCACAAACAATTGTCCGCGTCCAACTCAATGGCGTAGAGACTCAACCTGGTGAAATCATTGTGGTGACAGGAGATTGCCCAGAGTTAGGTAACTGGGATATTGGCAAAGCCTATCCTTTAGAGTACATCAACACCAATACTTGGTTTGCCGAAATTCCCTTTGATGAAAGTGCTGGTAAGCTAATTGCTTATAAATATGCCATGTGGCGGGAAGGGCGATCGCCTCTACGCGAAAATCTCGTAAATCGCCGCTGGGTGATTGCGAAAGAAGGTACTGTCAAATGGCGTGATACCTGGGCATCGGGAAGAGAATCTTAGAAATATAGAATAAGGTAGAGTGAAGAATCAAAATTTTGATTCTTCACTCTTCATTATTTTTGAATTTTAAGTAACAAAAAATACATAAATAAGCGTTTTGAACCGCAGTGTGCGCCATAGTGTAGTAGTTAGATGCTTTAGTAGTTTTGTACTGATGAGACTCTTCTCTTACTGCCTACGTTATGATGATGGCGCGGCTCCTAACCCATTTTGGGAACTTTGCACTCTCGCAATTTGCAAGCCTGTTATTCGACGAACGGCAAGCATTGGAGATTGGGTTGTAGGACTTGGTTCTACACAGTCACCTATTGGAAATATTACTGATTGCATTGTATATGCAATGCAGGTAACGGACAAAATGACATTGCGAAAATACGACGAGTTTTGCCGAGTTCATAGCCCTCATAAAATTCCAAAGTGGAACAGCGAAATATTTGAGTATCGTATTGGTGATTGCATCTATGATTACAGCCAAGGAGAACAACCAGTATTGCGACCAAGTGTTCATAACATCAGTAATCAAGAAACAGATTTAAGCGGTATAAATGTTTTGATGTCACGGCACTTCTACTACTTCGGTGACAAGGCTGTTCATTTACCTGCTTCGTTCACTGCACTTGTTCATAAAAACCAAGGGCACAAATCGACAGCAAATTATCCATACAAAGATGCATTTGTAACTTGGATCGATAATTTAGGGTATACGCCTAACCAATTACATGGTGAACCTCAACTCAAAAAGGAATTTATCTTCAACCCAGGTATCAGCGGTTACTGTGCCCAATGCAACCTGCAAGATGACGATGCTGATGAGAGGAGTAATTGCTAGATTACTTTTGTGAGATTATTTGTGGGTCAACATTGAGCAAAAATAGGCAAAATGTTGCTGAAAACAAAGGGGTAACTGTTGATGAGTAAAACGACACTCTACAATCAGGACTTTCTGGTGTGGACGCAGCAACAAGCTGAATGCCTGAAGAAAGGACGCTGGGCTGAGTTAGATGTTGAACATTTGGTAGAGGAACTAGAGGCTTTGGGTCGGAGCGAACAAAAGGAACTTGGAAGTTATTTACAAGTGCTTTTAATGCACTTACTCAAAAGCCAATATCAATCAGAGCGAAAAACCAAAAGTTGGATTAACACAATCTCAAACTGCCGAAACCAAATTCAAGATTGTTTAGAAGATACTCCCAGTTTGCAGCGCCTTCTAGAAGACTGGGAGTGGATACAGAAATATTATCGCCGCGCTTGTCGAGATGCCGCAAATGAGACTCAAAAGCCAATAGAAACTTTTCCGCTTGAGTGTCCTTTTACTATGGAACAAGTTCTTAATTCTGAATTCCTGTAAGTTAAACTGCTGAGACTCAGTAAGTAGGCATAATTAAACATAAAATAAAATCCTAGTTCGTAGTGAGTGATTCATCGCTCAAAACAAAGATTATCGGCTTCCTCAAGGTGGGAGAACACTACTGTAATTTAACATCGTGGGTGCATAGGCGAGCATTTACCGCAGGCATCGCACATTCATTGCAAACTTATAATATTGATGATATCTATCCACGTCTGACTTTTTATTGCGATAATTCCCAAGGGGGACGCGCTCTCCACTGGTCAGTTAAAGGGGGATAGATGACACTCAAGCGGTTGGTTTTATTTTTTGTGATGACGCCGATAGCAGTTCTGTTGGCAGTTTCGGCTTTATTTGGTAGTTGGCAAGAACCTCAATTTCAAAGTAGTTTGGAACTATACCAAACAAATATTGCTTTACAAGCTCAAGCTTGGCAATCAGAAGATAGCAGTGATGACAAACTTCAAGCGATTCGGGAAGCAATACTTGGTGAGCAACCTCTAGAAAGCGCTACAAAGCAGTATCAGGAGGCGCGTCAATCAGTTCAAGCTAATTTAGACAAAGTTAACAACAAACTTGCACAATTACGCTCTCAAGCTAAAATAACTCCCACGCCTCCGAAACCTCTACCGGATGCTCCTCCCACTATTGAAACGTCTAAACAGGGACAGCAACAGTTACAACAGTCTTTTAAGCAATTACAAAAATTACTGGCTGAATTAGACCTGCGCTTGGGAATTTTACAAGCACAGCAAGGACAGACGGATACAGCCTTTAAGACTTGGAGCGAATTACAACAACGCTCAGATATTAATTCAGGGTTTTGGGAAACCGCCGCTGTATTGACTGGACTGTGGAGCAATCCTCCTCGTATCCTCCCAAATGCTCAAGAACCAATTCAAAAGAATTTAGAAGGTTGGTTTCGCTCTACTGCTTTAGTTAAGTTATACCAACTCCAGCAACGACAAGATGCGTTATCAGCAGTAAAAGCCGCACAACAAGAATCTTCTGCTCAAGCAGTAATTAAATTGGCAGTTATTGGCACTATTCCCACCTTGGCAGCTTTAATTGGTTTAATACTGCTGATTTTATTATTTGCTCAACGCTTGTTGAAAAGAAAAGCCTCTTTATTAGCTCAAAATGCTGATATCCCCTGGTCAACTCCTTGGGGTGGTGAAACGGTTTTGCAGGTTTTTATCATTGGCTTTTTCTTTATGGGGCAAATTTTTGTGCCCTTAGTAATATCGTTGCTACCCATTCCGCGTCCGATTGTAGATGTGCGACTTCAGGCATTTTCTGTGTTAGTTAGTTACTTTTTAGTAGCATTAGGTGCGCTGTTAGTGCTGTATTTCTCTCTCAAGCGCTTTTTTCCACTACCGGAATTCTGGTTTCGCTTCCGTTTTCAAGATAACTGGTTTTTGTGGGGACTAGGAGGTTATTGCACGGCTTTACCTGTAGTTGTGGTGGTATCTTTGATTAATCAGCAGCTATGGCAAGGACAGGGTGGGAGTAATCCTCTGTTGCAATTAGCGCTGGAAAGTCAAGATGGTATCGCACTTGGTATATTTTTCTCCACAGCGGCGATCGCAGCTCCATTTTTTGAAGAAATCCTCTTTCGCGGTTTTTTGTTACCCTCTCTTACTCGTTACTTACCCGTGTGGGGAGCAATTCTGATCAGTAGTTTGTTGTTTGCGATCGCTCACCTCAGCTTATCGGAAATTCTCCCCCTGACCGCATTAGGCATTGTCTTAGGAGTAGTTTACACACGATCGCGCAATCTCCTCGCTCCTATGCTCCTCCACAGCCTTTGGAATAGTGGTACACTATTAAGTTTATTCGTTTTAGGTAGTAGTTAATACAGGTATAGTACTGTTGCCAAAAACAAAAATATCTGATTTTATCTCCTTAGATAGAGACAATTTACTAGTAATAATTGGTTACAAGCATAAATACTAGCTGAAAACCCAATTACGATAATGGCAAAAGCAAATTAAAGAATGCTATTAACATAGACAACAAACTATCTAGTTAAGCATTTATTCTCATTCAGGTAGATTTTAGCCATTTTTCGAGATGTTAATTGCCTTCTTGAACCATTTTTAGCTGTCATAAATTGGAATTCAATTCCGGTTTGCGCTCATGGAAGTGGGGATCGGTAACTAAAAAACGGTTATAAAGATATGGAAGCTGCCTTTTGCACTTCTAGATTCCCACTAGCCACGCAGTTGTCTTGCCATTGGTGCGATGTCTACGACGGGCTACGCCTACGCAAAAACATCCGGAAATAATACTGATGGACTTGTAAAAAGTGGTGTATGTAGCAGCTTTTGCTGATTATTTAAGATTGATTCTGCTCAAGATAAATGTCTGAGCTAAAAATCTGCAAAACTGCTGCACCAAGGTTTGCGATCGTCAAATCCAGCAAAAGTCATCAAGGAGCGCCAGTTCGGGCTATACCGCAAGACATCTTGGCGTCTCCTTTGGAATAGAAGCACGCTGATTTTAATTATTCATCTTGAGATTTACTCAGACTGAAAAAATTAAAAATCTATTTATTAAGTAAGTAAATGTATTTGCTTCCATTACAATAAAGACTTTATTTTTATACTCACTTATCAAGGAGCAGCACTTATATGGCAAATCTTAACCCCAGTCACCCTACCAAACAACTTCTAGCTGGTTACTGTGGCATTATCCTGGGAGCATTCGGGGTTCATAAGTTTATTCTAGGATACGCTTCGGAAGGCTTTATCATGTTAGTGATTTCTGTAGTTGGGGGTTCTTTTACCTACGGCGTTGCTTTGTTAGTTATGCAACTTGTAGGTCTAATTGAAGGCATGATTTACTTAAATAAATCCCCTGAAGGATTTGTAAATACCTATTTTGTGAATAAGCAGGGCTGGTTTTAGTGCAAGAATAACTTTCTTACTGGAAGCAGAGAATGATACTCCCTGCCAAGTTTAGGATTGCAGCAAAAGCGCAGGGATAAAGAGCAACCAAAGAAACATCCTTTTTCCCTTCCGCTTCACCTTTTACCTTTAACAAAAGTTATACAGCACTTTTACTTTCTATATTTATTTTTAATAATATGCTTATTTTCAAACCTAAACAGCTTAACTGGACAATGTTCTTCTTGTTAGGCTTAGGATATTTCAGCGTTATATCTCATTTAGAAATCAACTATTTCTTCAAAAACCTGATTGCGATCGCGCCAATACAAGTGGCAGCTGTTATTTATGTCACTTATCGACGTTGGAACTGTCAACCCCCCGTAGGGGAATTTAAAATTAAAAATTTAAAATTTAAAATTCAGAACCCTACAGAAAAATCTGAGAACTTGGAACGTTGAATTAAAATGCAGCGATAGTCTAGATGCTCAACGAAGTACGATAAATTAATAATTTTAATATGGTTGACATTGAGTCATAGTTCCATATTTAGCCTACGCTCGAATTAGAGACGCTTTTAGTCAGGCGTTGAATTTCTGTAGCGAATCTAAACACAAGCCATGCAACTCGTCCCGAAAACTAAGCCAGCCCTAGAACCTGACCCAATCCTAGAGAAGATTATTCTAGATGTTGGGGGTATGAAGTGTGCTGGGTGTGTGAACGCTGTAGAGCGACAGCTGACCCAACATCCAGGAGTCAAGAGTGCCTGTGTGAACCTGGCCACAGAGGTAGCAGTTGTAGAGTCAGAAGTTGGTGCAATAGATGTAGATGCACTGGCACAGCGATTAACAGCCGTTGGATTCCCGACTCAACCCCGAAAAGCTAATGGCACAGTAGCAGGCGAAATATCAACCTTACCAGATCCAGCAGAACGACAACGCCGAGAAATGCGTTCTTCTCTATGGCAGTTAGCGATCGCAGCGGTATTGCTGATATTGTCGGGAAGTGGACATTTTGGTAATCTTGGTAGCTCAGTGCTGCCAGTGCTAAATAACATCTGGTTTCACTGTGGACTGGCGACAGTAGCGCTGTTAATTCCCGGTCGCCCGATTTTAGTAGATGGCTGGCTGGGCTGGCGGCGAAATGCGCCTAACATGAACACCCTAGTGGGATTGGGAACGCTGACAGCCTACATTGCTAGTTTACTAGCGCTGCTTTTTCCCCAATTGGGTTGGGAGTGCTTCTTTGACGAACCAGTAATGATGCTGGGCTTTATTCTCTTAGGAAGGACATTAGAGCAACAAGCTAGAGGTCGAGCGGCTGCTGCATTTAGGAAATTGCTAGCACTCCAGCCACTCTTAGCGCGATTGATTGCCAACCCAGAGAAAGCTGGAATGGGTTCTTCTAGTGTTGAGATTCCTGCTGAACAGGTTCGTGTTGGTGAATGCTTACAAGTGCTGCCAGGTGATAAAATCCCCGTTGATGGTGAAGTGGTGGTTGGTCAAACAACGGTTGATGAATCGATGCTAACCGGGGAAGCAGTGCCAGTAATCAAAAAACCAGGAGATACAGTGACAGGAGGGACACTAAACCAGTCAGGAGCGATCGCTATTCAAGCAACCCGGATTGGAAGTGATACAACTCTAGCTCAAATTGTTGCCCTAGTAGAAGCCGCCCAAACTCGCAAAGCCCCAGTACAGAAATTAGCAGATACAGTAGCTGGTTACTTTACTTACGGGGTACTAACAGCATCTGTCTTAACATTTGGATTTTGGTACTTTTTCGGCACTCACATTTGGACTGATATCACCATGTCTGGTGGCATGGAAATGAGGAGCCACGCTCACCACTCCACTCCTCACTCTTCCCTGTTAATTAGTTTAAAACTAGCGATCGCAGTTATGGTAGTCGCCTGTCCCTGTGCTTTGGGACTTGCCACACCAACAGCCATTTTGGTTGGAACTGCTATGGGCGCAGAAAGAGGTTTGTTAATCAAAGGTGGCGATGTTTTAGAAAAAATACACCAGTTAAACACCGTAGTATTTGATAAAACTGGCACTCTCACCACAGGTAATCCCATAGTCACAGATTGTCTGTTAATTGAGGAATCGGGGACTAGGGACTGGGGACTGGAAAAGAATAATGCTCAATCCCTAATCCAACTAGCAGCAGCCGTAGAAAGCGGTACTCACCATCCCCTAGCAAAAGCGATTCAGCAAGAAGCACGGCGGCAACAGTTATCTATTCCAGAGGGTGTAGACTTTCACACGGAACCAGGGCTAGGGGTATCTGCTGTAGTAGAAGACACAGTTGTATTGTTGGGTAACTGGGAATGGTTGAGTTGGCACGGCATTGGCATTAACGAAACCGCACAACAATTAGCACAGGATTTAGCAACAAATGGTAAAACAGCCGTTTATGTAGCAATTGGGGGAACCTTAGCCGGACTAATTGGTGTTTCTGATACCCTTAGATCGGATGCTCGATCTACAGTAGACAAGTTGCGTCAAATGGGCTTACGGGTAATGTTGCTCAGTGGCGATCGCCAAGAAGCAGCTAGCGCCATAGCTAAACAACTAGGATTAGATAGCGCTGATGTAATCGCAGGTGTTCCCCCAGCTAAAAAAGCGGCGGCAATACAGTCTCTCCAGTTAGAAGGGACAAGGGGACAAGGGGGACAAGGAGACAAGGGGGACAAGGGGACGAAGAAAACTCTTCACTTCTCACTCAGCACTCAGCACTCAGTAGTCGCAATGGTAGGAGATGGAATCAACGACGCTCCAGCTTTATCTCAAGCTGATGTCGGGATTGCTTTACACTCCGGGACAGATGTGGCGATGGAAACTGCTGAAATTATTTTAATGCGCGATCGGCTAAACGATGTCGTCGAATCTATTCAGCTTAGTCGCGCCACATTCAACAAAATCCGCCAAAATTTATTCTGGGCTTTTGCATATAATACACTTGGCATTCCTTTAGCAGCAGGTGTTTTATTTCCTAGTCTGGGTTTTGTACTTAACCCATCTGGTGCTGCTGCATTAATGGCTTTTAGCTCTGTTAGCGTCGTCACCAACTCAATATTATTACGGCGATTCGCTCATCGCCCGTAGAATACTCCTTTACACGTCCAAATTGCCACCACAAATTTTGGATTGTCAAAACACAATTCAGGAGTCAGTCGTCGATTTAAGACACTTACCAAAGCTATCATAGCTACTGGAGTAGAACGGATATGTTCTACTCTTTCAAGGTATTATGCAATTTTAAAGCTTATTTAGATTAGCACCACAAACTTATGGTGCGCAAAAATGGCAAGATACGATACTAAACAAAGTTTAATCAATTACAGTTCCACGATTTGTCAATGGCAGCAGAAACCAATGAAAACCATCTACTAATTATTGAAGACGATCAAGGTCGCAAAGAATTTTCTCTAGAGCACCCCGTCTACTCTATTGGTAGAGACCGCGAATGTAATATCCGTTTGATGTCGCAGTTTGTCTCCCGCCGCCATGCCACATTAGTGAGATTGCCACGAGAGCATAATAGTCATAGCTACTATTACCGGATTGTAGATGGCGATGCCAAAGGTAAGCCTAGTTCCAATGGTTTGATGATTAATGGACGTAAAATACCAGCCCACGATCTCAGAAATGAAGACGAGATTGTTTTTGGGCCTCAAGTACGTGCCATTTATTACCTTTTAAGAAACACTCAGCGTTTAGGACAAACGGATTCGAGCGAGTACGACATTACACTAATAAACCCCGGTATGGCCGAGGATTTAGAGGATTAAGAGAGTGAATTATAACTACCAATCACAGTCTGATACTTCCACGGTTTGAAGCCGTGGAAGTATCAATTCAATCACCAAAACTATCCTGCAATACTTTCAATCAAATGCCAATGGCGGCTACTTTCAATAGCTTGCTTGATTAACTCAAACATTTGTCGGCAGTAATTATCTAGGTGAATTGGTAGTTCTTCATTTTTAATCACAATACTCATCCGAGTTTCTGTTTCAGTAGATTTTGATTTGTCAATCAGTACTTCTACTGTTATTAATTTAGGAAAAGGAACATTTCCAGGAACCTCACGACCGATAATATATTCGGCTGTGTGATATTGAATATCCAACTGACAGTCCTGTAGAAGTTCTACAAGTAACGGCACCAGATGGTCACTAGGAACAGAAACAATAAATGAACAGGTATAGCGAGCCATAATAGCCCCAAGCCTTGCAACACTCCGTCCATCCTATAATACCGAAGTATCTAAATATAAAGTCATTAAAAAATCAAAGTTTTTGAGAGCAGGTATTACCAGATATACAGTCAATGAAGAGGCAGGGGGCAGGAGGTAGGAGGTAAACGTCATAAATAATTTAGGCGTTCCGTGAGTGTCAGCTGAATGGGGTTTCAATAAGGACGCAGTATTTTTTGTGGCACTTTCCGCTCGAAATACATACTTTGTTCTTTCTTCTCTAAGACACGCTTCGCGAACATAAATAAATTTACTCGATCTAGAAGAAAGTGGTAGAGGGCAAAAAATGTGTTTTCTTCCTCCTGTCTCCTGCCTCCTGCCTTCTTTGGTAAGCTGAAAGTTTGATCGAAAACTTTACAATAAAGGTTTGGCTAAGGTAGAAAATGAAAGTCGCAATTACTGGAGCAACAGGATTTGTCGGTAGTCGTTTGGTACAACGATTACACAAAGAAGGTCATAAAATAGTAGCATTAACTCGAAATACCGCTTTTGCTCAAAAGGTTTTTCCATCTGAGGCTTTTCCTAATGTAGAAATTGTTGCTCATACACCAAATGCATCTGGTTCTTGGCAAAGTGTCATTGCTAGTTGTGATGGCGTAGTTAATTTGGCAGGAGAACCTATTGGTGAAGGACGCTGGACACCAGAACGGAAACAAGAAATCCTCAATAGCCGAAAGTTAGGTACACAAAAAATAGTTGAAGCAATAGCCAAGGCGAACCCTAAACCATCTGTGTTAATTAACGCTTCGGCTATTGGCTACTACGGCACCAGTGAAACGGCTACCTTTGATGAAACCAGTCTATCTGGTAACGATTTTCTTGCCCAAGTCTGCCAAGCCTGGGAAGCTGAAGCGAGGAAAGTAAAAGATGCTGGTGTGCGACTAGTAATTCTGCGTTTTGGAATTGTCCTCGGCAATGGTGGTGCTTTAGGTAAAATGATTCCGCCTTTCAAACTCTTTGCTGGCGGGCCTATTGGCAGTGGTCGTCAGTGGTTCTCATGGATTCACGTAGACGATTTAGTTAACCTGATTTTGCAAGCTTTAACTAAACCGGAAATAGAAGGCGTATATAATGCCACTGCCCCCAACCCAGTTAGGATGGCAGATTTAAGCCAAACTTTGGGACAAGTGATGAATCGCCCTTCTTGGTTGCCTGTTCCTGCTTTTGCGATCGAAGCTCTTTTAGGAGACGGGGCTATAGTAGTTTTAGAAGGTCAGCAAGTTATCCCAAAACGCACCGTGCAAACAGGCTTTGAGTACAAATATCCTAATTTGCAATCGGCATTAACACAAATTCTTAATTAAAAGGGAGTGGGGAGTGGGGAGTGGGGACTGGGGACAAGGGCACACGGGCAAAGAGGCTTAGGGGAAAGACTTACTGCAACTTCCTTCCCCTCTGCTCCCCTGCTTTTTTCCAGTCCCCAGTCCCTAATCCCCAGTACCCAGTTCCTTGACTATTGACTAGAAAGAAATTTTTTGGAAACCCAACTGATAATACCGCTGAGAATTGCACCGCCCATGAGAATGCCAATTGCGGGGTTAAACAAGGGTTGCCACAGTTGATGCCACAAATCCAAACCCAGGTTTACTCCAGCAGCATCACCGATCGCAGCGATCGCTAACCAGCCAAAGCCAAACAAAACTAAAAAAACATCTGCGACTAAAATTATGTTTAGCCAATTTAACAATTTATCTTTCATGATTGGAGTGGGTACTGGGCATTGGGCATTGGGCATTGGGCATTGGGAATTGGGCATTGGGAAGAGACAGCCTAGAGAGTTATTTCAATAAATTCTCCCTTCTCCTCGTTGTCCCTAACCCCCAGTTCCCAGTTCCCAGTCCCCATTTTTTACTTTTCAAACAGCCAATTTTTGACTTTTGTTAAACTCTGCCAATCTGGTTTTCTACTTAAACCGTCCTCAATACTATTTTTTATTTCATCACTCCATTCTTCGTTGACAAAAATTAACTGCTGTGCTATATCAATATGTTCTCGCAAGCCTTTTTGCTTTGTTTCCAGCATTGCTAAGGCAAGATTGATTCTAGCTTGGGGATCTTGTGGATTTAACTTGACTGCCTTCTGTCCGGCTTTGTAAGCCAAATTGGGTTTGTTATCGAGTAGATACAACCACGCTAAACAAACCCAAGCTGCACTAGTTTTAGGAGCGCGATCGCACACTTCTTTAAATACAGGGATTAAAGATTCTGCTGATTCTCCTGCTTTATAGCGTTCTAAACCTGTATCAAACAGGGATTCAACTGTTTGAGTCATAGTAAATTAATCATGAGTCATTAGTCATTGGTCAATTGTCATTTGTCTTTCGTCCAATAATCAGGGACAAATGACAACTGACAATATTACACCCCAAATGACTTGCCGCAACCACAAGTTTGATTAGCATTGGGGTTAGTAAATTGGAAACCACCGCCAATCATAGCATCGCTGTAATCGAGCATTAAACCGTAGAGATATAACAGACTCTTGCGATCGCTGACAATTTTGAAGCCATCATAATCAAAAACTTCATCATGAGGGGTTATTTTGCTGGTATCTTCAAAGTCCATCATGTAAGACATCCCAGAACACCCACCCTGACGCACCCCTACCCGTAAGCACAAGTCTGTGCCTTGCTTGTCCCGGAGAGATTTTACCTGGTGCAATGCGGCTTCGCTCAACAGAATTCCACGTTGTTGAGCTTCAATTGCTTGTGTCATCTGCTTTTCAACTCCTTAATTAGTATAAGCGTTACCCTATATCGGCTTGTAATGCTTCTGGGTTGCTCTTGGTGTTTTTGTATTCATTCTAGCGGCTTAGATGTTGCTAGATACCAAATTGTAAACACTCCGTCAAAAGTAGCCAAAGATTTTTATTCTAGAATTGAGAGACTCAATGTGTTTATACATTCGGTATTCTTAAAATTCCAGCCTTACGGCAGCAACAGAAGCAACCACCCTTCAGGTGCAGCCATAAAAATTTAATCCGAGGCTAGCTAGCCCCCAAGTTTACTTCCAAATTGCTTCTTTTGATTCTATGACAAGTTTTAATCGCTCTACCAGTCGTCGGTTGAAGAAATTAACTCAAATTCCTTCTGTATGGGAGGGCGATCGCCGTCCGTTGTCATCACCAAACCAGGTGTCAGACTCAGAGGCAAAGGGAGAATGCATTCTTTGGGTAGATTACTCCCAAGGTGTTGTTCGAGGAATGGACGTGGTAGCTTCTGATACCGGCCCAGAAGCAATAGTTCGCACCTTAATGCAAGCAATGGAGCATCCCCAGAGTCCGGCAAGACCTGCTAGACCCCAAAGAATTGTAGTCAAAGACCGCGAGATCCAATTTTACCTGCGGGGAGTGCTGCAAGATTTGGATATCGCCATTGACTACGCACCAGAACTGCCTTTAATTGACGAACTATTTCGGGGATTCGCCGACATCCTCGATAGTCAAACCCCCGATTTACCCCCACAGTATGCGCAAATCTTGCGAGAGAAAGCATTTGCAATTTGGCAAGCAGCACCTTGGGAATTTTTGCAAGAACAGCAAATTTTGTCAATCGAGATTAATAAGTGGGATGTTGGCACACTCTACGCCTCAGTTATGGGAATGCTGGGAATGGAGTATGGGATTTTGTTTTATCGCTCAGAAGACTCTTTAAAACAGTTTCGCGCCGCAGTTTTAACGGATGAAGAATCAACAGAGCATCTAGAAGAAGCGTTCCTTAAGCAAGATTGCCTGTTTCTCACTTTTGAGAGCGTTGACGAAACTGATGAAGATGACGATGAAGAAGATGATTTGGCGGATCTGCCATTATCAGAAATTGACCCGACTTTTGGTAATATCCACCCCTTAGAAGGACTACGGTCTGTTTTGTATGACGAAGAAGCATTGGTAATCTTGGTTGCGATCGAAAGCCTGAGCCGCTTTATTCGCGATCACCGTCGCCAACTTCATGAGGACATTTTCCCAACTCTAAGCCGTCGCTATCGTATTTCTCTACCGCAGTCGGAAGAATCAACTAAATCAGTGCCTGTAACAGTCTCTACCATGCCGCAGTTAGCAGCAGAATTAGAGGAAATGGCAGGCTTTGGTATTGATGACGAGGAGATTGACAACCTTGATTTCCAATCATTGCGAGATGACTTAATACCAGAAGATTCCTTCCTCAGCTTAGGTGTAGTGTCTTGGGAAATGTTGGAGTTTCTGCGAAAGGGGGTCAGCTACCACCAGGCTGGTGAAATCAAACAAGTAGGTGACGGTTTGCCGGTGATTTTAATTCAAACTTCCCGACCCAAGGCGAAGACTGTAATTGAAAGAATTGAAGCAGCAGGCGGACTGAGAGCAATTTGCTTTAATCCAGGTGCCGATCCTTTTGATGGCGATCGCTACGACCTGGGTTTATTGCAAACTCAAAATGGCGAATTGTTCCTATTCGGTGAATTTTTAGATGAAGATCCAATTCATGTCGAAGCCCGAAAAAAATGGAATCAGCGGTGTAAAAATACTAAGGGCTATTGTGGCTTAATCATTGCTAAAGGACTAACGGGAGCCTCCCGTGGCAATCCTCAGTTACGAGATATGATGGCTTTGTTTGAAGGGCGATCGCTTTCACCTAAAGATTTAGGTATTGGCACTCTCCAACTTATGCCCCAACTGAAATTTGAATAATTGCATGAATTGCCGCAATCCTCAATCTCAAATCATCGGTATGAGAAGTTAAGTTGATGTGTATTTGATTGATTAAAACTGCATTTGAGAGGAAAAAAGGGAAGGCTTTGCCTTTTAACGTTTACCCCTGTTCTCTTTATCAACGGAGTGTTGATTCACCAGTGCTGAGTACTGTCTTACCCCATAGCAAAACGTGGGGATGGAAGTAAGGGCGCATCATTGACAGCAGATTTCAAGGAAAGTGAGTTACACAAGCTAAGTCTGTTACCTAAATATAAAGCGTGTTTTACTCCTTAATTCAGAATTCTAAATTGAGGAGTAACTGTTTCAGGCAAGTAAAAAGCAATACAGTTCAGTTAAGAAAACTGCTTTGTTGGGTTGCGCTTTGCTTCACCCAACAAAGCTATGAAAGTGTTGGGTTTCGTTCCTCAGCCCAACTTACACAACTTAAGGTTTTTGGCGTTAACTGAACTGTATTGAAGTAAAAAAGACTCAGGGTTTTCACTTTTGTATATACCCCAATACAATTCAGAATGGGCAACCAAACCCAGATGTAGACAGGCGTTTTGTCGCGTCTTGAAAGACCAATTGTCTACACCAATAACCCTTAACTAAATCCTATTGGTATATAACCCATCTCTGGTAGGTAGTCTTTTAAGTAGAGGCAGAGTATTTCCGGTTCTACTCAGTCTTCGCGATCTGCGTACCTATCAGCGTGCGGCACTTTTTCATGAATATTCATGTATATGTCAATACGAATACGCGACCAATCTTGAGAAGCTAACTTTACCTAAATTTCATGAAGTACCTGTATTTTCATAGTTTTCTAGTTATTTTATCTCAAGCTTTTAAGTATAAATAACTACAATAGCCGAAGAATTTATCTACAAAGACTGCTTGAATCAAACCTTACTGATGCACTGAGATATTGGAATCTTTTTTTAATAAGCTTTTGAGTTTAGCCTTCTGTTATATATCAATATCATTAAGCAAAAGTTCAGATAATATGTTTTTCTTTGTAATTTTTTTATAAAGGAGGAAAAATAGCTTTGCTAGTGTCTAAATGAAGATTATTTAAAGCGCGTAAATAATAGCTATAATAAACACATTGCCGAAACAATTAAAATATACGATTCTTTTTATGGGTATACTTACCAGATAAAAATAGTTGTAATAAAAATTTTATTGGCAGTAATTTATATCTTGACTTAGATATGAGGAAAAACTTTTATGTCAAATTTCTAACGCCCTACTTGGCTAAAAATGATTTATATAACTTCCAGATAGATGAAGACGAAAAATCGTCAAAATATTGCTGCTTTCAAAGCAAGCTATATCGCTAGAAAGAAGATAAAAAAGATGCAATACTTTATTGCATTCTGACGATAATTTATTGTAGAAGTATGAAACAAAACTAAAATATTATCGGCAGCAGTCAAATAACATCACATATATTCTGGATGAATTCGTCTGTGTGAAATTACAGATGTTGCTGTCAAAAATTACCAAGATAATTGGCAATTTAGACTCAGTAGACTGAGCGTTGTCCCTTTTTTTCGGGCTACTATATTGGCAGTGAAAAGCAATCAGCTTGATCGAAGTAAGCCAAAATTGATAACAGTTCAAGTAGCTCTTAAGTTCTTGGTTACAGTCTGGTTAGATATAGGTGTTTGTTTTAAGGCGATCGCTTATTTGTCTACTTTCTAAGGCCCTATTAACGCTCTATACACACCACTTCAAACCTCCTGTAAATCAGCATTTCAGCATCATAATGATTCTGAAGCTTTATTTTTTGATGTTCTAGCAGATATTCTCTCCAACTGGGTTTGACGAACTTAGTTAAGAGAGAAGGTCAAATGCTTTCAATGGAGAATAACTTTGGAAATCTTCATTGAGTTAACAGTAGGTATCTGGAATTCCTTTATAAAATTTCATTGTTAGGGTTTACTCATGCTGTTAGTGGGGTTATTATCTTCAAAAGCAACGATGTGCTATTTATGCTGTCACAATAGTAACAAATAAAGTGTAGTATTTTGATTTTTTTAGAAAATGATCGATCCTTTGACAAAACAAACATTCTTAATATTAATGGTATTACTTGTTTCGTGAGACAAACTCTGATAACCTTATCGGTTCCCTCTTTAATTTAGACTCTTTCGACCATCTAAATATACAGCAGATAGCATGATAATGACAAATAAAAAATGGGCAGTTAAACGCATAACAGTTAATCTTGCAACGCAGGAAGCGGAAAAACTAGAAAAATATTGCCAACAAACAGGTAGACCTGCAACTGATGTGATTCGTGAACTGATTAGAAGTTTGCCTGTTTCCGACGACGGTAAAGATGCAAACAACTAAGAAGTGACTTTCACAACTTATCCAGAAAACTGCTTTGCCACCAAAAAAATATCTCTGATACTTTTGAGAGTCCGCTGCTATGGACAAAAGTTTGTCTAGATGATACAGACGCGTTTTTATCGCGTCTGGTCATTTACCGGGACTAAAAGAAGTAATCAAAGAGTTTTTAGTATCGATATTGGCAAGCATTAATATGCTGCTGGAGTTGATATTAAGTAGCAAATTCCGACACCAACCCAGTTACAATCTGTAAAGAAACTGAAAAGGAACGACGGAATGCGTGTTGCAATCGTAGGTGCGGGACTGGCTGGGCTAGCAACCGCAGTGGATCTAGCTGATGCTGGTTGTGAAATAGAGATTTTTGAATCTCGTCCGTTTGTCGGCGGTAAAGTTGGCAGTTGGGTTGATGGAGATGGCAACCATCTAGAAATGGGGTTGCATGTATTTTTCGGGTGCTACTACCAACTATTTGACTTAATGAAAAAAGTGGGGGTGTTAGAAAACTTACGCCTCAAGGAACATACCCACACTTTTATTAATAAAGGGGGGCGCACTGGTGCTTTAGATTTTCGTTTTCTTACAGGTGCGCCTTTCAATGGGTTAAAGGCATTTTTCACTACTTCCCAACTATCGTTGCAGGATAAATTGCAAAATGCGATCGCTTTGGGTACTAGTCCGGTAGTTCGCGGATTGGTAGACTTTAACGGGGCGATGAAAACTATCCGCAATTTAGATAAAGTTAGCTTTGCCGATTGGTTTCGCAGTCATGGTGGAAGTAATGGCAGCATCAAGCGGATGTGGAACCCCATTGCCTACGCATTGGGATTTATTGATTGCGAAAATATGTCTGCCCGTTGTATGTTAACTATATTCCAGCTATTTGCAGTTAGAACTGAAGCTTCAGTTTTGCGAATGCTGGAAGGTTCTCCAGCTGAATATTTACACAAACCAATTCTGGAATATTTAGAAGCTAGAGGCACCAAAATTTACACGCGCCGACAAGTTCGGGAAATTCAGTTTGCTGAGTCAGCCGAACAAACCTGTGTCACTGGTATAGTAGTTGCCCAAGGTGATGCAGTAGAAACGATCGCAGCTGATGCTTACGTTTTTGCCTGTGATGTTCCAGGAATTCAACGCATCCTACCCCAGGAGTGGCGTAAGTGGTCAGAATTTGACAATATTTACAAACTGGATGCAGTGCCAGTGGCTACAGTGCAGTTACGCTTTGATGGTTGGGTAACAGAACTGAACGATGGAGAGCAACGTAAACAGTTAAACCATGCGGCTGGAATCGATAATTTACTTTACACAGCCGATGCTGACTTTTCTTGTTTTGCCGATTTAGCGTTGACTAGCCCTGCTGATTATTATCGCCCAGGACAGGGGTCTTTATTACAGTTAGTGCTGACACCGGGAGATCCGTTTATTGCCCAAAGTAATGAAGCGATCGCACAACATGTTCTCAAGCAAGTCCATGAACTGTTTCCTTCGTCGCGGGAGCTAAATATGACTTGGTACAGTGTGGTAAAGCTTGCTCAGTCTCTCTACCGAGAAGCGCCAGGAATGGATGCGTACCGTCCCAACCAAAAAACACCAGTAGATAATTTCTTCCTTGCCGGGAGTTATACTCAGCAAGACTACATCGACAGCATGGAAGGTGCTACTATTTCTGGACGACGTGCGGCAAAAGTGATTTTGGAAAGTTTGAAGAAATAACGTAGACACCCAGTGGCTTGCCGCAGGCTACTTCAAAGAGTGCAAAGAACGCGATCGCAAAGCATCTCCTAGAGAAGGAAAAAGAGAAATGCCAGACTGGTTAGAGCATACTGTGCAGGTAGAAGTAGAGGCTCCCATAGATTTAGTATGGAGCCTCTGGTCTGATTTAGAGCAAATGCCCCGGTGGATGAAGTGGATTGATTCGGTGAAAATTCCGCCAGATAATCCAGATATATCTCTTTGGAAATTAAAAACTGGCAGTCTAGAATTTTCTTGGCAATCCCGAATTCTCAAAGTTATTCCTAATCAAATTATCCAATGGGAATCTGTTGATGGTTTGCCGAATCAGGGAGCGATTCGCTTTTACGATCGCCACAATAGTAGCATTGTGAAAATGACTATTTCCTATGCTATCCCCGGCATTCTTGGCAAAATTATGGATAACTTGTTTTTGGGGCGGATAGTTGAATCAACTATTCAAGCTGATTTGGAAAGGTTTAAAGAATACGCGCTGAATGTTAAAGCTAATTGATATAGATAGCAAAAACAGGCAGTAGGAAACAATGTGTATATGACACTTCTTAGAAAAGGTTATAATTTTTTATGAGTTTATTGTAAATTTTGTGAGAATTGAATGCGTCACATTAATTTGAACGTCATCAATAAATCTGGTGAAGTAAAGACACTTTTTTCAAAAGGAGTACTTTGCTCTAAAGCTGATGCAGGAACTTACGATTTTTATATTGGTGGTAAATGCATAGTTTATCCACTCGGTAGGATTGCAACTATTCTGAAAGAGACTTCATCTCATGACGTTGTTGTTCAGTTTGATAATGGTGATATAGAAATTGTGAATTTGCATAATCTTTTTAGTGAAAGTCTTTTTGGTAGTTCAATTCCTTATAATCCAGCCTCATAAGATGGTTCTGGAAGTGAATCGCCTACAGCTTCGTAAGCAATAATTAGAGACTCTAAAGCTTCAATCCCATTTGCCACAGCTAACTCGTAAGTATCCCCATGAGTCCGCCAGCGTTGTCCTGGAAAATCAGGGAATGCTACTAAAAAGCAATCATCTTCCTCAGACCATTGAATAAGCATTTGGTATTTAAGTTTACTCATCTTGTTTCTTTTCCTCTACTTCCTCATCTGATATTTTGAACTTAGAGGATTAAAAAACTACCAAGTTGGATCGCTAAACAAATTAATCGTCAATTCCTCGCGTGGCGGTACTTCGGTAATACAAGCGCGAACAATCTCTCCATCCTCTAATTCGACGGTGCAAGCGTGACAAGATCCCATGAGACAACCGGTGGGAATAAACACCCCAGCCCGGTCTGCTACATCTAAGAGGGCTTCTCCCACTTCGGCATCTACTGTGACATCATCTGGTAAAAAGCGGACACGAACAATCATCAATATTACGCATTTAATAGAGTTGTCATTTGTCAGTTGTCATTTGTCCTTTGTAAATGACCAATACTTCTCTACGAGAGGCTGCGCCAACGACTACGCTCAGTACAAGTGACCAATGACTAATGACATTTCAACGCATTTTAGCTTAAGACAAAAACAGACTTAAGTCTAAATGGCTTTCAACTTCAATGGCTAGAGAGTCCAAAATTTGCTCTCGCTGTTCTCGGTAGTTAGCAACACCGGTGGGCAAAGATTTTAAACCTCGCTGTTGACGGAGGCGATTTAACCAAGCCCGTCGCCAAGGGCCATTGTCAAAAAGCCCGTGGAGGTAACTTCCCCACACTGATTGACAACTATCTACTAACCCTAAATTAATATCGTCAAATAGGGCATGGTAGGATTGAATATCTATGCCTTGCTGTTCGATACGCGATCGCCCTTGGTGAATTTCAAAGCCATTAACTGGCAAGCCTTGTTGGGGATAATTTGAGCTAACTTGGCGCTGACGGGCGATTTTTTGTCCTGTAATTACAGTTCTGATTGGTAAAAGATTTAACCCTTGAAATCTGCCCGCTTGTCCCTCTATCCCTTCTGGGTCGGCGATGATTTGACCGAGCATTTGATAGCCACCGCAGATACCTAAAACCGTTCCACCAGAAGCAGCGTAGTTTTGGATAGCTTCTGCCATACCGCTTTTTTGCAACAGTAGCAAGTCAGCAATTGTGGTCTTTGTACCTGGGATAATTACGGCATCAGGATGTCCTAAATCTTGCTTAGGACTTAAGTATTTAATTGAAACTGTACTTTCTGATTCCAGTGGGTCAAAGTCGGTGAAATTGGCAATTCTTGGTAAGCGGATGACAGCAATGTTGAGGTCAGTTTGGGCTTTATTTGACGACGATTGACGTTCTAGCAAGTCAAGTGAATCCTCGGCTGGAAACATTTGTTGCAAGTAGGGTATAACACCGATAACGGGGATACCTGTCCGTTCTTCTAACCATTTTATCCCCGGATCTAAGAGCGATCGCTGCCCTCGAAACTTATTGATTACTATACCTTTAATTAAGGCGCGTTCATCTGGTTCCAATAACTCTAAGGTACCAACAACATGGGCAAAAGCACCACCCCGGTCAATATCAACTACTAACATGGTTGGTGCATTTAAATGTTTTGCTACCCGCATATTAGTTAAGTCGCGGTGCTTGAGGTTAATTTCCGCAGGGCTACCAGCACCTTCACAAACCACCATGTCAAATTCTGTTCCTAAATGCTGTAGCGATTCTTCAATTGTCCGCCACCCCAGTTCAAAATATTGCTCGTAGTAATCTGAGGCACTCACTTTGCCTACAGACCTCCCTTTAATAATTACTTGAGAAGTCATATCCCCTTGAGGTTTGAGTAAAATTGGGTTCATTTCTACCCAAGGCACGACTCCCGCAGCCCAAGCTTGCACTGCTTGAGCATAGCCAATTTCTCCACCACTGGCAGTAACATAAGCATTTAAAGCCATATTTTGACCTTTAAAGGGAGCCACTCGCCAACCACGCCGCGATAAAATACGACAAATAGATGTAGTTAAAAGTGATTTCCCTGCATGGGATGTTGTCCCCACCACCATAATTGATTTCATAGTTGCTATCACTTAGTTTTTCAAGATACAGAGTTAATTCTTAGGAGCGAACAACAAGGCAGCAAGGGGAGTGGAAAAGCAGGGGAGCAGGGGAGCAGAGGAGAAAGTTGCAGTAAGTTTTTTCCCTCTGCCCCTTTGCACCTCTGGCTTTTGTGCCCAATGCCCAATACCCAATACCCAATGCCCAATGCCCAATGCCCACTATAACCATCACAAATTGTAGTTGGATGGTTATGGTAAAGACTTCATGAATAGATATGATGTTTCCGTGTATATTGTTCCCTTTGATTCCCTAATCCTAACTCTTGGATTTTTTATTCTAAAAAGGTATCCGTAACCAACGAATCATTGCATCATAGAAGCGATCGCGCCATGAAGGAGTACGCCAATTTTTTCCCTGATACTGCTCCACTAACTGGCGTCCCAAGGGAGTGAGACGAAAACTATCTGTAATTCCCTGACCATCAACTTCTCGGCGCAATACACCTACTTGAATCAACCAGCCCAAAGCGTCATCACAGGCTAATTCTGATAAAGGGCGTTTAGTATAGCCCTGCTTG
This sequence comes from Nostoc sp. DedQUE07, assembly GCF_034530975.2. NCBI lineage: Bacteria > Bacillati > Cyanobacteriota > Cyanophyceae > Nostocales > Nostocaceae > Nostoc > Nostoc sp. DedQUE07. Next base: position 215,707 of record NZ_JAVRCC020000001.1, on the reverse strand, counting down.
AGTCCATTTTCCAGAGCGATCGCAGTTACTGATACACTCTGGTGTCCCATCACTTCAAATAAAGATACATTAAAAGGCGAACACACTAGCGATCGCTCGGCTCTTTCTACTGTGCTTTGAGGATAGACAAAAATATTTGGGTTTTGGGAATCAACAGCAGCCATTGTGTATTGGTAGAAATTTTTCTTCTAACAAAGATTAATTTAAGAATATATTTTTTCTTGTACCAAATACCTCATTAAACCAAAATTAGTTACCTAAAGTGTATTTATCCGATTTTTTAGTAATTATATTTAAACATTATAAATTAATGTAAAATTTCAAGTGCATCAACAATCTGAAACAGGAAAGGTTAATTATGCCTCTAGCAGTTGGTACGGATGCACCTGCATTTACCGCCAAAGATACAAACGGCAACACAGTCTCGCTATCTGATTTTGCCGGGAAAACGGTTGTTTTGTATTTTTACCCCAAAGATGACACGCCAGGCTGCACCAAACAAGCCTGTAGTTTTCGGGATGCCCAGTCTCAATATCAAGGTAAAGATATTGTCATCTTGGGAGTCAGTGCAGATGATGAAGTCTCCCATCAGGCATTCACCCAAAAATATAATTTGAATTTTCCCCTACTGGCTGACAGCGACAAATCCCTCATCAAGGCTTTCGATGTGGATGGCGGCGGTTATGCCAAACGCGTCACCTACGTAATTGACCCCAGCGGTAAAATTACCCATGTTGACGCTAATGTAAATACCAGCAACCATGCTAGCGATATTTTAGCTGCGCTTGGGTTGTAGTTTTTTACCCGATCATTCAGGTTTTTTTTATAGTTTCAACCCCAAGCCTCTAGAAGCTTGGGGTTCTTTGTTTGAATTCAGTTACCTGATGGTGTCACCGATGGCGATGTAACTGATGGTAGTATAATCGTTGGCAAATTATTGGGGGTTGGTTGCTGTTGTTGACCTTGAATTAGTTTTTGTTGCCTTGCTTTAAAGGCTGCTGCTGCTGAGTTTAGTTCTTCGTTCTGTTGGTTAGAATCCCAGTTGAGATTCCCGAAATTTGCCCGATGAATCAGATCGAACATATTAAAATTGTCTGAGTTGGAACGGGCGAAAGGATCGGTATTTTGGTCTGTTGTACTATTGCTGGGGAAAGCATCCGTTGGGCTGCTGATTTGAGCGGAACTTGGTTGAGCCATGAGCAAGGAAGCAAAGCTAATTCCTGCTGCCGTAGCTAGAAAGAGTCTAGTAATTTGTAAAAATGGTTTTTTCATGGGTTTTGACCCTAAATAAAATTGATCTATTTTATCTTTTTAAGCCAGAGTCCGCCGCAGTTGGGGTTGAATACTCAGCAACGCGACTAGGGCAAAGCCAAACAACACCAGCAATGCTCCCCCAAAGGTAACATCGCCCCAAGGAGCCTGCATCACTATACTACTTAGTCCCCAATTACTGTGGAAATAGAGATAGCGAATTGGTTCGATCGCATAGCTGAGAGGATTGAGGGTAGCTACAACCTGCAACCACTTAGGCATGAAGGATAGGGGTGCTAAAGCAGTACTGGCAAACAATAGTGGTAGGTTAGTGACGAAAATCACTGCAATCAATTCAATGTGTCCGGGTAGAGCAAAAGCTAAACCGAGGGAGATGGCTGTTACACCCAAAGCTAAGAGCAAAACAATTAGAGCGATCGCACTTAAACCAGCTACATCTGGAAGTCCTGCGCCCAAAAATGCTGCTGCTGCAACAATTACGGCTGCTTGCAACAAACTTTGGCTGATGATAAAAATGGCTGAGGCAAAAACAATGGAAAACCGCGATGCTAAGGGTGCTACTAGCAAACGATTCAAAAAGCCGAACTCGCGGTCAAACATTACGGGTAAACCAGCATTCAGCGCCCCAGCAAAGGCTGTAAACACAATGATGCCAGCAGCTAAAAATTGTCCGTAATTTGTTGCTGTATTACCAAATATACCCTTGGGGGCATTTTGGAACAAAGCGCCAAATAGCACTAACCACATTACTGGCTGAATAATTCCAGCAACCAAAGATGAGGGACGGCGTTGCAACTGAATGAACAAGCGACGAGTTAAAGCCAACGTCTCTTGTACCAATTCACCGAAAAAGTTAGGTGCAGTATTAACATCTGCTTGCGGCGATGCTAGCGGCTGCCAATTGATATCAGATTTAGGAGTAACACTCATAGCAATTTTGGATTTTGGATTTTGGATTTTGGATTTTGGATTTTGGATTTTAGATTGGGCATTGGGCATTGGGCATTGAGCATTGGTCAATATTCTTCTTCCCCTGCTTCCCCTGCTTCCCCTGCTCCCCCTGCTCCTCCTGCCCCATGCCCCATTCGCTATCTCATATTCTGCTTCTTCTCAGCTTTGGGATCGCGGGTGGCGACGGCTGCGAGTTCTGCATCCAACAAGGTGCGTCCTGTAGCAGCGAGATAAACGTCATCAAGGCTGGGGCGAGATTGGGCGATGCCAAATATGGGCAAGCCAGCGGTGTTCAGCGCTTGCTGTATGTTAATGAGAACATCATTTTGAGGTGTCACTACCAAGTTGAGCGAATTACCTTGAGCGCTGTTGATGATGACTTCTTGGATAAAGGGTAAAGGTTTCAGGAGGTTTTTAGCTTTTTCAGCTTCTTCAATGGGGGAAAACTCGCGGATTCGCAAGGTGATGCGATCGCCCCCTACTCGATCTTTCAATTGCGAAGGTGTATCACTGGCAATTACAATGCCGCGATCTATAATTGCCACGCGATCGGCTAAAGCGTCAATTTCTTCTAAGTAATGGCTGGTAATTACTACCGTCGTCCCAGAGGCGCGTAATTTTTTCAGGAAATCCCACACCACAAAACGAGTTTCTATGTCAAGCCCTACAGTTGGCTCGTCCAACACCAAAACATCTGGTGCATGGAGCAAGCCGGCAGCCAAGTCTAGGCGCTTACGTAAACCGCCTGAGTAGGTTCCTGTCTTTTTGTTGGCGTATTCTTGCAAACCGAGTAAGTCTAATACCGTCTCAATCCGCTGTTTGGCTATTGCGTTTGGAAGGTGATAAAGTGCTGCTTGCAATTGCAGCAGTTCTTTTCCAGTCAACACCTTATCTATAGCGACTTCCTGAGCTACGTAGCCTAGTCGTTGTCTTGCCACTTTCGGATTATCTAACACAGAGATGCCAGATACTTCGATAATGCCTGCATCCGGTGTGGTTAGCGTACACAAAGCACGCAAGGTTGTAGTTTTCCCCGCACCGTTGGGGCCAAGTAAACCAAAAATTTCTCCTGATTCTACCTGAAAAGAAACATCCTGGACGGCAACCACTGTACCGTAACGTTTTTGCAGATTTTGAATTAAAACGGCGGGAGCCATGACAGCCGATCCCCAACTATACAAATCTCAATAAAGTCTATCTTTATTGTAGAAGGTAGAGAGCAAGTAAATAGCGCATGAGCGAAAATCTGTAAACAAATTCCCGTTATGCGCTATGCTGCCAAAAATTTTTAATTATTCTAAACAAGTTGCTTGATTGCGTTTGTAGCGAAACAAACCAAATACGACAGCAACTAATCCTAAACCTGGAAGATTTCCAGGCTCTGGAACTTTACGAATGGGAGGCTTAGGCGGAGTGTAGTACTTTATTGGCACATCTGGCAGATCGCCATTAAATAGATAATTGTGAGACTCGCCATTTCCTGTCAAAGAAGCTACCACGACATTGCCGTTAATTTGACCGTTATTGAAATTGAAATTAGCCAAAGGCGCAAGAATACTACCTTGGATACCAATTCCACTAGCAGTTATATTTGTCGCTTCATAAAAGTTGTAAATTACCTTTTGTTTATCTGCGCCAATGATATTAAACCCAAAGTTTTGCAGCGACACATCCTTACCGCTGATATTGACAACGATAGTTGAATTTGCGTCCCCCTTAATTTCAAAATAGTTTGTCTTGGAGACAGATGAGCCTGCAAGATTAAAAACATTGAAAGCAGTACTACTGCCACTAAGGTTAATAGCACCCCAAGGTTGAACTGTTGTGTTACCAGTAGGAGTCAAGGTTGCCAAATATTCAGATAGTCCTCGCAGTTGTTTCCCTGCTTCATTGAAGTTGATGGGATTTCCCTGGCTGAGAGTTCCTTGGGGAAATCCCACATTGCTGGATACATTGGCACTGCCTCCATAGACAGCATTACCGTGGTAGACTTGACCGTTGCTCAGAGTTAAATTCTGTCCAGCAACTACTACGTTGCCGCTATTACCAGAAAGTCTGCTTCCAAGTCCGCCGACAAAATTGATGTTACCGCCAGCAGCAACTTTTCCTTCGATATCTGTATATTTTTGAGAGATATCTCCCAAAACAAATACATTGTAATCAGAGGCAGCGCCTAACTCAATTGCATTCGCTCTTGCTGAAAAACCCAGCGCTAGAGTGACTACAATCGGAACTGTTACTAACCCCCAAATATAATAGGTTTTTGATTTCATCTTCTAGTTTAGGAATCATCAAGACGATCCTATGGGTATAAATCAAAGATTGCACTAGTTAGCTAGCTATTTTTATTGAAGTTTCACATTAGTATAACTACTATATACTTTTATCCAAATTATCTGCTCAACCGCATATTTACTGTTGATTGCATGAATTAAATTTTTATCAACAATAATTCAGGAGTTAGGAGTGAGGACGTTATTTCAAAACTTTCAAAGTTTTGAGGCTAGTATGATTGTAACCACTGATAAATCCCCCCATCACCTGGATGTGTTGCAGGTAATCAAGAAATCAAGAATGGATTTATTGATGACTTCTCCCGGCATTAACAAGGGAATTCGTGGAGGATAGGGATCTTTATTGTAGAAGGTGGAGAGCAGAGTTGATCTGAGTTTAAAGTTGCTCGATCGAGGAAGTAAACAATAGGCAGAGGGAGAGTAAGGGAGCAAAAAGAATCTTTTTCCTTTCCTGCTTTTTGGCAGGATTGGTAATTGAGCAAAATCTAAAAACTACCCATTCCTAAATTCCAGTTAATATCATAGACCGCTTTATCGATTAGGGCGGATATATCCTTCTGCTTCCAATTTTTTTAAGGCACTTTGGGCTGCTACTTTTCCATATCTTATACCAATAGCAGTAGATTCCTGACTGATTTGGGGAATAACGGTAATTGTTTTTTGTCCTAAAGGTGTCTGATAAAATGCAATGATTTGTTTGATTTCCTCATTAGTAAAGTATTTATTATAAATAGGAATAATCTCATTGACAATATCATCTATCTTGAGTTCAGCAGCAAAAGTATCCCAAAATTTTTGAGGAACTTGAGGGTATTCGGACTTGAAATCATTTAATAGTTGAGTGATGATCTGTGTAGAAAGATTTTTCGCACCAGTTATCTCTAACAATTTCTTGACATTATTAGTTTTTTCTATTTCTTGAGCATTAGTACTTGGTGCAATAGTATTAGTTTGATTTTGAGCAAAAGCAGCTCTATTGAAGGTGGTTACTAAAGAAAGTACAACTGCTGGTACGAACAAAAATTTTATCTTCATTGATTTCAATTTATTTTTAAGAGAAGATTATTTAGGTAACTTTGACAAAAGAGGAACCATTGTGAGTAACGATCTCAAATTATTATCCTTAAATTTACCATATAAGTCATTCTTTTACTACCTTTAGGGTGCGTAAACTACTATTAGCACAACCACTAATTAATCCTCCCATTGCCTGGATTTGTTGCAGATAGTCAAGGACGGGTTTGGTGATGACTTCTCCCGGCATTAACACAGGAATTCCTGGGGGATAGGGACAGACGATTTCAGCACAAATGCGTTTATTGGTTTGTGTCAAAGGTAGTATTTCACTGACAGCAAAAAAAGCTTCACGGGGAGAAAGTTGGAAAGCATAATCTAGTGTTTTGTCTAAATTTAGCCAAACCTGGTTTTTAACAGTCAAGTTGCTTCGGCGATATTCTTTGGCGAGGGTAGTGAAAGCTTGCACTAATTGTTCAATATCGGCTGGGGTGTTGCCCAAACTAATGATAAAGGTGAGATGTTGTAGTGAGGCAAATTCAGCAGTGACAGCAAATTTTTCATCTAGAATTTCATCTGCTTCAAATCCGGTTAAACCTAAACTAGAAACAGTGACAGTTAGTCGCGTTTTGTCTAAAGTTACAAAGCCGGGAGATCCTCCCAACCCCCCTTTTAAAGGGGGGCTTAAAACTGATAATCCAGGAATTTGACTGATTTTTGTTCTAGCTTCTTCAGCAAGTTGCAAAGTGCGAGACATCAACATTTTTCCGTGGAGTGCCATTTGCTGACGCGCTGCATCTAAAGAAGCTAAAAGTAAATAACTAGGACTGGTAGATTGTACGAGTTGCAAAGCTTTACTGATGCGATCGCCATCTATCCTATTACCCTGAATATGCAGCATCGATGCTTGTGTCATCGCACCGAGTACCTTGTGGATGGATTGTACAGTTAAATCAGCACCTACGGCTAAAGCTGGAGTGGGTAATTCTGAATGAAAGGCAAAGTGTGCGCCGTGTGCCTCATCTACGAGTAGAGGGACATTATATTGATGTGTAATATTGGCGATCGCATTCAAATCTCCACAAACACCGTAATATGTTGGATAAACGATTAATACTGCTTTGGCATCTGGATGTTGTTGGAGTGCAGATTGTACAGCATTGGGCGTGATGCTGTGGGCAATATCTAAAACTGGATGGTATTCAGGATTGATGAAAATTGGTATTGCACCAGAGAGAATTAAACCAGCGATCGCCGAAGAATGTACATTCCGAGGCAAAATAATTTTATCGCCTGTGCCACAGGTAGCCAGAATTGCCGCTTCAATTCCACAGGTAGAACCATTGACAAGGAACCATGTTTGCGAAGCACCAAATGCCTCAGCCGCCAGTTGTTGTGCTTCTTGAATAACGCCTTGGGGTGCAAAAAGATTATCTAAATCTGCTAATTCGGTTAAATCAGTGCGAAAGACAGCTTTACCAAGTAAATCAACCAAAGGTTGAGAAATTCCCTCACCTAGTTTATGTCCTGGAGTGTAAAAAGGCGCATGAGGTCTTGCTGCATTAGCTTTTAAGGCATCTAATAAAGGTATTTGGTTTTGATTGAGCATTTTTGGGAAAACGAACCGTTAATGATAGAATCTTAAATCTGCTAGGGCATATTGAATACTCCGAAATAACAAATGAGTACTCCGAAATAACAAATGAGTACTCCGAAATAACAAATGAGTACTCCGAAATAACAAATTGTTCAGGGTTGATAAAAATTGGTATTGCACGCAGAGCCGCAAAGGATACAGAGGAAGAAGAGAATCGTTATGCACAATGCTATGCTTGCGTTAAAATGCGTAAGTCCTGTGTATCTGACTAGATGAGACCTTATCATCAAATCCCAATTTTTGAGTGTGGTGAACCGCTAGTAGCGATTCCTTTAGAATTGTTTGCGGTGGAATCTCCCCATCCTTATGAAAAGTTAGGTGCGCCTTATGGCGATCGCTCTCCTTATTATCTCCGTCAAAGCGTTATTGAAAATTTGATTCAAGCGCAAAATTACCTGGAATTGTTGCGTCAGAAGTGGCGGATTCAAATTTTTGATGCCTATCGCCCAGTAGCAGTCCAGCAGTTTATGGTAGATTACAGCTTCGCCCAAGCAGTGCGGGATAGAGGACTAACTAATGTAGAGTTATCAGCAAACCAACGCCAAGAGATTTGGGAAGCGGTTTATGCAATTTGGGCTGCACCGAGTTTAGATGCAAAAACTCCGCCTCCTCATAGTACTGGTGGGGCAGTAGATGTAACGCTGGTAGATGATACAGGGCAAATAGTAAATATGGGTTCGCCAATTGATGAAATGTCAGAGCGATCGCATCCCGATTATTATGCCAATAGCGATCGCTTAGAAACGCAAAAGTATCATGTTCATCGTCAACTATTGCGAGATGTAATGTTAAAAGCCGGTTTTCAACGCAATCCTAGAGAGTGGTGGCATTTTTCTGTTGGCGATCAAATGTGGGCTTGGCTAAATAATCAATCTAATCCAGCCAATCCTGTCACCGCACGTTATGGACGGCTTATATAGATGCGTTATCACAAAAGAATTCAGAAGTCAGAATTCAGAATTCAGAATTGAATTGGAGTCTGACTGGCAGACTTACTCAATCTAATGCTGAATAAATGGTGATACTAAATGCGAAATCTTGCTTACGGAATCCATAAGGAATAAATAAGCGTTCATCCTACACTTTCTTCTTCTGACTACTGAATTCAGACTTCTGGATTCTTCTTCAAGCATCTTGAGGATTCAGTTCTTTTAACTCGTCGGTGGTGTAAGTACCAATGGGAGTCCAAACTAGATAGGGAACGAGTAACAACGCCGCTATTAGAGAAATCGGTAAAACGCAGATTGCCAAGACAACGCCTGAAATCAAACCGATTAGCCCAAGAACTTCCCCAATTTTGAGACTGCGAAACCTCAACATTGTAGGTATGTAGGCGACGGTGATAATTTCCACCAAGAGGTACAAAGCCATTAGTAGCCAAGTAATTATGCCTCCGGGATTTTTTTCCCAGACAAAATAAGCTGAAGCTGCACCGCAAATAAAAATCACAGTCCAGATAATTGGAATCAGCGGCTCAAAAACTAGCCAGCGAGGGCGACTTAAGTTTGCAAACCATTTAACATCACGTGGCGTGATGAAGAAACTACCAAGGGCGACGAAGAAAGTTACAGCCCCAATTATTATCCAAGATGGAATCATAATGCACTCTTGCTTTGTGTATTTTGTCAATTCATACACTGCAAGTTTGACAATTTAGACTAGATGTTTAATCATTCTCTGGTGCGATTCTTAGGCATCTTGAGGATTGAGACTCATCATCTGCCAAGTGGTATAAGTACCAATGGGACTCCAGAGTAAATAAGGAACTAGTAATAGTGCTGCCCAACCAGAAAAACCTAAGACTGCAAGTATCAATAAAATATCAATAATCAAACCTGTGCCACCGAGAATTGTACCCACTTTCAGACTGCGAAGCTTAAACATTACAGGCGTATAGGCAATGGTAACAATTTCTAATAGCAGATATAAACCCATGATTAACCAGGTTGAGGTGCTTCCTGGGTCTTTTTCCCAGACAATATAAGCTGACCAAGCACCGCAAATAAATATTACAGTCCAAATAATCGGAATTGCACCCTCAAAAGTTAGCCATCTCGGTCGTTGTAAACGCTTGAACCATTGGCGATCGCTAGGCGTAATCACGTTCGCTGCTAAAGCAACCAAGAAAGCCACGCCCCCAATCACCATCCAAGATTTAATCATGCCCGTTAGTCCTTTACAAGCGCTATTTATCGCTTAATACCACTCTTTATAGTCTGATTTTGTCAATTTAATTGCTAATTACTCATCATCCCTGAGTTTGAAACCTTCACATCATTTGGCTGGATTTTAAATTATAGGCATTGGGAATTGGGAATTGGAAATGGGGCATCGCTACCGTTTTGAAGGCGATCGCTTTATGCAACAACTCTATTTTTTTTGGTGAGGTGCGGCTCGTTCTAACTAAGAGCCTCTAATAACTAGATAAGTTGGCATAATAAAACCAAACTATGTAAATAAATATAAACTAAGCTACAACCCTCTTCCCTTCGACTTTCTGCCTTATCTTTTTTACGCCTACCTACTTACTTTGAGGTTGATTGTGGGGCAAGCTATATTTAATCAGTCCCAGTCCAACGTTTGATATGAGTAATTTCGCCGAAACTGTAAAGCATTTTTACTCTCAAGGCTACCCAAGAGTTTACGATCAGGGTCAGTTATTAAATATTGAATCACTTAGGATGTTCCAACCTACGTCTTTTCATGTTCATGGGCTAGCTCTTCCAAGAGTAGAAAATCTTAATCAAGAAGAGTTTGGTTGCGTTGATGACTACGACAAATGGGTACGTCAGGTAAGGTTTAGTTTTCATCTCGAAGGTATTGAAAGATGGCTTTACGATATGCAGGACTCTTCAGCACTAATAGCACCAGATAGTTTCTGGGAAGCCTATAACTTCTATAAGAATACGATTGAGGCAGCAGATATTGGAAGCGTTTTTGGTTTAAGAATCACGATTCAAGGAGAAGATACACTAGCCGTTCGGGTAATAACAGATGGTTCAGATGGATGGCTTGAAGTCTTTGATAGATTGGGAAATAACCTTGGAGCGGCACGGACTCTTGGTTGTCGCGTTCCTCCTGGTAGTGGGATTGCTTGGCGAGCAACTAATGTCATTCGTGAGTATGTTCGCAAAAAACCTCGGTTTCCACCAGAACTTTCCTAGATCAATTAAATAGTAAGTAAACTTACTCACACCTTTCTATAATTCTTGCAGCTCTAAGAGCCACACCCAAATAATTTTTACTCATCACTATTTCAGTGAGTTTTTGATTAAGGTTAGCGATCGCTTTTTAACTACAACAGATTACATGATGAGGTAGAGATAATCGTAGGGGTACAATATGTTCTGCCTCTACCCGTGTACTTCATTTACTTTGTTAATCAAGTTTCACAGCGATCGCTATAAATAAGAAAATTGTGGAAGCTCAAAGATTGATCGGGAATAGAGATGGTAACATTAGCCTGTTAGCCTAATAGTTCATCCTATGTGTTTCTGGTTATCACCTACCTCTCGTCATGCTTATGGCTAAAACAACTAGGATTTTTGGCGCAAATTCTCTAAAGTTTAAAAGCAGGGGTCGAGAAACGGCAAGGACGCGCTGGCTCACCCCCCTAACTCACTTTTTACGTTTACCTTTGTACTTCCTGGTCGCTTTGCTATGCATTGTCGGTTCACCAGTGCTAGCAAAAGTTCCTGGCTCAATCAATTCTTTATCCCAACTGCCAATAAATAGTATAGTATCGCTGGCTGTGCCCACTGATGCCGCCTCACTCTTACAGCAGGGCAAAGTTTTATACAGTAATGGCAACTTTGCCAAAGCTGTAGAAGTTTTACAACAGGCTGTCCAAATATATAAGCAGCAAGGGGAGAGCCTTGCACTAGCAGTCACATTGGGTAATCTTTCCCTAGCTTACCACCAACTCGGTGCATGGAGTCAGGCGCAGCAGGCGATTACAGAAAGCTTAAATTTACTCCAAGAACCGGATAAAAACCAAAATCTGCAAATATTTGCCCAATCACTAGATATTCAAGGTCGTCTGCAATTGGCAATGGGAAAGTCCGAAGCGGCTTTGGCAACTTGGCAGCAAACAGAAGAAATTTACAAACAAGCAGATAATCAAAGTGGCGTGGTGCGATCGCTAATCAATCAAGCACAAGCTTGGCGCACTCAAGGATTTTACCCGCGGGCGATCAAAACCCTCGATCGAATAAGTCAGACGTTAAAATCTCAACCAGATTCTCTAGAAAAGACAGTGAGTTTGCGATCGCTCGGTGATGCCCTTTTGGTATTGGGCGATTTGAAAAAGTCACGCCAAGCATTAGAAGAAAGTCTGATAATTGCTCAAAATCTCCAATCAAGCGCTGATATTGGGGCTAGTCTGTTCAGCTTGGGGAATAATGCCCGCAAACAAAATCAAAAGGAACAGGCGATCGCCTATTATCAAAAAACAGTCGCAGTATCTCCCTCACCCCTCACAAAAGTTCAAGCACAACTCAATCACCTGGGACTACTGATCGAAGATAAAGAATGGGCAAAGGTGCAAACTCTTTTGCCGTCGATTGAGTCCCAACTCAGGCAACTCCCTCTCAGCCGTGCGAGTATTTACGCTCATGTTAACTTTTCACAAAGTTTGGCAAAAGTCAAGAGTGGTGTCTTACAAGCATCGAGTCATAGTTTTTACTCAGGATTAAGTACAAAAGATTCAGCAAAATTACTCGCTAGTGCCATCCAGCAATCCCGCAGCTTAGAAGACAAGCGGGCAGAGGCTTATGCTCTAAAGAGTTTAGGCGGCTTGTACGAAGAAACCAGACAGTGGTCAGAAGCGCAAGACTTGACCCGGCAAGGATTAGCTTTGGCACAGAGTAGCAATGCACCAGAAATTACCTATAGCTTGGAGTGGCAGTTAGGTAGATTGCTTTGGGCACAAAAAGATATTAATGGTGCGATCGCCGCTTATGATGCTGCTGTAGACACTCTTGAATCTCTCCGCAGAGATTTAGTAGTCAATAAAGATGTAGTAAACCAGGATGTACAATTTGATTTCCGGGACAGTGTAGAACCCGTCTACCGCCAGTCAGTAGAGTTACTGCTGCAATCTCAAAAAGGAAAACCAAATGAAAAAATATTGGATAAAGCACGCCAACGGATTGAAGCACTCCAACTAGCAGAATTAGACGACTTCTTTCAGGAAGCTTGTCTGCAAGGTCAAAAAGTAGCCCTCGATCGAGTCGTAGACAAAGATAATTCCAAGGCTGCCATCCTTTATCCAATTATTCTTCGTGACGAACTCCAGGTAATTGTCAAAATTCCCAAACAATCTCTGCAAAGCTATAGTACCAAGATTTCCCAAGGGGAAGTAGAGCAACTCTTAATAAAACTGCGAAGAAATCTTGTCGATCCAACTGCTACTAAGATCGTCCAAACCCAATCGCAACAAGTTTACAGTTGGCTGCTTAAACCCATTGAGTCACAATTGCAGCAAAGTGGCGTCGATACGTTAGTGTTCGTCCTAGATGGGCCATTACGCAATTTACCAATGGCAGCTCTCTACGATGGTAAACAATATTTAGTAGAGAAGTATGCGATCGCCCTGAGCGTCGGTCTACAACTTCTCGACCCGAAACCGCTAATTAAACAGCAGCTCAGAGCGCTAACAGCAGGACTGACTCAGCCGCCGCCAGGATTTCCCAAGTTTGCACCATTGCTGGCGATCAAATCTGAATTTGACGGTATTACGAAAGCAGGAGTTTCGACAACTAGCCTATTGGATGGGGATTTTAAGAAAAAGAATTTGGAAAGTGAAATTGATGCTGCTTCATTCAACATAGTGCATTTGGCAACCCACGGTCAGTTTAGCTCCCGCCTCGAAGACACTTTTATTTTAGATTTCGATGGTCAGATAAATGTCAAAGATTTTGATACTCTCTTCCACAGCCAGGGTAAAACCGTAGTAGAATTATTGGTTTTGAGTGCTTGCCAGACAGCAACAGGAGACAGCCGTGCAGCACTGGGTCTTGCAGGAGCAGCTGTCCGAGCTGGGGCACGTAGTACCATCGCTTCTTTGTGGCAAATTGATGATGAATCAACAGCGATGTTTGTTAGTGCCTTCTATCGAGAACTCAAGAGTGGCAAAATCACCAAAGCCGAAGCAGTCCATCGTGCCCAACTACAACTGCTGAAACATCCCAATTACAGAGCGCCAAGCTTTTGGTCTGCTTATGTATTGATTGGTAATTGGTTGTGATTTGAGGATTGGGGACTGGGGATTGGGGATTGGGGACTGGGGACTGGGGATTGGGGACTGGGGATTGGGGACTCGTTCATCTAGCTCAAAACCTCAAATCTCCCAATCACTAATCACCAATTACCTAATCTAGTGCCATACTCTTCTTTACCTTGTTGTTGGGAACGAATGAAACGACAGTAACCGTTAAGACCTTTTTCAATCTGGTCTTTAAGTTGACTAACCCAGTGTAATTGTTCTGTATTGCAGTACCTCAGGCTTTCAGCAATAATGAAAGCACTTTTAGTCTCAGTTAATGAACCACGAGCAATGTACATAAAACGCAATCTATCTAGATAATGAGAACGTCCGTAGCTCTCAGCTATGTTCAGTAAAACACTACAAGCCGATCTTCGTAATTGATCGCTCAAATTGTAACGCTCAAAAGTTGGCAACCTATCTGCTAGTCGATAAGCTGCTTTTAGTAGCTTGACGCTATCTTGATAGAAGTCTAAAGACTCAAAACCTCTATCTCCCATATCATCTTAATAATATACAAACAATCCCTCAATTTTATGAGATATTTTTACCTAATCCCCAGTCCCCAGTCCCCAGTCCCCAATCCCAATTATCTTTTTTCAGTATTCAGTTTTGTGGCATAAATTTATTGAATGCGGGTGATATATACATAGCAGCATTGAACCCTAGAAATTGACTTATGAATAACTCCACCTATCAGCTAGATGATTTCGCTTTAACATTGCCAATTTCCCAAACAGCCCGCGTAACAGCCCAGCAATTTGCTAACCAGCAACCAAATCTTGAAAAAGCAGAGCAAGTCCGGCTGAATACTTTAGCTGTATGGGTGGTGAATGACTACTTGCAGATGATGGATATTCCTACCGATCTTCAAGCTAGTGACAGTTGGAACCCAATTGTGCGCCTTTGTGGGGATGTCGCTGATTTAGAACTGCCCTCAATTGGCCGTCTGGAGTGTCGCCCTGTCCATCTGCATCAGGAGATATGTTTTATTCCTCCAGAAACTTGGGAAGAACGGGTGGGTTATTTAATAGTTCAATTTGATGAATCGCTCGAAGAAGCAAGGCTGCTTGGTTTTATCCCTAGTGTAGCAACCCAAACAGTTCCTTTAGCGCAACTGCAACCATTGGAAGCGTTTATCGATCGCATCTGGGAACTGCGTCAATCCCCAGCTAATTCATTAGTGAATTTGAGCCAATGGTTTGCTGGTATATTTGAGACTGGTTGGGAAACTATTGAATCGCTGTGGAATGTGCCGGAACTTATGCCAAATTATGCCTTTCGCAGTGTTGAAACTTTAGAATTAGATACCCTCAAACAACCAGAATCAATTACTAAACGGGCAAAAGTGATTGATTTAGGTATCCAAATCCACAACCAACCTGTGATGTTGATTGTAGAAATCAGCCCCGAAAAAGATCGACAAACTAGTATTCATCTCCAATTGCACGCCACTGGAAATCAAATTTACTTGCCACCAGGAGTTCATCTCACTGTTATAGATAGTTCAGGAGCAATATTTCTTGACGCTCAATCGAGAAAATCAGACAACTACATTCAGTTGCAGTTTCGTGGTGAACCTACAGAGCAATTTAGTGTTAGGGTCGCCTTGGATAATACCAGTATTACCGAATATTTCCGAATTTGAAATATGTAACTATCTTCCTTGTTTGTCAGTAATTTATTAAGTGATAATTCATTAATTGAAAATTAAAAATTAAAAATCCAAGCTAGTTTTTGGGGATTTTGAAAAAAATCTGTAGATACTTGTGAAGCTTGCGATCGGACATTAGAACAGGGCACGATCTTGCATGGGGAAATAGCGACGGTTATGGGTAAATTAGTGGCGATCAAATTTGGAGAGGGTAGTTTTGAGCAGGGGTTTGCTGTCACCCTCCAAATTGGTGAAGAACACGAGCGTGCTACAACCGAAATCACTGGGAGGCTCCCTTCATTCCCGGAAATGCCGCTCTATTATAGTCATTGGCAGTCTAGTTATCGGCAGATAGGTAATCGTTATCGCCTCCATGCTGACAAAATGCAAGTGACGAATGTATCGATGGTGCAAGACTGCGAAAACGCTTCTCATATTTTGCGGGCACGCTTTAATACCTGGCTGCGAGCAGAGGAATTTCGCCCTTTGAGGGAAAAATGGTTAGAAAGATTATCATCCAGCGACGAAGTACGGGTAATTTTGCAAACAGAAAATAGCCAATTGCAGCTATTACCCTGGCATCTGTGGGAGTTATTAGAACGCTATCCCAAAGCTGAAATTGCCCTTTCTTCACCATCTTACGATCGCATTCACAAGCCACGCACTCTCAATCAATTAGTCAATATTTTGGCAATTGTAGGCAATAGTAAAGGGATTGACACCCAAGCCGATCGAGCTTTACTGCAACAGTGTAGTAACGCACAGGTGAGCTTTTTGGTAGAACCACAACGTAAGGACTTGACTGAGCATCTCTGGGGAAAAAACTGGGATATTCTCTTCTTTGCCGGACACAGTTCCAGTCAAGGAAATGGCGAAAGCGGACGAATTTATCTGAATAGAACTGATAGTCTTACCATTGGCGAGTTAAAGTACGCTCTCAAAAAAGCCATTGAAAATGGTTTGCAATTAGCTATATTTAACTCCTGTGATGGCTTGGGATTGGCGCGAGAATTAGCTGATTTGCAAATTCCTCAAATAATTGTCATGCGCGAACCCGTCCCAGACCAGGTTGCGAAGGAGTTTTTAAAATATTTTCTCGAAGGCTTTGCCGGTGGCGAGTCTTTATATCAAGCGGTACGCCAAGCACGGGAACGCTTGCAAGGACTTGAGGATAGATTTCCTTGTGCAACTTGGCTACCAGTGATTTGCCAAAATCCGGCGCAGATACCACCGACTTGGGATGAATTAAGGTCTACAAAATCTGAAGATGAAGAGCCAGCAAGTTTACCTTTGTCTAACAAACGCAGATTTAAGAGAACTGTGTTATCCAGCTTGGCAGTTACAGCCTTGGTTTGTGGCGTGAGATTGGTGGGATTGCTAGAAAATCCAGAGATTCAAGCCTTTGATTTAATGATGCGATCGCGCCCCACAGAAGGACTCGATCCTCGACTGTTGATTATCACAATTGACGATGAGGATTTAGCAATTCAAAGACAAAATGGCGAGTCCTTAATTGGAGCTTCTATTTCTGAAAAATCTCTGAATAAACTCTTAGCAAAACTGAATCAATACCAACCCCGCGCGATCGGCTTAGATGTCTACCGTGATTTTCAGGCCAAAGAGCCAGATTTAATTACTCGTCTCCAGCAAACTCAGAACTTGGTTGGCATATGCAAAGGGAGCGATCGCACAGGAAATATCAAAGGCATTAAGCCGCCACCAGAAATCCCTCCAGCAAATCTGGGATTCAGTGACTTTATTCACGATCGCGATGGAGTTATTCGTCGGCATCTTCTGTTCATGAATCAGGAGACCACATCATCGTGTTTTACTCCATATTCCTTCAGTTTACAACTAGCATCCCTTTATCTGCACCCTTTAGGAATTCAAACAAAGTTCACCCCTGAAGGAAATTTGCAGTTGGGTAAGACTATTTTTGAGAATCTGAAGTCTCGTACTGGTGGCTATCAAAATATTGATGCTAATGGCGGTCAAATCTTACTCAACTATCGTTCTTCAAAAGAAATAGCCGAACAGGTAACGCTAACGCAATTTTTATCTAGTCCAATTAACCCCAACGCCATCAAAAACCGGATTGTTTTGATTGGTGTGACTGCAAAGGGGGATTCTCCAGACACTTGGTCTACACCTTATGGCATTCCTTTAGACGAGCAAATGCCAGGAGTACTGGTACAAGCTCACATGGTCAGCCAGATCCTTGGTGCAGTCCAGGATGGGCGGCCGTTGCTGCGAGCTTGGTCATGGTGGGCAGAGGTAATCTGGATTTGGGGCTGGTCTTTGATTGGGGGAGTCCTAGCTTGGCGCAGGTTTTCTTTACCCTGGTTGGCGTTGGCAATGGGTGTTGCTTCTAGCGTTTTGTATGTAGTTTGCTTTGGTCTGTTAATTTCAGGTGCTTGGGTGCCTTTCGTACCGTCGGCTTTATCGTTGTTAGCTATGGGAGTTTTAATGTCAATTTATAGTAATTCAAAAACAAAAGTGCGGGCAGGGAATGGGGAATAGGAGCAGGGGAGCAGAGGAGATGAGGGGACAAGGGGACAAGGGGACAAGGAGATAAACAAAACTCCTAACTCCTCACTCAGCACTCCTAACGCCCAGTGCCCAATCTAAAATCTAAAATCTAAAATCTAAAATCCTATGAGGTCAGGTTTCTATGAATTCAAATTCACAACCGATAAAGCTGTTTTTAGTAGTAGCTTTTAGCTGTACAAGTTTATCAGTTAGTCTGACTCCAGTACTGGCGAAACCAACCCCTAATCGCTCTGATGCTAAAACAATCCTTGCTCAAGCTAAAACCTTTAATCAACCTCCAATTCCAGCTGGCTCCCCTCCTGGAGGTCGCGTTCGTGGTGGAGCGAAGCGCACCGGGCCGGAGGGATGTCCACTTACTAAACCTGACCTGACTGCTTTAGTCCCCTTTACTCAGGAAGCTAACTCAGTGATTAATGTCTGGGGACAAACAACAGTAGAACATCCAAGTTGGTTTTTCTATGTGCCATATACCAAAGATTTGCCCTATACAGTTGAATTTGTGTTGCAAGATCCAGATGCTAACGAGGTATACAAAAAAGCGATCGCTCTACCGGATAAGCCCGGAGTCATCCGCGTTTCTTTGCCTAGCACTGCTCCCACTTTAGCAGTAGGCCAACAATACCGCTGGTTTTTCACAATTAACTGTGACAAGCAACAGAATGCTCCCCCAAGTTTTGTTGAAGGGGTAATAAAACGAGTTAACCTCAGTCAACCAACAGTCAAACAACTAGAAACGGCAGAACCTCTAAAGCGCTATGCTATCTATGCCCAAAATGGGATATGGTACGAGGCACTGACAACGTTGGCTCAACTGCGTCAAAAAAATCCTCAAGATGCAGCCCTGAAAGCAGAGTGGCGAAATTTGTTAAGCAGTATCCGTTTAGATGATGTTGCCGGAGAACCCATTCTTCCAGGAACACCTTAAACTAGGAAAAAATTTTTAATATAGCAAGGGACTGGGGACTGGGTGAAAAGCCTTTTTGTGTCTAAGTTTTATCGTCTGTTGATGTCCTAACCACCTTGACTGTTGCTATACAAATAAAATTTTCAAGTATTTAAATGACTCAGTTTAAGCAAATAAGTGCTACAAGCGTTACGTCTATTAAGGAGTGGGGCATCATACAGAAATTCAAGTACAGCTGAAAAAGCTAATCGCCGGAAAAAAGGCACAAGAGGAAAAAAATAGGTTTTTGCTGAATCAAAAGCCAGAATTATTCGTCACTTAAACTATCAATTCCCTATTTATTTCTACTGGAGGATGATTTATGTCATCACAAATGCTGCGGTTGATATCTTTGGGCAGTCTTGGCTTATCTTTGTGTCTGGGCAATTCGGCAGCAATGGCGCAATATGATTCTAATGGCGATGGTGTAGTAGTACCAACAGTACCATCAGGTGGCACATCAGCACCAGTTCCAATAGACACATCGACAGGTGTACCACCTTCACCTTCTGCTGATGGTACAACTCGGTTTACCTGTCAGACTTATAATGGACAGTATACTGTCATGTACCAGCCACAAAGTCAACCAGGACAATTCTTTGCTTGGGCAGCACCTGCGGCTTTAGGTGGTGGTTGGGACGCACAAAGGCGTTGTACAGCAATTGCCAGTCGCTTGGAACTTTATCGCCCAGATGGTTTACAAGAACTTCAGACATCCGTAGAGAATAACGAAAATACTGTCTGCGTCACAACTGAAGCTAATCCAACCTGTAGAATTGTGCTGACAGTCCCCCGTGGAAAAGATCCTGTTGTTATCCGCAATAGCATTTTCCAAAACTTGACTACTGCTGACAGCGGACAACAAACGATCGCCGTTAACACTTATGGCGATCGCACTAGTGGAGGCAACGAATTATATAATTTAGGACGCACACTTCTAGGCGGTGGCAATAATCGGGTTAGTTCATCTAGAAGTGGGATTAATCTGAAACCTTTCCTCGATCGTCAAGATGGTGGTACTGGAAACAATTTGCGGAGTGGAGTAGCAATTCGTCGTCAGTCTCAACCTAACGGTGTTCGTTTAAGCCCTGGTAAATTCCGGTAAGCAAGAGTGGCTTTTAATACAAAATGACTTTCAAATAAAAAATATCCAACTACTTATTGTGGGGCGGACATCTTGTCCGCCTTTTTTTATGGGCATAAAATTGCTGTCTCCTGGACTTCTTCGAGATGTCGAGGATCTAAATCCAGCTGTATATTATTTATTCTTTTAACCTTTTGCTAGCAGTTTCTTAACGTTGCTGAGATAACTTGAGGTTGCTGAATATGAATTAATACTAGTAAACCCTGTAGCTTTTTTGACTGCAAAATATTTTTTTTAAATAGTGATATTGCGATTGTCAATGTGACTTGATTATGGTGGCAAATTATTACTGAACATCAGCTTTTCAGGTAATTTTCAAACAATACAAAATAAATTGAAGGAGACGTTATTAATGGCTTTGACACAAGGCGATATTGCTTTTATCTCTTTCAATGCTGATAACGATATTGCAACCAACAATAACCCCAGTATTTTGCAGAAAATTGGCAGCTTCACCAGTACTAATGGAGCCGAAATATCCGCCTTTGATTCTGGAAGCGATCGCTTATTTGTGGTTGCTGGCAGCATAGTTGAAATTTATCATGTCAGCAATACAGGCACGCTAACCTCGACTGGTTCTTTGGTAACAGGATTTACGCCTCCCGTCGGGACACAAGCCATTCCCAACAGTGTTGCGGTGAAAAATGGTATTGTCGCAGTCGCTTACGCCATTCAAAACACCAGCACAAACGCCCAGCAGACAGGACAGGTGAGTTTTTACAATGCCGCCAATGGCAACTTTTTGAACTCGGTGGCGGTGGGTGCATTACCCGATATGCTCACCTTTACGCCCGATGGCACGAAGGTATTAGTGGCAAATGAGGGAGAACCCAACAGCTACGGGCAACCAAATTCAGTAGATCCTGAAGGTTCAGTCAGTATTATTAATATTGCTGATGGTGTGGCGAATGCAACCGTTGCCCAAGCCTCGTTTACAAGCTTCAATAGCCAGATCGCCACACTCAAAGCCGCAGGTGTACGGATTACTGGCCCCGGTTCGACGGTGGCACAAGACTTAGAACCAGAGTATATTGCTGTATCTCCAGACAATCAAACTGCACGAATTACCTTGCAAGAAAATAATGCGATCGCTATTCTGGATATTGCTAGCGCCACGATCACCAATATTTTGCCCCTTGGTGCGAAAAATTACAATCTTCCAGGTAATGGATTAGATGCTAGCGATCGCGATGGTAAAATCAATATTCAGAATTGGCCGGTGGTTGGGTTATATCAACCCGATGCGATCGCTAGCTTTACAGCCAACGGACAGACTTACTACATCACCGCCAATGAAGGAGATTCCCGCGACTACACTGGTTTTAGCGAGGAAATCCGGGTTGGCGCAAATGGATATGTTTTAGATCCAACAGTTTTTCCCAATGCGGCTACCCTAAAGCAAAATACCAACCTGGGACGGTTAACCGTTACAAATGCCACAGGAGACACTGACGGAGACGGAGATTTTGACCGCATCGAAGCATTTGGGGGACGTTCCTTTTCAATTTGGAATGCTAGCGGCAATCAGATATTCGACAGTGGCGACCAATTTGAACAAATTACTGCAACCAAAGTACCAACTCTGTTTAACTCAGATGGCGCGGCTGATACTTTTGACACCCGCAGCGATAACAAAGGGCCTGAACCCGAAGGCGTGGCGATCGGAGTCATCAACAACCGCACTTATGCTTTTATTGGTTTAGAACGCACTGGCGATGTCATCGTTTACGAAGTGACCAATCCCAACAAGCCAACCTTCGTTCAATATATCAACACCCCGGAAGATGTTGCGATCGAAGGGCTAACCTTTGTCTCGGCGGCTGATAGTCCTACTGGGAAGCCTTTGTTAGTTACTACAGCCGAAGTCAGCAAGACGGTTGCGGTATTTGAAGTAACTCCATCCGTTCGGATTAGCGACATTCAGGGAACGGGGCATATCTCATCCTTTAGAAATCAGACTGTCAGCAATGTAGCGGGAATTGTTACGGTTAAAGCAAGTAACGGTTTTTACTTGCAAGACCCCACTCCAGACAGCGACGATAGCACTTCCGAAGGTATTTTCGTCTTCACCTCATCAGCACCAACCGTATCCGTCGGCGATTCGGTATTAGTCAGTGGAACAGTTACAGAGTTTCGTCCCGGCAACGATGCTAATAATTTAACCAAAACACAAATCACCACTCCTACAATTGTTACCGTTTCTAGTGGCAACGATCTACCCACTGCTACAATCCTTGGTAATGGTGGCAGAACTATCCCGACAACGGTAATCGATAACGACACGATCGCTAATATCGAAACTGGAACAACCACCTTCGATCCTGCCCAGGATGGCATCGACTTCTATGAAAGCTTAGAAGGAATGCTGGTACAGGTGAATAACCCAATCGCCACTTCACCCACTGCAAACTTTGGTACATCAGAAGAAATTTGGGTATTAGCAGACAATGGCGCAAATGCCACAGGGCGAACGGTTCGCGGTGGTAGCCTGATTAGTGCTTCAGACTTCAATCCTGAGCGGATTCAAATTGACGATCTCAACAATGGCTTAACACTGCCTGAAGTTAATGTTGGTACGCAACTTAGTAATATTGTCGGTGTCGTTGACTACAGCTTTAACAACTATGAAGTTTTAGTATCGGCTGCTCCCACAGTAGTACAGAACAGTAACATTCAAAAAGAAATCACTAGCCTAACTTCTACCACCAACCAACTGACGCTCGCTACCTACAACGTCGAAAACCTCGATCCAGGCGACGATCCAACCAAATTTAACAACCTGGCTAATCGCATTGTTAATAATCTCAAATCACCAGATATCATTAGTCTCGAAGAAATTCAGGACAATAACGGTGCAACAAATGATAGCGTCGTTGATGCCAGCACTACCTTCCAAAAGTTAATTGATACAATTACTGCTGCTGGTGGCCCGACGTATCAATATCGCCAAATTAACCCAGTAGACGATACGAACGGCGGTGAACCTGGTGGAAATATCCGGGTAGGTTTCTTGTTTAATCCTAATCGTGTCAGCTTTGTAGATCGCCCTGGTGGTAGTTCCACCACCAGCACCACAGTTACCAATGTCTCTGGTGTTCCTACAGTTTCTTATAGTCCTGGTTTAATCGACCCCACCAACTCCGCCTTTACTAGCAGTCGTAAGCCGTTAGTTGGTGAATTTACTTTCAACGGTGAAACTGTTTATGTAATTGGCAACCACTTTAATTCTAAAGGTGGCGACCAGCCATTATTTGGGCCGAATCAACCACCAACCCTCAGTAGTGAAATCCAACGCCAGCAACAAGCTACCCTGGTGAAGAACTTTGTCAGCAATATTTTAGCGATCGCCCCCAATGCCAATGTCGTAGTGGCGGGTGACTTAAATGACTTTGAATTTTCCAACCCCGTCAACACCCTAGAAAGTGCTGGACTGACTTCCTTAATTGAAACTCTGCCGCAAAATGAGCGTTACACCTACAACTTTGAAGGTAACGCCCAAACCCTTGACCACGTTTTAGTTAGTAACAACTTGCTCAACAACCTGGATGGATATGATGTAGTTCACATCAACTCAGAGTTTACCGATCAGGATAGCGATCATGACCCTAGCGTGGCTCGGTTTAATCTCCCTAAAAACAATGCTCCCACAGTAGTACAAACGATTGACGACCAAATCATTTCTACTAATAAAGCTTTTTCTTTCAATATCAGTAACAAATTTGCTGATGTAGATCCAGGTGACACCCTGACTTACAGTGCTACAGGTTTACCCACTGGTTCTAGTATCGTTGCCAACACAGGTGTAATATCCGGTACTATCTCCCAAATCGGCATTTTCGCAGTTACAGTTACTGCTACCGATCGTAAAGGCGCTAATGTTAGCGATACCTTTGACTTGACTGTTGCTAATAACAAGGCGACATCTGGCAACGACATCATCTTTGTCAGCGAACTTACTGGTTTGAACAAATACATAGTCAATGCTCTGGCTGGGAGCGATCGCGTCATCGGCACTAATACCAGTGAATTAATCGACGGTGGAGCAGGCAATGATTACCTGGATGGCAAGGGAGGCATAGATGTACTCCTTGGTGGCGATGGCAATGACACCATCTTAGGTGGACTTGGCAGCGACGGACTTTCTGCGGGTAATGGCAATGACCGCCTGATTGGTTGGGGCGGTGGCACAAACGAAATTGACCTCCTCAACGGCGAACAAGGTGCAGATACTTACCTTTTAGGTGATGCAACTTCAGCTTTCTATACCAGTTCTCGCAACAATGATTATGCCGATATTCTCAACTTTCAAGCAAGCGATCTAATTCAGCTTCAAGGAGTTGCTAACAATTACTCGCTAGGGTCAGTGAGATCGGCTGTAGGCATTTTCACCAACAATGGAACGGAATTAATTGCTGTTGTGGAAAACGGGTTAAACCGCAATACCAATTTGACAACAGATACTCGTTTCGTCTTTATTTAACGCAGATTTAATCGAACTCCGATTTCTCTGTGTACTCTGCGCCTCTGCCGTTCCCTATTTCTAATTTTCAAAACAGTCTCATGTCTAGAATCTATCTCAGAATTAAACATGCTAACTACTAATACAATTCGCTTTTCTCAATTCAACGCTTCTTTAAATCGTAATGCCAAAGGTCAGTTAGTCAGCGATTTGTCTACCCCTGACAACGCTCAAGCAAAGGCAGTTGCAGAAATCATCCAGCGTAATAACCCGGATGTGTTGCTAATTAACGAGTTTGACTACTCCCCGGAGGCAGTTCAACTATTCCGGCAAAATTACCTAGCCGTCAGCCAGAATGGTACAACACCCGTTGACTACCCTTACTTCTACATCGCTCCTTCTAATACAGGTATTGCCTCTGGTTTTGACTTGAACAACAATGGCACAGCAGTTACAACCCCAGGCGAATCAGGATATGGCGATGATGCTTTCGGATTCGGGAATTTCCCTGGTCAATACGGAATATTGCTGTTGTCCAAATATCCCATTGACACTGCCAACATCCGCACCTTTCAAAATTTTCTATGGAAGGATATGCCCAATGCTTTGCTTCCTGACGATCCGACAACACCACAGCCAAATGATTGGTATTCTCAGGAGGAATTGGCAGTTCTACGCCTTTCTTCTAAAAGTCACTGGGATATACCCATCCAGGTAAACGGTGAAACAATTCACATCCTCGCCAGCCACCCCACACCGCCAACTTTTGATGGCACGGAAGACCGCAACGGTAAGCGCAACCACGACGAGATCCGCTTTTGGGCAGACTATATTACCCCTGGTAATGGTAATTACATTTACGATGATGAGGGTAAAACTGGCGGTATTGCTGCTGGATCGAGCTTTGTGATTGTGGGCGATCAAAATGCAGATCCGTTGGATGGTGATAGTTTTGACAACGCTATTCGCCAACTATTGCAAAATCCCAATATCAATACTAATGTTATTCCCACCAGCCTGGGTGGTCGCCAACAAGCAGGCTTACAAGCTGGTGCAAACATTAGCCAAAATGGTAATCCTAGCTTTGACACCGCAGACTTTGCTGATAACACTCCCGGAAACCTGCGGACTGACTATGTGCTGCCCTCAGCTAACCTGACAATTGCCAACTCAGGAGTATTTTGGCCTCTAAATACTGATTCAACGTTTCCTTTGGTAGGTACTTTTCCCTTTCCCAGTTCTGACCATCGCTTGGTGTTCGCAGATGTGCAAACCGGAGCAACAGAACCAGGTAAAACCATTCCCAATGTAAGATTTGTGGGGCAGAGTACTTTTGCCACAGGGTTTATTCCTGCTGGTGTAGCGGGAACGGTGAATGGGGTACAAACTCCACTAGGCGGACTTTCTGGTGTCACCTACGATGCTGTGAATAACCGCTACTATGCAATCTCAGACGATCGCTCCCAAGTTGCCCTTGCCCGTTTTTATACCTTTACTGCCAGCGATTCCTGGGTGAATTTTACTAATGTCACAACCCTGAAAGATACCAACGGCAACTTTTTTGCAACCAACAGCCTTGACCCAGAAGGTATCGCTTTAACTAACAATGGTACAGTCTTTATCTCTTCCGAGGGCGAAGTTAATCCTGGTGCTGGTCGCGTTAGCAATCCCTTTATTAAAGAGTTTTCGCTAACTACAGGGCAAGAAACAGGCTCGCTATTTGTCCCCAGGAAATTCCTACCAGTAGTTGAAGATACCAACAGTAACGGTATTATCGATGCAGATGATACGCAGACATCAGGTGTTTACAATAACTTAGCCTTTGAAAGCCTCACCATTACACCCGACCAGAAAACCTTATTCACCGCCACTGAAAACGCGCTGTCCCAAGATGGATTAAAAGCTTCACTCACCAGTGGCAGCCGTTCCCGAATTCTGCAATACAATCTGGTTACTGGACAGCCAGAAAAAGAATACCTCTATATTACTGATGCAATTCCCGAACCACCCAATCCCAGCACAGGTTCTGCTGACAATGGTTTAGCGGATTTATTAGCAATAGATAATCGTGGCACATTACTAGCGTTAGAACGTTCCTTTGCCCAAGGTGTAGGTAACACGATCAAAATCTACGAAGTTTCTTTGCAAGGTGCAACTGACATTAGCTTCTACGATTCTCTCAACAATCTGAGTACTGAACAACTAGCAGCTATCCAACCCGCCCAAAAACGACTGCTGTTGAATTTAACTGACCTGAATCTGCCTACTGATGCAAACCACCCGATTACAGGAGTGGATAATATAGAAGGTCTTGCCTTCGGCCCCAAACTAGCAGATGGACGTCAGTCCATTGTGCTGGTAAGTGATAACAACTTTAACCAAAGCCAATTTACCCAGATCCTCACTTTAAATGCAGACTTAGTTCCCACTGCTGCACCCAGATTAGAAACTCGTCCCGATTTATTTGATGATGAAGATCCAGCACTGCCTGCTGTAGATCAAAATGCTGATGCTGATGACCCTGCCATCTATGTTAATGCCACAAATGCTTCCGAGAGCCTAGTATTAACCTCAGTCAAAAATGCTGGACTGCGGGTTTATGACTTGTCTGGTAATTTATTGCAAACAGTTAATCCCGGTGGCATTCGCTACAACAACATTGACCTGCAATACGGTTTTAAATTAGGCAATCAATCTGTTGATATTGCCGTAGCTAGCGATCGCAACAATGATAAACTAGCAATCTTCAAAATCAACCCCAACCCCACCACCCCCGGACAATACTTGGAAGATATCACCGATAGTAATATTGGTACTATCTTTCAAACATCACCTTTTGAACCTCCCTATTCTGCATCAACCCGCAGTTCTTACGGAGTTACCTTATACCGTAGCCCCATAACTAATGATTACTATGTCTTTACCAGTCGGCGAGAAACTGGAGATATAGCTCAGTTCAAATTGATTGACAAAGGGAATAGCAAAATTGGCGCTGAACTGGTGCGGGAGTTTACCATCCCCTCGCCTACCACAGAAGGGCGTTCTCCCCAAACAGAGGGTATGGTGGTTGACCAAGAAACCGGCTTTCTCTACATAGCCCAAGAAGATGTGGGCATCTGGAAATTCCAGGCAGAACCGGACGGTGGCACAACAGGCAAGCCGATCGATCGCGTCCGTTTTGAGGGTGGTTCTCACCTTACCGATGATGCCGAAGGGTTGACTATTTATTATGGCAAAAACGGCACAGGCTACTTGTTAGCATCCAGCCAAGGCGATAGCACCTTTGTTGCTTACACACGTGAAGGTAACAACGAATATGTGGGTAACTTTGCCATTGGTAACAATGGGTCAATTGACAGCGTGCAAGAGTCAGATGGGGCTGATGTAATTAATGTGCCACTGGGGCCTAACTTTCCATTTGGTTTATTTGTCACCCAAGACGGCTCTAATGAACCTGCCAAGACAATCGATGGCGAAAACGTCAGTTCTAACTTTAAACTGGTGCCTTGGGAAAATATTGCCAATGCCTTCCCCAATTCTCTAAATATCGATACCACTAGTTACAATCCTCGCAATCCTGTTGCCCAACCCAAGCTGACTATCTATGAATTTGAAAACCTACCGAAGTTAGGCATGACATCTAAAAATCAAGATATTTTCTTGGGTGGTTTTTCTGGGTTGTATTTCCAAGGGTTTGCAGCAAATGGCAACCTGAAATTTGTTACCAACACAGATCGTGGCCCCAATGGAGAACCTGATGGTGTCAAAAGACCATTTTTATTACCCGACTTCCAACCAGAAATAGTCAGCTTTGAACTTAACCGCACCACAGGTGAAATCAGCATTACCAACAGAACAGAACTATTTCGCCAAGATGGAACGACCCCATTAACGGGACTACCTAACTTGCAAGCTGTAGGAAACGGTTTAGCTTACACAGATGAAATTGCCGTTGACTTAAACAACAATGTTCTACCTAACGATCCTTTGGGTGCTGATTTAGAAGGCATTGTCGTTGCCCAAAATGGAGATTACTGGTTGGTGGATGAGTACCGTCCGGCAATTTACCACTTTGACACTAATGGTAAACTGATTGATCGCTTTATCCCTCAAGGAACTGCCACAGCACCCAACCCAGATCGACCAGCTGGAACTTTTGGCACTGAGGTATTGCCAGCAGTTTATGCTCAACGTCGCAATAATCGAGGATTTGAAGCAGTCGCACTAGAAGGTAATAAATTATATGCCTTTATTCAGAGTCCAATTGATAATCCAGATGTCGCCAATGATGCGACTTCCAAAGGTTCTCTCAACCTGCGAATTCTAGAGTTTGATATTGTCAGCAAGCAGGTAACAGGAGAGTATTTATATCGCCTAGAAGGTTTACCAGGAACCGATAAGATTGGCGATGCAGTTTCTTTGGGTAACGGCAAATTTGCAGTAGTTGAACGAGATGATAATGGTACATCTGCTGGCAATAAACTAATTTACCAAATTGATTTAGCTGGGGCAACTAACATCAACAACCCTGCTAACTTTACCTTGCCAGTTGATAAAACTATTGAACAACTGACCTCTGCGGAGTTAGCTACTGTCAATATTATCCCTGTCAGCAAGAGTTTGATTGCTAATGCTGCTCAGTTAGGCTACACCGGGGTGGAAAAATTAGAAGGTCTAGCATTGGTAGCACCCAATACTCTAGCTTTGATTAACGATAACGACTTTAACATTACAGGTAATACGGCTGCTGAAAAACTTGGTATTCTCGAATTACCCAATAATCTGACAACTGTACAACCTACTTTTCCCAACGGTTTTGGTTCTAGCAACAGCGATACTGTCAATCTTGAGCCAAGACAATTCTTTAGTGCAGGTGACGGAGCAGACTTTATAGAAGGTGCTGAAGGTAACACAATTCTGGCTGGAAAGGGTGATGACACAGTGCTTGCAGGGAATAACTCTTCAGTTTCCGGGGAAGATGGTAGCGATCGCATATTTATTGGTCAAAATGGCCCGACTCAAAATACTAGTGCCGATGGTGGCAGTGGTGATGATGTTATTACTGTGGTAGAAGCCAGTGGTAGTAATAATTTGTTTGGGGCGACAGGTAATGATAATCTCACAGTAATTGAAGGTTTTCGTCAATCATTATTCGGTGGCTCAGGTAACGACATTCTCACAAGTAACGGTAGCAATAACCGTCTCTACGGTGGTTCTGGAGATGACAAACTCTCCTCTAATGTCAATGATTCCCTGTTTGGTGGCGATGGTGATGATGTGCTATTTGCTGGTCAAGGGGGTAGTAATAGCATCACTGGTGGTACTGGTGCTGACCAATTCTGGATTGCTAACGCCAGTCTGCCAACGAGCAAGAACATTGTCACTGATTTTACAGTTGGCATTGATAAAATCGGGCTGGGCGGTATTGGTGTTACTCAATTTAGTGGGCTAACACTATTGCAACACGGTAATGATACCATCGTGAAAATCGGAAATACTGAGTTAGCTTCATTGCTAGGAATTACATCAACTAAGCTCACAGCAAATGACTTTGTTTTCTCTGTCAGTGTTGTAGCTTAATTTGTTCGCCTCTTGTGATTGTTACAGCTTCATTAAACAGCAAAAGTTAATGAAGCTGTACTCAATCATTATTGCAAAAGCAATTAAAGAGAAGGATTATAAAGCAATACAGTTGAGATAAGACCAAAACACTTGTAGAGACGGCGATTTATCGCGTCTCAAAACCCACGATTTTGTACAAGTAGCCCAAACCGTATTGGATTATAAAGAACTTATTATCTGACGAAAGTTACAAAAGAGATATCATTTCAATGTATAAAAAATAATTTTTAACATCACCAAAAATATGCAAAAAATTGTTAATTGCATATTAGGTACAAGATTGCAATACAAGGTTTCTTAACCAGTTCACAATTTATTCACAACTTTTGCTATGTATCTTAATTAATATCCAATTTACATTGTTAATTAAGATACTAAAAGCTTCTAGGGAAATGACAATTGTAGTAGTGGTTGACATTTAATAGTTCAGACTCAAAAAGCTGACAAGTTAATTACATCTTTGAAGCCTAAAACTATTAGTTTTTCTTCACCATATTACTTTTTTGATTTCACTAGAGCCAAGACCATCTCAACAATTAAGCACAGGGAGATTCTCTTTCATGGCTAAGAACGTCATCATTATGATTGGGGATGGTATGGGCTGGCAAATGGCTCGTGCTGCGTCCATCTACAAAGAGATTCAAAATGGTAAGACAGGCGCTAATCTGAGTGATTTTTATACACAAGGTAAGGGGCAAGGACTCAACTTTCAAACACTCCAAGGCTACGGTTTGGCAACCACCTATGGGACAACGATCGCTGATAGTGATGGAGTTTTTAGTACTGCTAATTCAGCCCTTGACGGGACTAATCCGATCACAGGAGAGAGCCAGGTTCGCCCTGGTTTCACCTTCGATCCAACTTTTAACCCAGGTAATACCCCAACAGGTGGTGCAAAAGTCAGTGATGGTGCTGTTGGAAACTTAGTAGGTTATGACCCTACCAAAGGTGGTGTTAATCCTTGGACTCCCGGTAACGATCCTGAATATATTAAGTACAGCTATCCTGACTCTGCAAACACCGCTACAACTCTGTACACTGGCGTTAAAAGCTACAACAACGCTGTTGGCGTTGATATTTTCGAGAATCCTCTAGAAACAATTCTCAAAACTGCAAACGAAGTTGGTAAATCTACTGGTTTGGTAACTTCAGTTCCCATTGACCACGCCACACCTGCTGCTGCTGCTGCCAACGTTAACCGTCGCAGCAAGTATGATGCTGACTATCCAGCATTAGACAACATCCTGCAACAGCAACTCCGTGTCTATCAACCAACAGTATTACTTGGTGGTGGACACCCACTCTCTGCTCCTGGAGATTTACTACCAAACGGGGTTGAGCCGAATACAAGCAATGAATTCATTCGTCAATCAACCTACACAGAACTTAGCACTAAACCAACTAATAACATTTACGATTACACCTTTTTAGAGCGGGGTGAAAATGCTGCCCAGAAACTAGCTGAAACTGCGGCGACAATCGATCCAGAAAAAGGCGATCGCCTCTTCGGTTTATACGGTGCGCGCGGTCAAAATGGTAACTTACCTGTAAGCTCTGCCAACGGCGACTACAGCACCACTGGTTTAGATATGTTCAGCGTTTTCACTAACCAAGGTGATAACACCAAAGTGGACACCACACGTCCACTGCTTCCCGGAGAGACGGATGCATCTTTCATCGCCAAAGAGGTTAACGAAAACCCAACTCTCAAAGACTTGACAAGTGCTGCATTAGATGTATTAGGTAAAGATCCTGATGGTTTCTGGTTAATGGTTGAAGGTGGCGATATCGATTGGTCTGCCCATGATAACAATATAGACAACTTGATCGGCACCACCTTGGACTTCGATAAAGCAGTTGGATCTACGATTAACTGGATCGATAACAATGGTGGTTGGGATGAAAACTTACTAATCGTCACTGCTGACCACGATCACTACCTGACTCTCGACGGTAATTTTCCGACTTTAGTAAAAAATCAAGGTGCTGAAGCATTAACTAATTTGGATACTCCAGCAGAAGTTGGACATTACTGGGGGTCAGATCCCAATGTCAAGTATGGTTGGGGAACTCACACCAACCGTCCTGTACCTGTTTACTACCAAGGTGCTGGTTCTGAAGTGTTAAATAGCTTGGTAGGTAAAGGTTATAACGCCTACGGTTCTGAGATTCCAGGAATTGCGGGTTTAAACGATCAAACCCACATCTATCAGACGATGTTTGCTTCAATAGTGCCAAAAGTTGAGTTAGTAGGCTTTGCCTCTTTGCCTGCTGATACCTTTAGTGATGGGCCAACTTCTGGTGCAGACATTTCAGCCAATGGCAGAACCGGGCCTTTCCCAGGACAGCCAATTCAAGGCTTTAGCGGTGTTCAATTTGCTAACACCAACTCTTTCTACTTCCTGTCAGACAATGGTTACGGTAGCAAAGACAATAGTGCAGATTTCCTACTGCGAATCAATCGTCTAGACCCAAATTTTAAGGGAACAGAAAATGGAGATGGCAGGGTTAAAGTTTTAGACTACATTCAATTGTCTGACCCTAACAATAAAGTTCCTTTTGAAATAGTTAATGAGGGAACTACTGGAAGATTACTGACTGGTGCAGACTTTGATGTAGAGTCATTCGTCTTTGATAAAGACGGGACAATCTGGGTGGGAGACGAGTTTGGCCCTTACCTATTACATTTTGATGCCACTGGTAAGTTATTAGAAGCTCCCATCGCTACACCCGATCAATTCAAAACTTTAAATGGAGAAGCACCTAAAGTTATTGGTCACAGAGGTGCAAGCGGCTATCGTCCAGAACATACCTTAGAGTCTTATAAGCAAGCAATTGAGCGAGGCGCTGACTTTATTGAGCCTGACTTAGTAGTTACAAAAGATGGTGTGTTAATTGCTCGCCATGAGCCAGCTTTAGCAGTTTTAAACGCTGATGGTACTGTCAATTTTAACAATACAACCACAGATGTTTACAAACATCCAGAGTTTGCCGATCGCAAGAAAACGGTAAGTTTAGATGGAAACACACTTACAGGTTGGTTTGCTGAAGACTTCACCTTAGCTGAAATCAAGACTTTACGCGCAGAAGAACGTCTACCTTTCCGCGATCATTCCTTTGACGATCAATTTGAAATTCCTACCTTCACGGAAATCATCAATTTAGTTAAGGATGTAGAAGCGACAACAGGTAAAAAGATTGGCATCTACCCAGAAACTAAGCATCCAACTTATTTGGCCAATGAAGCCACTTATGTAGGCACTACAGAAAAAGTTAACAGAAACATCAGTCAGTTACTAATTGATGCGCTCAAAGCAAATAACTTCACTGACCCCAGTCGCATCTTCATCCAGTCCTTTGAAGTGGGCAACCTCAAAGAACTACATGATACCATCATGCCTGCGGCTGGAGTGGATATTCCACTAGTTCAATTGCTAGATGCAAGTGACATTGATATCAACGGCAAAATCATCGAAAGTCAGCCTTATGACCTGAAGGTAAGTGGTGACACTCGCACTTATGGCGACTTGCGAACTCCAGAAGGCTTGGCTGAAGTTGCCACCTACGCTGATGGCATTGGCCCTTGGAAGCGGATGATTGTTAGCGTCAAAGGTATTGATGCTAATGGTGATGGCAAAGCCGATGATGTGAATGGGGATGGAGCAATCAATGATGCTGATAAGACAACATTACCTCTTTCTACCTTAATTCAAGATGCTCACAACGCCGGGTTGCAGGTTCATCCTTACACCTTCCGGGCGGAAGATCAATACTTAGCGGCAGATTACAAGGGCCAGCTAGCACTAGAAATTCAGCAGTTCTATCAATTAGGTGTAGACGCGCTATTTAGTGATTTCCCAGATATCGCGGATGAAGTACGCGATCGCCTCAGAGACGATCCTCAGTACAATGTAGTGCGATCGCCACAAAACCCTGATGTGCTTTCAGGTGATGCCTTTGCTAACTTGGCTGGTTCTAAGGGTTTTGAAGGTGGAGCAATTAACGCCAGCAAAACCAAGCTTTACTTCCTCTTAGAAGGTACAGTTCAGGGCGATACCCCTGGTGCTTTGCGGATTA
This sequence comes from Nostoc sp. DedQUE07, assembly GCF_034530975.2. NCBI lineage: Bacteria > Bacillati > Cyanobacteriota > Cyanophyceae > Nostocales > Nostocaceae > Nostoc > Nostoc sp. DedQUE07. The sequence goes on along the minus strand of NZ_JAVRCC020000001.1, from coordinate 181,805 downwards.
ACGAATTTGACCTTGCTAGCCACAAGTACACTGATAAAAAGCTGTACTACAGATTGGATAATCCGTCAAATTCCATTGGAGATTTAGCAGTTATCAATGATAATGAATACCTAGTCATCGAACGGGATAACAATCAAGGGGCTGCGGCTAAATTTAAGAGGATCTACAAAATAGACTTGTCTAAAACAGATTCTAATGGCTATGTAGCGAAAGAAGAAGTTGCAGACTTGTTAAATATCCAAGACCCCAACGACCTGAATGGGGATGGTAAGACCACCTTCGACTTCCCATTCCAAACCATTGAAAATGTTCTAGTTGTTGACAAAAATACCATTTTGGTAGCTAATGACAACAATTATCCCTTCTCTACAGGTCGTCCTGGAAACGATCCTCAAAATCCAGTTATAGACAACAATGAGATTCTACAACTGAAACTGGAGAAGCCCCTTAATCTTGCTCCTGGCTTAGGTCAACCTCAAGCTGAAGAAATTAATTTTGGCTCCACTACCAGCGATGATATTACCGTTCAGCCAAATCAAACCTTATTCACAGGTGACGGAGCAGACTTTGTAGAGGGTACTAAAGGTAACACAATTCAGACTGGAAACGGTGAAGACACGGTGTTAGTCGGCAGTGACTCTTCAGTGTCCACAGGAGAGGGTAACGATCGGATATTTATTGGTCAAAACGGCCCGGTTCAAAATATTACTGCTGATGGTGGCAATGGTAATGATGTTATTACCGTAGTGGAAGCTAGTGGAAGTAATAATTTACTTGGGGCGACAGGTGATGATACTCTCTCTGTAGTTGAAGGTTCTCGTCAATCATTATTTGGTGGCTCAGGTAACGATACCCTTAGCAGTAGCGGTAGCAATAACCGTCTCAACGGTGGTTCTGGAGATGACAAACTCTTCTCCAATTCCAATGATTCCCTGTCTGGTGGCGCTGGCGATGATGTGTTATTTGCTGGTCAACAGGGCGGTAATCGCCTCAGTGGTGGTACTGGTGTCGATCAGTTCTGGATTGCTAATGCCAGTCTGCCAACTAGCAAAAATATTGTGACTGATTTTGCGATCGCCATTGATAAAATCGGGCTTGGCGGTGTTGGTATCGCACAATTTAGTGCTTTAGCACTGTTGCAACAGGGTAGTGACACTATCGTGAAAACCGGAAATACAGAGTTGGTTTCATTGCTGGGAATTGCAGCAACTAGCCTTACAGCAAATGATTTCGTTTTTTCTGCTAGTGTGGTTTAGCCGAAAGATAATTACAGTTTAGATTCAACATTCAAAATTTGTTCAGATCCCCGACTTCTTGAAGAAGTCGGGGATCTTTTTGTGCAAAACCTTAACTTGTTTATAACTTTCCTTAAACATTGAACAACTATCTTTTGAAACAGTAAGTAACCAAAGTTAAGTTCATTTAATTGTCTGCACTAATTTGTGTAGACACCTAGCATTTTGTAGCCAAATACTACTTAGGTTTTTGTAGCCAAGAATTTTTGCTTGAGTTGAGTGTAATTCATCACTCAATCTATAGAGACACAATTGTTGCGATTAATTAATAGTAGCTCACAATACTTAAGGAGTAGTCGGCATGACTGATACAAATGGGAACGGTAGAAATGTCATTATTTTTGTTGCAGATGGATTGCGTAACGGTTCTGTAAACCCAATTGATACCCCGACTTTATATAGTATCCGTCAGCAGGGAGTTACTTTCGCCAATAGTCATTCGCTGTTTCCCACGTTCACCACCCCAAATGCTTCTGCGATCGCCACGGGGCATTACCTTGGTGATACAGGTGACTTTAGCAACACTATTTACACTGGTTTTCTTAGTCCTAATGCCAATGGTAGTGTCACCCCATTTATCGAAAATGATGCAGTTCTGGGAGATATCGATGAAAAATTTCCCGGTAACAACTTTTTAGATGAAGAGTCACTCTTAGCTTATGCGCGATCGCAGGGTTTCAACACAGCAGCAGTTGGTAAATTAGGGCCTGTTGCGATCCAAGATGTTACCCAAGTTAACCGAGAAGGTGGTACTACAGGTACTATTCCTACTCTCGATACAATAATTATTGATGACAGTACTAATGGTGCAACACCACCTAGCACAACTGCTGGTTCACCTTCTGCTGTTCCACTCGATCCAGATATTGTTGCTCGTTTAGAAGCCGCTGGTCTAGATGTAAAACCGACAACGCGAGTCCAACCAGCTGGTAATAATACAACTCCTGGCACCCTGAATGCCAATGTGGCTCAACAACAATACTTTGCAGATGCCACTACCAAGGTAATTTTACCCAAGTTTCAGGAAGATGGTAAACCATTTGCATTGGTCTACTGGTCAAGAGATCCCGATGGTAGTCAACACAATCAAGGTGATAGCTTAAACACCTTGACACCAGGTATCAATGGTGCAACTTCAAAAGCTGGGGTCAAAAATGCTGATGATAATTTAAAGCAACTTCTTGACTATCTCAAAAGTACAGGTTTGGACAAGACTACTGATGTCTTTATTACTTCCGACCACGGTTTTTCTACCATCAGCAAACAAGCTATTGATAGCCAAGGGACAAAAACTACAAGTTATGCTGCCACCCAAACATACGAGGGCGTAAACCCAGGATTTTTACCAGCAGGCTTTGTTGCAATTGATTTGGCTCACGATCTAGGTCTACCCTTATACGATCCTAACCCTACAACTCTCCCCCCAGACCTCAACAAGATCCAGTATGCAACTGTTGATGCCACAAAAGGTCAACGTCCTATTTCTGGGAATGGTGTAATTGGTGGAACAGGTGAGGTAATTAATGGCCAACTTGACCCAGGTACAAAGATAGTTGTAGCTGCTAACGGTGGTTCAGACTTGATTTATCTGCCCAATGGCAATGCTGATTTAGCCAAACAGGTAGTGAATTTGCTCTCGCAAAAGGACTACATCAGTGGTATTTTTGTAGACGATGCTTATGGAACTATTCCAGGTGCTTTACCACTGAGTGCGATCGGGCTAAAAGGTGATGCTAAAACACCGGTTCCATCTATAGTTATCAACTTCAAAAGCTTTAGCAGCGACCCAAATAACCCAAACAACCCTCAAGCTCAGGTAGAAATTGCTGATACAACTTTGCAGCAAGGGCAGGGGATGCATGGCAGCTTTGGTCGAGGTGATACTTTCAATAATATGGAGGCTATTGGCCCTGACTTTAAACAAGGTTATGTGGACTATGCGCCCGTCAGTAATGCTGATGTAACGCCTACACTTGCTCGTATTCTGGGGTTAAACATTCCCAGTAATGGCGATTTGAAAGGTCGTGCCATTACAGAAGCACTGGTGGGAGGCCCGGATACAGTTCTCTCCACAAAAGAAGTCTTGACTTCAGAAGAAACGACTAATAATCAAGCAACAATTCTGGATTCTCAGAGTGTAGGCAATACTCATTACTTTACAGCCGCAGGGTTTGATGGTCGCACTGTTGGACTAACAACACTAGACCTTCAATTCGGTTCTAGCAGTAGTGATGATGTCACCCTTAAGCCAAATCAAACCTTATTAACAGGTGACGGAGCAGACTTTGTAGCAGGTAATAAAGGTAACAAAATTCTGACTGGAAAGGGTGATGACACGGTGGTAGTTGGTAGTAACTCCTCTGTGTCCACTGGGGATGGTAACGATCGAGTCTTGATTGGCGCAAATAGCCCTGCTAACAATACTAGTGCTGATGGTGGCAATGGTAATGATGAAGTTACCGTTGCCGAAGCTAGTGGTAGTAATAATTTGTTTGGAGGCGCAGGTGCTGATACTTTGACGGTAGTTGAAGGTACTCGTCAATTATCCTTTGGTGGCTCAGGCAATGACACCCTCAAGAGCGAAGGTAGCAATAACCGTCTGTATGGTGGTTCTGGAGATGATAAACTCCTCTCCGGTGTAAATGATTCGCTGTTTGGTGGCGATAGTGATGATGTGTTATTTGCTGGACAAAGTGGTGGTAATAGCTTGAGTGGTGGTGCTGGTGCTGACCAGTTCTGGATTGCTAACGCCAGTCTGCCATCTAGTAAGAACATCGTGACTGATTTTGCGATCGGTATTGATAAAATTGGGCTGGGCGGGATTGGCGTCACTCAGTTTAGTGCCCTAACCCTATTGCAACAGGGTGCTGACACTATCGTAAAAACCGGAAATACAGAGTTGGTTTCATTACTACAAATTACTTCAACTAACCTGACAGCAAATGATTTCGTTTTCTCTGCTAGTGTTGTGGCTTAGTGTGTTGGCCTAGTGCAGCACAGCAGAAATAACTATCAGTTGAAACAGCGGTTTTCAATTACGTAGACTACAGCAAATAGTTGGTTATTGTGGGGTGGGTATTGTAATGCTCACCCTATTTTCGTTTCGCTGGAGTCCAACCACCTCGAAGAGTTTACATTACTTATCAGTTGCTAAAATCGCAGTATTCTTTGTTCCTCAAGGTATTAATTCTTCTTGTTATCTCAAAATAAGCCTGCGTACAGTTAATATTCCCATTGCAAACATCCCTAAAGTTTTAATTTTCAATGAAGATGTACTGGAAATAACTGCGATTTGGAGGAAATAGGTCAGAATGAGAGAACTAAATCTTAGAGTCAGTGCCCTTTCACACAAATATTGTAGGATTGCGGCATAATTTTTTGTCAAATTAGTCTTTTGATATAAATTTAAAGCTAACAATCTAACCATAAAATCTACGTGAAAACACTAATACTTAAACATATAAAAACGCTTTTACACTATTTATTTTATCTGTTTATGTAAAGACGAAAAATAAACATCTCATTTTAAATTTAAATACACCCAATTCCTTGTTAATCATTGATATAAATATTTTTGCTTTAAGTTATAAATGAAACTAATAACTAATTCATTGGCTCAAAATAAAAATGAATTACTGATGACTAATGGTCAAGCTTCATCATCAGAAAACAACTTAGAACGAGATAATTTAACATTACCTATTTTGAAAGAATCTGAAAATAACCTACTAATAGAGTGGAATCATACTCAAACTGATTATCCTCAACAAGCGTCTATTCATCAGTTGTTTGAAGCACAAGTCGAAAAAAACCCTGATGCTGTAGCACTAACTTTTAATAATCAGCATTTCACTTATAGAGATTTGAATAATCGTGCTAATCAATTAGCAAAACATCTACGATCGCTAGGAGTAGGAACAGAAATTCTTGTAGGAATTTGCATAGAGCGCTCCTTAGAAATGGTTGTAGCACTCTTAGCTATCCTTAAAGCAGGTGGAGCTTATGTACCATTAGATCCAGGGTACCCACAAGAACGTTTAGCTTTCATGCTGTCAGATACTCAGGTATCTGTACTATTAACTCAAAAAGAACTAGTTACCAAATTACCTACTCACACAGCATTTGTAATTTGCCTAGATGCAGATTGGAACACAATCGCCCAAAATAGCAAAGATAACTTAAGCACTAGTGTCACTGCTGATAACTTGGCTTATGTTATGTATACATCAGGTTCTACAGGTACACCCAAAGGTGTTAGCGTTATCCATCGTGGTGTAGTTAGGTTAGTCAAAGAAACTAATTATGCTCAACTCACACCTGAAGAAGTAATTCTGCAACTTGCTCCTATTTCCTTCGATGCTTCCACTTTTGAAATTTGGGGTTGTTTACTTAATGGTGGGCGACTAGTAATTTACCCTCCTAATACACCATCTTTAGAAGAATTAGGGCAGATTATTCAGCAATACCAAGTTACTACTCTTTGGCTGACTGCCGGTTTATTTCACCTGATAGTAGATGAAAAAATTGATGCTTTAAAATCCTTACGTCAACTTTTAGCAGGTGGTGATGTCTTATCTGTTCCCCATGTGCAGAAGTTTCTCCAAACAGTAGAGAACTGTCAACTAATTAATGGTTATGGCCCAACTGAGAATACAACTTTTACCTGCTGCCATCCGATAACAGCCCCACTACAACCAGATGTTTCGATTCCTATTGGTCGTCCAATTGCTAACACCCAAGTTTATATATTAGATAAAAACCTCCAACTAGTATCAATTGGAGAAGCTGGTGAATTGTACATTGGTGGTGATGGATTAGCTAGAGGCTATTTAAACCGCCCAGACCTAACTGCCGAAAAATTCATTTCTCACTCATTTGATAACAATTTAGCAACGCGTCTTTACAAAACTGGAGATTTAGCTCGTTATCTTCCAGATGGCAATATCGAGTTCTTAGGTCGGATTGACAATCAGGTAAAAATTCGCGGTTTCCGAATTGAACTAGGGGAAATTGAGCGAGAAATTGCACAACATCCTGATGTTCGGGAAATTGTTGTTTTAGCTCGTCAAGATGAAGCAAGTGAAAAACAGTTAACGGCTTATATTGTTCCTCACTATAACAGTGGATATACGCACAATAAATTACGTGGTTTCTTACAACAGCGACTACCTAATTATATGGTGCCATCGGCATTTGTGATGTTAGAATCACTCCCTTTGACTGCAAATGGCAAAGTAGATAGACATAAATTGCCAGCATCAAGTAGAGAACGTCCGCAACTTGAACAAGCGTACATTGCTCCGCAAAGCGATTTAGAACGTCTGCTTGCAGGTATTTTATCCGAACTGCTCAAAATCGATCGCGTTGGGATTGATGATAATTTCTTTGATTTGGGAGCAACTTCAATCTCAATTCTCCAAGTTGCTGCGCGAATAAAACAGGAACTTGGTATTGAGCTACCTGCTGTAAAGCTATTTCAGTATTCAACAATTGGCTCTTTAGCAAACTATTTGGATTCAAACCAGAACAGCCAACCGTCTTCTGACAAGCTGCAAAATCGTGCCCAACGCCAACAAGCAGCTCGTGCTCGTCGCCGTAATCATCAACAAGGTGTTTAAGCAATGGTAAATATGCAAGCATCCGATAACCAAGATCCTAGTGATGGTGTTGCCATTATTGGCATGGTAGGAAGATTTCCTGGCGCTGGAAATGTCGATGAATTTTGGCGCAATCTGTGCGAGGGATTAGAATCAACGACTTTCTTTGAAGATGAAGAATTAGATCCTAGTATCGATCCGAACCTTTGCAAAGATCCTAGCTATGTAAAAGCTAGAGGAATAATTCCTGGGGGCGAAACCTTTGATGCCGCTTTCTTTGGCATTAATCCACTTGAAGCTGTGGTTATGGACCCACAAGCTAGAGTATTTCTAGAGTTGGTTTATGAAGCCCTAGAAAATGCTGGTTATGAATCAGAGTCTTTTGAGGGTTTGATAGGTTTATACGCTGGTTGTGGTCAAAATACTTATTTTGCTAACCATATTGCTGGTCGTATGGAAATTGTCGATCGCATCGGTGAATTCCAAACGATGTTAGCTAATGAAAAAGACTTTTTAACCACCCGTGCGGCTTACAAACTCAACCTCAAAGGCCCAGCTGTCAGCGTCAATACAGCCTGTTCCACTTCTTTGGTAGCAGTCATTCAGGCTTGTCAAGCCTTAACCAGTTATCAGTGCGATTTGGCTTTGTCTGGTGGTGTATCTATGACTACACCCCAAAACAGCGGTTATGTGGCACAAGAAGGCAGTATGCTCTCTGGAGATGGGCATTGCCGTCCTTTTGATGCCAGCGCTCAGGGCACAATGTTCAATAATGGCGCAGGAGTAGTTGTCCTCAAGCGTTTAGAAGATGCACTCCATGATGGCGATCGCATCTATGCTGTAATTCGAGGTTCTGGTATCAATAATGACGGCGCTGATAAGGTGAGCTTTACCGCTCCCAGCGTAGACGGACAAGCAGAGGCGATTGCAATGGCGCAAGCTTACGCTAATTTTCACCCAGAAACCATTTCTTATATTGAAGCTCACGGCACAGCTACACCTTTAGGCGATCCGATTGAAATTGAAGCGCTGACGCAAGCATTTCGGGTACATACAGATGCTAAACAATTTTGTGCGATCGGCTCTCTTAAAAGCAATGTCGGACATTTAGTTGCGGCGGCTGGAGTAGCAGGGTTAATTAAAACCGCTCTCGCTCTGCATTATAAAAAGATTCCACCTAGTTTAAATTTTGAGGCTCCCAATCCCAAGATTGACCTTGCCAACAGCCCCTTCTATGTAAATACCAAACTAGCTGAGTGGTCAGAAGGTGAAACTCCGCGACGAGCAGGTGTGAGTTCTTTTGGTGTTGGTGGGACTAATGCTCATCTTGTGCTAGAAGAAGCACCACAAATCCAAAGTTCTGGATCTTCTCGCCCACAGCAGCTATTGTTGCTCTCGGCAAAAACTAGTCAAGCTTTAGAGGCTGCAACCGCGAATTTACAGCAGCATTTACAATACAATGCCGAAATTAACTTAGCTGATGTAGCTTATACCCTACAGCGAGGACGCAAATCTTTTAACTACCGACGCAGTGTAGTTTGTCACGATCTTACAGATGCGATCGCAGCCCTGCAATCTTTAGATCCAAATCAAGTAAATACCCGTCACATAGAAATCCGCAATCCAGCCGTTGTCTTCATGTTCCCCGGACAAGGATCGCAATATGTGAACATGGGACTGAATCTCTACAACCGCGAACCTGTATTCCAGGAAGCAGTAGATGAATGTGCTGAAATGCTTAAGCCTTTGCTGGGCAAGGATTTACGAGAAATCATCTATCCAGCACCGAGCGATGCTTACGGCGAGCTACGCCTACGCGAAACTGCGGCTATCTTATTGCAACAAACCTGCTTTACCCAACCAGCACTATTCGTCATTGAATACGCTTTAGCGCAACTATGGCAAAGTTGGGGAGTCAAGCCCCAAGCCATGATTGGTCACAGTATTGGCGAATTTGTCGCCGCCTGTATCGCAGGTGTATTCACCTTAGAAGATGCGCTGATGTTGGTTGCAACTCGCGGTCGCTTAATGTGGGAGTTACCGACAGGGGCTATGCTCTCAGTGCGCTTACCAGCCAAAGAGGTAGAGCCGCGATTGAGTGCAGAACTAGCGATCGCTGCAATTAATGGCCCTTCCCTATGTGTAGTTTCTGGCCCCACAGAGGCGATCGCATCTCTTCAAAAACAATTAGAAAGCGAAGAAGTTATCTGTCGCCATTTACACACTTCCCACGCTTTCCACTCCCCAATGATGGATAGCATCATAGCCCCTTTTGCTGAGGTAGTTAGGAAAGTTAAATTATCGCCACCCCAAATTCCTTTTGTATCCACAGTTACCGCCGACTGGATTACAACCCAGCAAGCAACCGATCCGATGTATTGGGCTACACATCTACGTCAGACTGTGCGATTTGCAGAGGGCGTACAAACTCTATGGCAGCAGCCAGAACGCCTACTGTTAGAGGTGGGGCCGCGAATCACAACTACGACTTTAGCCCGCCAACAAGCAAAAGATATTAAACAACAGATTGCGATTCCTTCTTTAGGTGATAACGCCGAGAACGAAGCCGAATGGACGGCATTACTCAAGGCAGTAGGACAACTGTGGTTAGCAGGAGTATCTATTGACTGGAGCAACTTCTATCAAAGGGAAACGCGACAACGAATTCCTCTACCTACTTATCCTTTTGAACGCCAACGCTTTTGGATCGATCCTCCACCTCATCCCAATCGTGCAGCAACTCCCAAACTTTTAAATCCTCAATTATTAGAAAAGACCCAAATTATGACAACATCTCCTCAGCAAAAACTTATTCCTCTGCTCAAACAAATTATCGAAGAAACTTCAGGATTGGAAATTGCTAGTGTTGACGACTCGATAACATTTTTAGAAATGGGATTAGATTCCTTATCTCTGACACAAGTCGGGCTAGCGTTAAAGAAAAAATTTCAAGTCAAAGTCACACTTAGGCAGTTACTAGAAATTTACCCCAATTTAGGAACACTGGCTGACTTTATCAATTCAGCCTTGTCTCCCGAAACTTTATCCGCATTAGGATTAACAGAAACCGTTGCAGATATCGTTCCAGAAGTACCCTTGTCAGAACCTACACCTACAAGCACTTTGGTAGTTCATGAAGTTCATACAAATGGATCGAATGGATCTGCACCTAAGATTTCCCTACAACCTGCTGCATCTAGTAACGTCCTAGAAAGTGTGATTAATCAGCAGCTACAAATTATGAGCCAGCAATTGGCACTATTGGGTAATAGCAGTCAATCTGTAACAATTCCAGTTGTACCTGCGGCAACATCTCAAAATAATGGTGTCAAGCCACAAAATGCTGTATCTGTCCCCTCAACCCAAACCAGCAAAGAATCAGCATCAGTAGAAACAGAGTCAAATGGTGCGAAAAAGGCATTTGGTGCGGCTGCTCGAATTGAAAAGACCCAGACTAAAACTTTGACAGTGCAACAACGCACTCATCTAGACAAAATTATCCAAAGATATACAAAACGGACTCAAAAATCCAAAGAATATACTCAAACTCATCGCCCTTATTTGGCAGACCCAAGAACTGTTTCCGGATTTAACCCGACGATGAAAGAGATGGTTTACCCCATCGTAGCGTCTCGTTCTTCAGGTTCTAAACTTTGGGATGTTGATGGTAATGAATACGTCGATTTAAGCAATGGCTTTGGCTTGAATTTGTTTGGTTGGTCGCCACCTTTCATTACTGAGGCAATTGAAGCACAACTCAAACTCGGCATGGAAATTGGGCCGCAAACTCCCTTAGTTGGAGAAGTGGCAAAGCTGATGTGTGAGTTGACCAACTTTGACCGAGCAGCCTTTTGCAACACAGGTTCGGAAGCGGTGTTGGGAGCGATGCGGATGGCACGCACCATCACAGGGCGTAACTTGATTGCCATCTTTTCTGGAGCTTATCACGGTATCTTGGATGAAGTAATTGTTCGGGGTACAAAGAAACTCCGGTCAATTCCTGCTGCTCCTGGTATCCCACCCGAAATGGTAGAGAACATTTTGGTAGTGGACTACGATTCACCTGAGTCTCTAGAAATCCTCAGAAGTCGGGCTGATGAGTTAGCAGCAGTGATGGTGGAATCTGTGCAAAGCCGTCGCCCTGAATACCAGCCTAAAGAATTCCTCCAGCAATTGCGTGATTTCACGGAAGAAGCTGGTATTGCCCTGATTTTTGATGAAATCGTTACCGGATTTAGAATTCATCCAGGTGGCGCTCAAGCGCATTTCGGTATCAAGGCGGACATAGCAACCTACGGTAAGATTGTGGGCGGTGGGCTACCAATTGGAGTCATTGCTGGTAAATCACAATATATGGATGCTTTAGATGGTGGGTTTTGGCAGTTTGGCGATGACTCCGTTCCAGAAGTAGGCGTGACTTACTTCGCCGGCACTTTCGTCCGCCATCCTTTAGCACTAGCAGCCGCTAAAGCAGTACTTCAGCATTTAAAACAGAATGGCCCCAGCTTGCAGCAAAATCTCAATGCCAGAACCGATAAGTTTGTAGCGGAACTTATGGGCTATTTCCAGCAAGTTCAGGCTCCGTTTACAGCTTATAATTTCGGCTCCCTCTTCATGGTGAAGTCTTTACCAGAGTTTCCCTACGGAGATTTACTGTTTTACTTGCTGCGGGATAAGGGAGTGCATACTTGGGATCACCGTCCTTGCTTCTTGACGACAGCCCATTCCGAAGCCGATCTAGCTTTCGTAATGGCAGCCTTTAAAGAAAGTATTGCCGAAATGCAGTCTGCTGGCTTTTTGTCTGCACCACCCATAGAAGTAACAAACCGCGAAACCAATAACAGTTTACGTAATCGTCCTCCACAACCTGATGCCAAATTAGGACGAGATCCTCAAGGAAATCCAGCCTGGTATATTCCCGATATTGAGCGTCCTGGGAAATATTTACAAGTCGCAAGTGTTTCCTGAAGTACTTTAAAAAATCAAGTGCATAGAAAGTGTAGTAAGCGTTAGTAATTTTTGCAAATAGTAAATACTCATCCATTTTTGTATGTCAGTTGATAATCTACTTGAACCGAGTTCTATTAAGTCCGATCCGAAGCTTCCCGAACAAATCATTGAAACTGATGTTTCAAACTTCCGGGAAAACTTCAACTCTTCTCACTTCATGTTTTCGCACAACCTTGCAGGACATCCTTTATTTGAGATCCCCCGCTTAGTTGAGCTTGCAAATACCATGCTAAGTCAGGGTAGAACAAATAAAATCCAGTCTTATATCAGCAAAGTCCCTGTTGAGCAAAAGTGGAATCAGCGACCTGGAATCAAGCAAATTAACGAGGCGATCGCACATATTGGGGAATCGGATTCTTGGGTCATGCTTGAAGATGTTCAAGTAGACCCAGAATATGCTGCCTTGGTTAACCAGATTATAACTGAACTCGAAACTCTTACAGGTAAACCCCTTCGGCAGCAGATGACGTGGCTAGGTGCTTACATCTTTATTGGTTCCCCAAATTCTATTACACCTTACCATATCGATAGTGAGTTGAATTTCCTGTTTCAAATTCAGGGCGAGAAAGATATGAGCCTCTTCAATCAAAGCGATCGTTCTGTACTGAGCGAAGAGGAGATCGAAAAATTTTATGTAGGCGACCTGAACGTAGCAAATTATAAAGAGGAAAATCAGAGTAAAGCAAGAGTTTACCATTTGCAACCAGGTAAGGGACTCCATCATCCGATATTGGCACCCCATTGGGCCAAAAATAGTAATAATGTCTCTGTAGCTTTGAGTATTCTCTTTTATCTGCGACCTTACGATCTCAAAGCCAGAATATATCAAGTCAACAGCTACTTACGCAGACTGGGATTAAAACCCACTCCACCAGATCAATCTGCTTTGAAAGATCGGCTCAAAATTTTTGCTCTCGGTCTTCTATCGGATCGCCAACCGAAAAGTAAATTTATGATCCTGCGCTCTGGTGTATTAAAACTAAAATCTATTGAGGGAAAGTTAAAGCAATTTATCAACAAGATTGGGAAAAAACTCTAATCTTTCTCAAATGACTAATTATTAATTAGTCTTAATACTGAATCGGTGTTCTATAGCAATTCTAAATCATTTGTAAAAGTTTCTCTTTTAGATGTTTTGCGTAGCTTTATTTTATACAGAATCAGTGCTTTTGACATTCTTTATTTAACCAAAATAAATCAACTACGCATCTAATTTTAAAAAGAATTTTTACAATTTTAATTGGATTGCTATAGATAGAAACTAAAACCAAAAACCTCAATGTATAAACACATCAAATCGCTCACTTCTTTACGCGGTATTGCAGCCTTGGTTGTTGTTATACACCATTTTTCTTACTACGGTTTACCGAAAACAGGTTCAACTTTATCAGCCTATACTAATTTTTTCCAAAATGGATATTTATGGGTTGATTTTTTCTTTATTCTGAGTGGTTTTATCATGACCCACGTTTATGTCGATACTTTTTGTTTAAAAGTCAGTTTAAAGAACTATCGTTCATATTTATTCTCGCGTTTTGCGAGAATTTATCCTCTGCATATATTTATTATTTTTCTATTTGTTGGATTAGAGGTTGTAAAATTATTTTTCCTAAACACTTCTGCTTTTACTGGTAAATTTAACTTAACGGCTCTTTTTTCCAATATTTTTCTTCTCCAAGCATTTGACATAAAGTGCCCACCTTTATTATGGTGTAATACTTATTGGAATGAGCCAGCTTGGTCAATAAGTGTAGAGTTTTTTATTTACTGCATATTTCCAATTTTATTATTAATTTTATTAAAAAATAAATTCAAAACTGATTTGATAATTTATAGTTCCACTCTCTTTTGCATATTACTACTAATCACCTTTACCCGTGGAAATTTAGATACTATTATTGGCATACCTTCAATAGCTAGATGTGGGCTAGAATGCATCCTTGGTATTATAACTTACAAAATTTATCATAGAGGTAATTATAAAAAGCATTTTAATCTTAATTTCCTGGCAATTATAGCTATAACTTGGATAATTTTGATTATGCATTATTACTGGCATAATTTTCGTAACATTCATGATTGGTTAATTTTACCAGCTTTTTCTCTACTGATTTTATCTGTATCTATCAACAACAAAAGTGTTATATCAAAGTTTCTCAATTCACAGTTAATGCTATATATCGGCACTATCTCTTACTCAATTTATATGGTTCATTGGTTTGTTCAAGAATTGTTAAAACTTTTCTGGCTTTATAAATTTCACGATGTTTTTGGCAAAGAATTCACAGAATATCAATCGTTGACATCTTTAGGAGTATTTCTTATGATTGTTTTATTGGCTGCATCATTGACATATAGATATGTAGAAGTCCCTGCACGTAATTATTTAAAATATACAATCTTAGCTAAACAAGGTATTTAAAGTCAGTAATCTAAAAAAGATTGAGATTTATCCACATTCAATAAACTGAGAAAATAATAGAGTTTTATGACCTTATCACCTGTAGATTACCAATCGACATTAACTGCGGTTGATTTTGATCCATTTGCAGATGGAGAATTACTTCTAACCGCCCCCGCTACAGAATCACAAAAAGAAATTTGGGCTTCTGTGCAAATGGGCGATGCTGCTAATTGTGCTTATAATGAGTCTCAATCTCTGCGACTAAAAGGCGAACTTGATGTCAAACTTTTCCAATCTGCGGTGGAAAAGTTAGTACAACGTCATGAAGCACTACGGACAACTTTTAGTACCGATGGCAATACACTCTGCATTGTTGCTTCTCGGCAAATTGAAATTCCTATTATTGAACTGTCTAACCTAGAAGCACAGGAAAAACAGGAAAAATTAGCTAGTATCTTGCGACAAGAGGTAGAGCAACCTTTTGATTTGGAACATGGGCCTCTCTTTCGGGCAAAAATTGTCAAATTGCAGCCGCAGGAGCATCTAGCTATTTTGACAGCCCATCATATTATTTGTGATGGTTGGTCTTGGGCTGTGCTGATGCCAGATTTGGGTAAATTTTATTCTGGCTTGCAACAGGGTATTGTTCCTGAATTAGAAGAACCAGACTACTTAAGTGAATATGCGATTTTGCAGGAAGAAGAGGCGGATAGTCCAGAAGCGATCGCCACAGAACAATACTGGTTACAACAATTCGCTGACTCTGTACCTGTACTGGATTTCCCTAGCGATCGCCCCCGTCCCCCACTCAGAACCTTTAACGCCGCCCGCGAAGATTGGCATTTAAATTCCGAATTAGTTGCCAACCTGAAACAACTAGGAACAAAACTCGGTTGTAGCTTTATGAATACGATCCTGGGAGGATTCGAGGTCTGGCTGCACCGTCTGACAGGACAAAACGATTTAGTTGTAGGTATTCCAGCCGCCGGACAAGCTGCTTTAGGACAATATAATCTCGTAGGTCACTGTGTTAATTTACTACCATTGCGTAGCCAGATTAATGGCGAAAAATCTTTCAGCGACTACTTGCAAACGCGGCGTTCGGCTGTCTTAGATGCTTATGACCATCAACAATTTACCTTTGGCAGTCTGGTCAAAAAATTAGTATTGCCACGGGATTCCAGCCGTATTCCCTTAGTACCAATTATATTTAATGTCGATCAAGCCTTAGACAGCGATCGACTTCCGTTTGTTAATTTAGAAGTAGAATTTTTCTCCAATCCCCGCGCCTTCGAGAATTTTGAACTGTTTATCAATGCTACGGAATCGCATGGTGAACTTATTCTGGAATGCCAGTACAACACTAATTTATTTGACGCTGATACTATCCGCCGCCGGATGGCAGAGTTTGAAACTTTGTTATTTGGTATAGTTGCTAACCCTAATCAAATTATTGCTAAATTGCCAATTTTGCCAGCAGTCGAGCAACAGTTATTAGCAACATGGAACAATACTCAAACAGCTTATCCCCAAAATATCTGCATTCACCAGCTGTTTGAAACTCAAGTGGAAAAGACTCCAGATGCGATCGCTGTAGTTTTTGAAGATGAACAAATTAGCTACCGCGAACTGAATCAGCGGGCCAATCAACTAGCCCATTATCTCCAAAGCTTAGGAGTCGGGCCAGAAGTTCTGGTTGGTCTATGTGTCGAGCGCAGCTTGGAAATGGTTGTAGGAGTTTTAGGCATTCTCAAAGCCGGGGGAGCTTATGTACCATTAGATTATGCTTATCCTCAAGAACGTTTAGCTTTCATGCTGCAAGATGCTCAGGTGTCAGTGCTATTAACGCAGCAGAAGCTAAAATCAGGACTACCCAACCATCAAGCAGAGATTGTTTGCCTGGATACCAACTGGCAATCTATAAATAATTATGGGTTAGATAACCCGACAGATAACGTCACTGCCAATAACTTAGCCTACGTCATCTATACATCTGGCTCGACAGGTCAACCGAAAGGCGTTCAAATTCAACATCAGAGTGCTGTTAATCTCCTTCAGGCGATCGCTAAAGAACCCGGTTTAACTGCTGAGGATACTCTCCTCTCTGTTACTAGCCTATCCTTTGATATTGCCGTTTCAGAAATTTTTCTACCCCTGTCTGTAGGTGCGAAGTTAGTGTTGGTAAGCCGTGAAGTTGCGGCTGACGGGACACAACTGTTAAAAACGCTAACCTCCTCCGGGGCAACCTTTATGCAACCGACACCAGTTACTTGGCGGTTATTACTGGCAGCCGGATGGCAAGGTAGTCCTCAACTCAAGATGATTTCCACAGGTGAAGCCTTACCTAGAGACCTCGCAAATCAATTATTACCGAAGGGAGCTTGTTTGTGGAACCTTTACGGCCCTACAGAAACAACGATTTGGTCAACAGGTTACAAGGTGACAACGGCAAATAAAGCAATAGGCATTGGTTACCCTCTAGCTAATACGCAAATCTACATTTTAGACTCCCATTTACAACCCGTTCCCATTGGTATATCAGGTGAGTTGTATATTGGTGGCGAAGGACTAGCAAGAGGATATCTAAATCGTCCCGAACTAACTGCTGAAAGATTTATTTCTAATCCCTTCAGTTCAAACCCGAAATCGCGCTTATACAAAACTGGAGATTTGGCTCGTTATTTACCAGATGGACATATTGAATACTTGGGTCGTATCGACTATCAGGTAAAACTGCGTGGTTTCCGCATAGAATTGGGTGAAATTGAAACCGCACTCCTGCAACATCCAGGAGTAAAAGAAGCTGTTGTAATTGTTCGAGAAGACATTCCTAATGAGACTAGTTTAGTCGGTTATATTGTTGCCGAAACAGGTCAAGATAGCTTGGAAGTGATTTCGCAATTGCGTCGATTCTTGAAACAACAACTTCCTGATTTTATGGTGCCAACGATTTTTATGGCACTAGAAGCTATGCCGTTAACCCCCAATGGCAAAGTCGATCGCAAGGCATTGCCAAAGCCTGATGCTTCCCGCCCGGAACTGGAGGCAAATTATGTAGCACCTCGCACTCCCATTGAACAGCAGATTGCAGATATCTGGGCGCAGGTTCTTAATGTCAAACAGGTTGGGATTAACGACAACTTTTTTGAATTGGGTGGATATTCTCTACTAGGAATTCAAGTGATTTCTCGAATGCGCCAAGCGTTGCAAGCAGAAATTTTGATGTCCAATTTATTTGAATTACCAACGGTAGCAGATTTGGCTGAACGAGTGGAAACTCTGCGGTGGGCAGCCCAAGGCGTTCAAGCTGCTGAGAGTGCAACAGCTGATGATTACGAGGAAGGTGAGCTATGAAAACATTAGATG
This sequence comes from Nostoc sp. DedQUE07, assembly GCF_034530975.2. Lineage (NCBI taxonomy): Bacteria > Bacillati > Cyanobacteriota > Cyanophyceae > Nostocales > Nostocaceae > Nostoc > Nostoc sp. DedQUE07. The sequence goes on along the minus strand of NZ_JAVRCC020000001.1, from coordinate 164,133 downwards.
AACTACTATCTGAGCTGCGTCAGCGCGATGTCAAACTTTGGCTAGAGGGCGAACGCTTACGCTATCGGGCGGCAAAAGATAGTTTCACACCAGAATTGCTAACCGAGTTAAAAACTCAAAAAGCCGAAATCATCAACTTTCTCCGACAAATTAACACAGCCGCCAGTTCCCAGATTCCCCCAATTGTCGCTTGTGAACGGAATGGTAACTTGCCGCTTTCCTTTGGTCAGCAACGGATATGGTTCCTCCATCAGTTTGAACCTGATAGTTCCTCAAATAATATGCCAGTTGTCGTGCGTTTTACGGGGAACCTTAATGTTGCTGTCTTAGAGGAAAGTTTAAGAGAAGTCGTCCGTCGCCATGAAGTTCTGCGGACAACTTTTCCAGCAGTGAATGGAAAGCCCACTCAAGTCATTGCCACCGATGTTTCCTTGACATTGCCAATAATTGACTTGCGGCAAGTACCAGATGAACAGCGAGAAGCAGAAGCTCACCTACTGGCAACTAAAGAAGCTCATCAACCCTTCGATTTAGGCAACGGGCCAATTTTGCGAGTGTTACTGCTGCGATTGAGCGATCGCGAACATCTGCTAATTTGGAATATGCACTGCATAGTTTGTGATGGTGCTTCATCCGATCTGTTTTATCAAGACCTGATTACCATCTATAAAGCATCATCAGCAGGTCAGGTTTCTCCTTTAACTCCCTTACCAGTGCAGTATGCTGATTTTACCAATTGGCAATATCAATGGCTCCAGGGAGAAGTTTTAGAGTCACAGGTAAACTACTGGAAGCAAAAGCTAGAAGGCAATTTACCGATCGTTGAGTTACCTTACGATCGCCCCCGTCCTCAAGGAGTGCAAACCTATCGAGGCGATCGCGCGGCCCTCCTGCTATCAAAGACGCTGAACCATGCCCTAACAGACATGAGTCAAAAATGGGGTGTCACCCTGTTCATGACTCTACTGGCAGCATTTGAGCTATTGCTCTACCGTTATTCTGGACAAGAAGACCTACTAATTAACTTTGCAAGTGCAGGTCGAGGACAAGTTGAAACTGAGGGGCTGATTGGATTTTTTTCTAATACTCTTGTACTGCGGAGTAACTTTGCAGGAAATCCAACTTTCCGAGAATTATTAGAGCGAGTGCGTAAGGATTGTTTAGAAGCTTATACCCATCAAGACCTACCCTTTGAGAAGCTAATTGAAGAACTTAAACCAGAACAGCGAAGTCGCAATAGTTCACCCCTGTTCCAGGTAAAATTTTCCCTCAATCCTCCTTGGTCGAATGGTCGTGGCATGGCATCAGTGCAACTACCTGATTTGACTATCACTTCTTTATTTGGCTACATCTATCATGGCAAAACCAAATACGATCTGACGTTGGTCTTGCGGGAACAGGATAATGGTCTAGGCATGGTATTTGATTACAATGCCGAGATGTTTGATGCCAGTACCATAGAGCGGATGTTGGGACACTTCAAAACTTTACTCGAAGGTATTGTTGCTAATCCCGATCGCCCGATTGCTGAATTACCCCTGTTGACAGCACCCGAACAACATCAATTGTTAGTTGAGTGGAATAGCAAACTAGCTGATTATCCTCAGCATACTTGTATCCATCAGTGGTTTGAAAATCAAGCTAAAGCCACTCCAAATAATATTGCAGTCAGTTTTGAAAATCAGCAACTAACTTATCAGGAACTCAACCACCGTGCAAATCAACTAGCCTACTATTTGCAAACTTTAGGGGTAGAATCGGGGGTACTCATCGGTCTTTATCTAGAGCCTTCCCTGGAGATGATTGTGGGGCTGTTGGGTATTTTGAAAGTCGGTGGAACTTACGTACCCATCGCTCCGACATCTGGGCAAGATGGTCTGGCTGTCATTTTAGAAGATGCCCAAATATCTTTGGTGTTAACCCAAAGCTCATTAGTTGAGAAGTTCTCTAAGCATCAGGCACAAGCTATCTGTTTGGATAGTGATTGGGAAGTTATTGCCGTACACGTGACTGAAAATCCAGAAAGTTATGGCACAGATCGGACTCTCGCCTGTGTAATGTATGTGTCCGGCTGCAATGGAAAACCCAACGGTATAGCTATTACCCACCATAATCTTGTCACCCACAGCTTGGCAATTAGCGAAACTTGGGAGTTGACTCAGAGCGATCGCCTACTACTCATACCTAATATCAGTTGCGATACTTTCATTGAATCACTCTTTCCCACTTGGATTACTGGTGCTACTGCAATTCTCCAATCTCAGGAGATGCAATCGACGACGCAGTTTTTCCCATTCATTGCTCAACAACAAATTACTGTTGTTAATCTAGCCACGTCTTTTTGGTATGAGTTAGTCAAGGAGCTATCTGTGTCTCCCCAAAGCTTACCAGCCAACTTGCGCTTAGTCATAGTTGGTGGTGAAAAAGTCTCACAGCAAGCTTATCTAACTTGGGTAGAAAAAGTTGGCAAGCAATTACGCTGGCTGAATGCTTATGGATCGCTAGAAACAACCTTAACCGCCACGGTTTACGACCCGGAAACTGCCACTGAAGACAGCACTCGGTCAGAAATTCCTATAGGAAAAGCGATCGCTAATACTCAAATCTACATCCTCGATCGGCGATCGCAACTCCTCCCTATTGGTGTAACTGGTGAAATCTACATCAGCGGTATCGGTGTTACCCAAGGCTACTTTAATCGTCCCGAATTAACATCTGAGAAATTTATCCCCAATCCCTTTAGCAGCGAATCTGGAGCATACCTTTACAGAACTGGTGACTTAGGACGCTACTTAAGTGACGGCAACATTGAGTTTGTGGGTCGCTTAGACAATCAGATAAAAATTCGCGGCTTTCGTATTGAGTTGGCTGAAATTGAAACAACTTTGGGTCAATATCCAGGCATACAAAAAACTGTGGTGATTGCCAAAGAAGATGTTCTTGGGGATAAAAGTTTAGTTGCTTATGTTGTTCCCAAACAAGGAGAAACTTTTGCGAGCGAGCAACTGCTGACTTTTCTCCTGCAAAAGTTACCTGAACCTTTGTTGCCTTCTGCCTTTTTCATCGTCGATTCTCTACCATTAAATGTTAATCGGGAAGTCGATCGCCAAGCCTTCTCTGCGCTGAATCCAACTAATTCTAAAATAGGAAAAATATTTGCCACAGCAGAAGATCCATTACAACTTCAATTAACTAAAATCTGGGAAAACCTTTTAGGTATTCATCCCATTGGCATAAAAGACAACTTTTTTGATTTGGGTGGAAACTCCCTACTTGCAGTACACCTGTTTTCTCAGATTGAAAAGACATTTGGTTTAAATCTGCCCTTAGCTATTCTTTTACAATCTTCAACCATTGAGCAATTAACTAATTTTATTCGCCAGCAAGGGTTTTTGCCGGAAAGCCATAATCAGGTTGAGAGTAATACTAGTAACAACTCAGAAAAATCGATGCCTTGGTCATCACTAGTACCAATGCAGCCCAACGGTTCTAAGCCACCTCTGTTTTGCATCCATGCAATTGGTTTAAGTGTTCTCTACTACCGAGATTTATCACTTCATTTAGGTGAAAATCAGCCATTTTATGCACTACAAGCACGAGGATTAAACGGCAAAGAAGCTCCCTTTACCAAGCTTGCACAAATGGCGGCTCATTACATCAAAGAAATACAAACTATTCAACCTGAAGGCCCTTATTTTTTGGGTGGCTCCTCCTTTGGCGGACTAGTAGCTTGGGAAATGGCTCAACAACTCGTAAAGCAAGGTCAAAAAGTAGCTTTGTTAGCTTTATTTGATACCACTGGCCCAAATTATATTAAACAAGCGCCATTAGAAAAGCGAGTTTCTCAGCATTGGGACAACCTGACAAAACTTGGGACTAATTACGTACTTGAGCAAATAAGAAATAAAAGTTCTTGGCTGAAGTATAAACTTCAAGAGAAGTTCCGAAAATTTATCTTTAAATTTTCCTTAAGAATCTGGCGGACTGTACCTTATAACTACCGGAAATTAACAATCGAAGAGGCCAATAAACAGGCAGCTAGAGAATACGTTCTAAAAGCTTATCCAGGTCGAGTCACTGTATTCCGAGCAGATGAGCGCAATGCATTGGAAAAACGGGAGGTTGACCCCAAAATGGGTTGGAGTGAAATGGTCTTAGGAGATTTGGATATTCAAAATGTCCCAGGAAACCACGACTCTATTTTTAGAGAACCCCATGCCCGAACTCTAGCTGAAAAGATGAGGGCTTGTATAGATCGAGCTATTGTAGACATCTAAAATTCATCTAATTTGCAGAAATGGTTATAACTTTCAACCTCATCTCGCTTCCGGGATGGGGTTGTTTTATTTGTGGGGAATAACTTTAACTATCTATGTATAAATTCAATCGCCACTCAAGCCCTGACATCAGTCATAATCTGGAAAATACCTAGTATATCTACTGAGGCTTGAATAAAAATCAGACAATAAGCTATATAGTACATTCTTCTCTTTTACTAGAAAAGAATATTACTTTTACAAACTATTTTGCAATCTCAAGGGAAATATGACGCAGAAAATCTTGAATTTTGTAGAAGTTCAAAAAGATAATACAAATGGTGTCGATGGGCTTGGTGGTGCTAAATCCCTCACCGTCAGCCCCGATGGAAAATTCCTCTATGCTGCTGGATATGATGACTCGGCTGTAGCTGTGTTTGAGCGAGATACAACCACAGGCGCACTAAGTTTTGTAGAAGTTCAACAAGATAATACAAATGGTGTCGATGGACTTGCTGGTGCTGAATCCCTCACCGTCAGTCCCGATGGAAAATTCCTCTATGCTGCTGGATATGATGACTCGGCTGTAGCTGTGTTTGAGCGGGATACAACCACAGGCGCGCTGAGTTTTGTAGAAGTTCAACAAGATGATACAAATGGTGTCGATGGACTTGGTGGTGCTGAATTCCTCACAGTCAGCCCCGATGGAAAATTTCTCTATGCTGCTGGATATGATGACTCGGCTGTAGCTGTGTTTGAGCGAGATACAACCACAGGCGCGCTGAGTTTTGTAGAAGTTCAAAAAGATGATACAAATGGCGTAGATGGACTTGCTGGTGCTAAATCTCTCACAGTCAGCCCCGATGGAAAATTTCTCTATGCTGCTGGATATGATGACTCGGCTGTAGCTGTGTTTGAGCGGGATACAACCACAGGCAAACTAAGTTTTGTGGAAGTTCAACAAGATAATACAAATGGTGTCGATGGGCTTGGTGGTGCTAAATCCCTCACCGTCAGCCCCGATGGAAAATTCCTCTATGCTGCTGGATATGATGACTCGGCTGTAGCTGTGTTTGAACGGGATACAACCACAGGCAAACTAAGTTTTGTTGAAGTTCAAAAAGATGATACAGATGGTGTCGATGGACTTGGTGGTGCGGCTTCTGTAACTCTCAGCTCCGATGGCAAATACCTTTATACTGCTGGATATGATGACTCGGCGGTGGCGCTGTTTAGTACGCCTTTCAATCATGCGCCAGAGGTGGCAAATGAAATTCTTGACCAAGAAACCACCGAAGATAGTGTCTTCAATTTCACCCTTCCAGTTGACACCTTTAGCGATGCAGATGTTGAAGATACCCTGACTTACACTGCAACTCTAGAAAATGATGACCTACTGCCTACTTGGTTAAAGTTCGATCCTGCTACCCTTACCTTCAGTGGGACTCCGACAAAAAAGGATGTAGGTAATCTAAACATCAAAGTCACTGCTAAAGATATTGCTGGAGAGGAAGCTAGTGATATATTTACACTTGGAGTTGCCGATAAAAATACTCCTACTACTCTATTCACATTAATTACAGGCGATATCTTTAGTGTCAAGACTAAGCTGAAGACTAAAGGCAATAAAGCAAAAATCTCCATCAAAATTAAAACCAGCACTTTTAAACAGGTGAATGAACTGTGTGTATTTAATGTTGATGATGATGAAGGTAAGATTGATGGCATAGCTCCTGGTGCAGAAGGCTATACAAAAGCTGCTCTTTTACGCTCCAAGGTGATTTTCTTCTCCCTTGCTAATATGCCCAAGGGTTTCAAGCATGACGATGTGAATAACGTCTTAGAATTTGACTCTAATACCAAACTCCGATTCTATAGCGTATCCAACAGTACTACTCAGGCTGTACTGTCTGGAAAAGCCTCTTTTTCAAGTGTCGTTTTTTCCTCAGCCACAAATACCAACACACAAGAGGAAGGGTTTTCTCTCAACTTCCAAGATTTCGCTGTAACGGTTCAGGCAACAAATCAAGAAATATCTTTGGGTACAAATTTGCAAGGCAAAAAGGAAGGCGAACTGATTGATTTACGGGGTGTAGGACAATCGGTAAAGGCTGACTTTAAGGTTTATAGAGAAGCTGCATTGAATAACTTTGTCGGTTTTTATCAGGTGGCTGATGAGAATGGTGGCATTGACACCAATAGCGATGGTAAAGCAGATATTCTCGTTGGACAAGCAGGTTATGCCGAAGCCGCTGTGCGTAAACGTGTTACAGGCGTTGACTTGACGGTAAGCAATCAAGGTTCGGCAACATCTACCAGCACTTTCGGAACTGATTCGCTATTTGCACCCTTTATTATTATCAATGGTAAAGCGGATAAGTTTCTTGATAATAATGCCAATAACGATCCGAAGATTTACTTCTCATTTTTGGGTGCTAACTCAGATAAGGTAGATCACATTCGACTGTTGGGAAATAACACCTTTGGTTTTGAAGATTTAGCCAATGGTGGTGATAAAGATTACAACGATATGATTGTACAAATAAATTTGAGTGTCAATCTTGCCTAGAGCGAAGGCGAGTAATTACTTAGAAAAATAATACAACCTCATCCCGGTTGCGGGGTGAGGTTTTTTTCTGCATGGCGATTACATGGACTCATATATGTATAAATGCGATCGCCAATAAAACCTTTGCATCAGTCCTAAACCTGTGCATCAGCGTGTTATAGGCATTTTTTGACGGTGAATAACCAAAAGACAGTTAATTACACCGCAACTTTCAAAGCTGATTCTCTGTTTGCGCCATTTATTATTATTGATGGTATGGTAATATCGAGCCGAAAGTTTAGGCAGTATATTTACTGAAGTTTACCATTAGCTTTTTATATTTATATTAGGATTCCGATTTAATTTTTGAAAACATCCTGAGACTGAAAAGCCGATTTTATCAGGATTTTATCTAAAATCTTGTTCAGATATCAAATATGATTCTTATATCAGTTTAATAATTGACTCCTTGGCTATGCCAAAAAAATCCTGCTTCTAGGTGATTTCCAGGATATAGCACACAACGGCTGCAACGAAAAAACTATTAATTAATAAGAGTAATTATGTCAGACACCATCTCGATGGCGATCGCAAAAGAGCCAACTCAAGACTTGTATGAGCAAATACCTGCTACTCACTTAGTTTTCATCGACTCACAGGTTGAGAACTACCAAAGTCTGGTAGCAGGTGTATTGCCGAACACCTCTGTTGTAGTCTTAGATCCTGACCAGAATGGCATTGAACAAATTAGCCAAGTGCTGGCAACTCATCGGGAAATCAATACCCTACACATTGTTTCTCACGGCGCACCAGGGCAAGTTTATCTGGGGAACAGTCAACTCAGCTACCAAACCCTTAACCATTATGCTCGGCAACTCATGGACTGGGCAAATGTTTTGAGTGCAGATGCACAACTGCTGTTGTATGGTTGCGAAGTCGGGCAAACAGAGCAAGGTAAAGCATTTGTACAGCGCCTGAGTGAATTCACAGGTGCAGTAGTAGCGGCGTCTGATAACTTAACGGGGAGTACTGCATTAGGTGGTGACTGGGAACTGGAAGTTTCTACGAGGGCAATTGTTCCTACTCTGGCGTTTCAGCCAGAAGTAATGGCAGTTTACGCTTCAGTACTAACTGCTCCACTCTTGTCCAAGGCGATCGCAGACCAAAAAGCCACCCCAGGTATTCTCTTCAGCTTCGCTGTACCAGATGACATTTTCACCGATCCAGATGTCGGAGATAGCCTTACCTACACTGCAACTCTGGACAACGATACGCCTTTGCCGACAGGGTTGAAGTTCGATGCTGCTACCAAGACTTTCAGTGGTACTCCCGATAATGGGGACGTAGGTAGTCTAAACATCAAAGTTACCGCTAAGGATGTTGGTGGAGAAACAGCCAGTGATGTGTTTAAACTCACTGTTGATACTCCTCCAGTCTTGTCCAAGGCGATCGTAGACCAACAAGCCACTCAAGGTATTCTCTTCAGCTTCACTGTACCAGATGACACTTTTACTGACCCAGATGTCGGAAATACCCTTACCTACACTGCAACTCTGCCCGACGATACGCCTTTGCCGACAGGGTTGAAGTTCGATGCTGCTACTAGGACTTTCAGTGGCACTCCTGAAAATCAAGACGTAGGTAGTATAAACATCAAAGTTACCGCTCAAGATTTTGCAGGAGAGCAAGCCAGTGATGTGTTTAAAATCACGATTAATAATGTCAACGATCCTCCAGTCTTAGTAAAAGAAATTGCAGACCAACAAGTTACCGAAGACACACTTTTCAACTTCACTCTCCCAGCTGACACCTTTAGCGATGTGGATGCTGGAGACATCCTCACCTACACTGCAACCCTGGAAAATGATGAGCTACTACCCACTTGGTTGAACTTCAATCCTACTACCTTTACCTTCAGTGGTACTCCTGAGAATGAGGACGTAGGTAGTTTGAATATCAAAGTCACAGCTAAGGATATTGCTGGAGAGGAAGCCAGTGATGTGTTTCAACTTACGGTTGCTGACAATACTCCTGTAGTGACAATTACAGGTGATATCTTTAGTGTCAAGACTAAGCTGAACATTAAAGATGATAAAGCAAAACTCTCAGTCAAGATTAAAAACAACACCTCTAAAGAGGTGAATGAACTAAATGTATTTACTGTTGACGATGAAGAAGGTAGGATTAACGGCATAGCTCCTGGTGCAGAAGGCTATACACAAGCGGCTCTTTTGCGTTCAAAGGTGGTTTTCTCCACTCTTGCCAATTTGCCTAATGGTTTTAATCCCGCCGACCTGAAAAACATATTAGAATTCAACTCTGATACTAAACTCAGATTTTATCTAGTATCCAACAGTACTACTCAAGCTGTAGTGTCTGGAAAAACCCCCTTCTCAAGTGTGCTTTTTTCCTCAGGTACAAATAACAACATAGAAGCTCAAGGATTTTCTCTTAATTTTCAGAATTTGGTAGTGGATATTCAGCCAACCAATCAAGAGGTATCTTTAGGTACTGGTCTGCAAGGCGAATATCAAGGCGAACTGATTGATTTACGGAGTGTGACACAATCGGTAACAGCTGAGTTTCAAGTCAACAGAGAGGCATCTTACAATAACTTTGTCGGCTTTTATCAGGTGGCTGATGAAAATGGTGGTATTGACACCAATGGCGATGGTACGGCAGATATTCTCGTTGGCCAGGCTGGCTACGCCGAAGCTGCTGTGCGTGGGCGTGTTGCAGGCATTGACTTGACGGTAGGCAACCAAGGCAGTGCAAATTACACTGGCACTTTCGAGCCGAATTCTTTGTTTGCACCATTTATTATTGTGGATGGCAGACCCGATACGATTCTCAATGGCAATAGCAATAAGAATGTTTACTTCACATTTTTAGGTGCTAATTCAGATAAGGTAGATCACATTCGACTATTGGGAAATAACACCTTTGGTTTTGAGGATTTACCAAATGGTGGTGACAAAGATTACAACGATGTGATTGTGCAGGTCAATTTGAGTGCCAATCTTGCCTAGTATTGAAGGCGAGTAATTACTTAGAAAAATAAAACAACCTCATCCCGGTTGCGGCATGAGGTTGTTTTATGCGTAGTGATTAAATGGACTCGCTATTAATTAAACTAGTAAATTTACTGAAGGCAGTTATTGTCTTTCCTTCATAAATTTAATAGTTGATTCCTCTAGGGTGAAAAAATCTTCCGCTTTACTTTTCAAGTTAATTTTTATTAAATTAAGCTAGCAAAAAAGTGATGGAGAATTATTTCATAATTAGGTATAGGTGATGTTTAACAAGGAAAACTCCTGTTTTTTCGCCATAAATGATATTGTCAATCCCTGTATTCGAGAATTTGTAAAAAATAATTCAGAAATTTAAAGTTTTTTTTATTACATAATTCTTAATTAGGGTATTTACTTAGAAAAGCATCTGTGATATTTTCATGTTGACTATCATAAAGTGAAATATACAGCGCTAAATTTAACAACCACGTTTATGTATTTTGATTTGATGATAAGTATCCATCTTGCATAGTTGCAATAAAGATTGATTTTATTTGTATAAATTATGTAGCGTTAACCAAGTGATAACTTGTCCTCGATCTATTTATAGTATGCTTTATTTTGAAAAACGCATAACAATCGTCCCCGTGTGATATAAATACAGGTCTGCAATTAGACGAACTTGCCCTCTGTGCTTTTACACATTTAAACACCTGAATTCCACAGAAGTCTTGTCACTGCTGGCATAAAACCAAACACTGCCACTGTTAGTAAAAGAGATACTCCCTAATATTTTCGACTTAATTCCTCACTTTAACTTGTTTTATATGACTTATATTAAGAACACTTTTCCCGAATTTCTCACCACCCTAGAAGGGTTTGAGAAATTGCCAGATGGAGCGATCGCTAATTTATCAGAACAACTGCAAGCCTGGCGCTATCGCATAGGCCAGAAAATCATCGGTAAAGAAAGTCTCCCGGAAAACATCACCATCATTTATGAGGGACAAGTGCGGCTGTTGGGATACGATCCCCAGACGCAATTGCCAATCACCCTAAAATTACTACAACCGGGGGAAATTATCGGTGAAATTGGTTTGTTACGCGATGTCGCCTGTGAAACAGCGATCGCTTCTACCGAAGTAGTATGTTTAACCTTGAGTGCATCAGCATATTTTAGCTTCCTAGCTTCATACCCAGCTTTTGCCGAAGCTCGGAAGAACCGCAGTTATTTGGTAGAAGTTTTCGATATTCTCGCTTCCTATTGGCAAAAACAAGCGATCGCCACTTTAAATTTCAGAGAATTGGCAGAAAAAGCCTTACCCCAAGCGAAAATATATTATCTACCTTCAGGAAAAACTCCATTTAACCAACTGGATAGCAAAAGCGTTTGGTTTGTGAGTGGCGGTGGTACAGTCACGAATTTTTCACCTAGCGATCGCCTAGAACCAGACGATGACAGAGACAAAATTCAGGTCATCGGTCAAAACCCCGCACGGTTGCTTGGTATACATCCGTCAGATTTGATCTTAGAAGATAGTCATGAAATAGAACTTGCAATAACTGAAACTAGAGTAGATAGAGATAGCGCTGACGACCTAGATATTATTCCCTACGCATCAGACGAAATAGTTCCACAGCCAGCCCCCCAAAACTCAAAGAATGCGTCAAAACAAAAATATCCATTTTTTGGCGGTAAAGGAGAACTAAATTCAGCCTTCGCCTGCTTCCAAATGATCGCGAAGCACCTAGAAATGCCGTTTCGTCGCGAGGTGGTTCGCCGCATCTTAACTGAGCAAATCAAACGTCAAGGGACTATATCGTTTCAAGTTACTGCTTACCTGGCAGAGTTAATTGGACTGAAGGCGCAGTTGATAGAGTTACCAGTCGCTTCAGTCACGCGCATTCCGACACCTGCGCTGATTCGCTACGGTGATAATTTTGCCGTTTTATATGAAGTAGATGCCAATACCGTGGTTGTGGGTGTTCCATCCAAAGGAATTGTGCGCTGCAAACCCGCTCAATTGGTTGAACAATTAGATGTCGATCCAACTGACTTTCCGCCCAAAGTTCGGGTATTACTGCTGACTGCGACCAACCAAACACCCCAAGAACGTTTTAGTTTACGGTGGTTTCTGCCCTACTTGTCAAAGCACCGTCGAGTCCTAATAGAGGTCTTTATCGCTTCCTTTTTCGTGCAGTTGGCAGCGTTGGCAAATCCTTTAGTCGTTCAGTTAATTATCGACAAAGTTATCACTCAAAATAGTATTGGTACACTACATATTTTGGGGGTTTTGCTCTTAGTTGTCGGGCTATTTGAAGCAGTATTGACTACCTTACGAACCTACTTATTTGTCGATACCACTAACCGGATCGATATGGGTTTAGGGTCGCAAATTATTGACCACTTACTACGTTTACCACTGCGCTACTTTGAACGCCGACCGGTGGGCGAACTTTCCACTCGCATCAACGAACTAGAAAATATCCGCCAATTCTTGACTGGTACTGCTTTAACAGTCGGATTAGATGCTTTGTTTTCGCTGGTCTATATCGGTGTAATGCTGATTTACAGTTGGCAACTCACCTTAGTAGGCTTAAGCACAATTCCAATATTTGTGATTATCACTTTAGTTGCTTCTCCCACCATTAGCAGACAGTTACGTGGTAAAGCCGAACGCAACGCCGAAACTCAATCTTATTTAGTGGAGGTGATGTCAGGAATTCAAACAGTAAAAGCGCAAAATATCGAATTGCGATCGCGCTTTTCCTGGCAAGAACGTTACGCCCGGTTTGTCGCTGCTGGTTTTAAAACCGTTGTTACTTCTACCCTCGCTAACTCTACCAGCAACTTTCTCAACAAACTCAGCAGCTTACTAGTTTTGTGGGTAGGAGCTTATTTAGTACTGCAACAAGAATTAACTTTAGGCGAATTAATTGCCTTTAGGATTATATCGGGTTACGTCACCAGCCCAATATTACGTTTAGCTCAACTCTGGCAAAGCTTCCAAGAAACTGCCTTGTCTCTAGAGCGTTTAAGCGATATTGTCGATACCCCACAAGAAGGAGAAACAGACCGCTACAATATACCTTTACCTACGATTAAGGGAGCAGTGAAATATGAAAATGTTTCCTTCCGTTTTGGCACAAGCGGCCCTCTGCAACTTTCTAATGTCAACCTGGAATTTGAGCCAGGTAAATTTATCGGCATCGTCGGGCAAAGTGGGTCTGGTAAAAGTACGATGATGAAATTACTGCTGAGACTTTACGAAACGGAGTCTGGCAGAATTTTGATTGATGGTTATGATATTGCCAAAGTGGAACTTTATTCGTTGCGACGACAAATTGGCGTAGTTCCCCAAGAAACATTATTGTTTGACGGCAGCGTTCAAGAAAATATTGCCCTAACCAATCCCGATGCCACAACCGAAGAAATTATCGAAGCGGCTCAGGTTGCGTGCGCCCACGAGTTTATCATGAACTTACCCAACGGTTACAACACACGGGTGGGAGAACGGGGTTCTGCACTTTCAGGTGGACAACGACAAAGAATTGCGATCGCTCGTTCAGTTTTACAACGACCAAAATTATTAGTTTTAGACGAAGCAACTAGCGCATTAGATTATCCCACAGAACGGCAAATATGTCTCAACTTAGCCAAAGCATTCAAAGGCGATACAGTATTTTTTATTACCCACCGACTGAATACTGTCAGTAATGCAGATATGATTGTTGTGATGGATAATAGCAGAGTTATAGAACAAGGTAGCCATCAAGAATTAATGGCTACTAAGGGTCATTATTATTACCTGTATCAGCAACAAGATGTAAACTTGTAATTAGTCATTCTTGAGGGCAAAGGTTTTTGGCATCGGGAAACATTGCCCAACCCACAAAAAATTCAAAATCCAAAACCCAAAATCGTTATGACTCAACTTAATGGGAATCACCTCAACGGCAATCACAAAAACGGCAATCACAAAAATGGAGTGAAGCACGATTCACAGATACTGACAAAACAACAAAAAGCTGCTCAAGAGTCTTTAACTAGCTTAAACAATCTGGAATTTGAGCAATCTATTGTCTTGCGCCAATCTCCCATTTGGTCGCGTACAATCATGATTACACTAGTGGGGCTAGCCTGCTTTGGTATTGGTTGGACTTATTTTGCAAAAATTGAGCAAGTAGTGCCAGCAACCGGGCAATTAAAACCCCAAGGAACAGTCAAAGAAGTTCAAGCTCCTGTGAGTGGAGTGGTGAAAACAGTTAATGTAAAAGATGGACAAGAAGTGAAGCCAGGTGATTTACTGCTAACTTTTGATTCCATAGCCTCTGTTGCCGAATTAAATTCTTTGAATAAAATTCGCCTTGCATTAATGAAAGAAAATCAAATTTATCGGCGATTGATGAATGCAAGTACTGCCAATGGCTCGGAAATGTTATATTTGCGCAGTAACTTGCCACAAGAAACTGCTTTTCTGTTGAAAAGTCGGGCAGCATTAGTAGCAGAAAATGAATTATTCCGCACTCAATTAAAAAATTCTGGTCAAGATTCTAGAGTAGGGATTGATGAACAACAACTTCTACGAGTTGCCAAACAAGAATTAGACTCTCGGTCTTCCGCAGCGCGATTAGAAGTAGAAAAGACAAAAAAACAACTGCTTCAAAATCAAATTAAGCTGGAAGATAGTAAATCAAGTTTAGCCATTCAAGAGGGGATTTTAAATAAGCTGAAGATATTAGCAGAAGAAGGTGGAATTTCTCAACTTCAGTATCTCAATCAGCAACAAGAAGTTCAAAACCGCACGGCAGAAGTAGCGCAACTAGGTGAAGAACTAAAACGCCTTCAGTTTGATATAGAAAAAGGACAACAAGAGTTAAGCAATACGGTGGCTGTTTCTGATAAAAACATTTTGGATAAGATAGCCCAGAACAAACAGCAGATTGCTACAATCGATAGCCAATTCATGAAAGTTGTGCTGGAAAATGAGCAGCGTTTGGCAGATGTCAATAGTAAAATATCTCAATCACAGTTAAACGTTAAATATCAAGAACTCCGCGCACCTGTAGCTGGAACAATTTTCGATTTGCAAGCAAAAAATCCCGGATTTGTCGCAACTCCAACTACAAAACTGTTGCAAATTGTCCCCAAAGAAAACTATATTGCTGAAGTTTTTATCACTAACAAAGATATTGGATTTGTGCGAAAAGGTATGAAAGTAGATGTCAGAATTGACTCCTTTCCTTACAGCGAGTTTGGCGATATTAAGGGAAAAGTGACTGAGATAGCTTCAGACGCATTACCGCCAGACCAAACCCATCAGTTTTACAGGTTTCCGGCAAAAGTCTCATTAGACAAACAATCCCTAGTGATTAAGGATAAAAAAGTTAACTTGCAATCAGGTATGTCTATCAGTGCCAATATAAAAGTGCGCGAAGAACGGACTGTGCTTAGTTTATTCACTGAAATGTTTACCAAGCAAGTTGATGCTCTTAAACAGGTACGATGAAGAGGGTTAAGTTAAAAAATCGCAGTGACTTCACAAGGAGAGTTGCTGCTTTACTAAGTACATTAGTACTAAGTAATTTTTCCTCTCTCAGCACTCAATACTCTTGATGATGGTTAATTCTCAACGCATCGAACCCGCTCCCGGACAAGAATCAGTTTGGGATTATCCCCGTCCTCCTCTTTTGGAGGACACAACCAAACATATCCAAATAATCTTTAACGGAGTAGTAATTGTAGATACTCACAGCGCCAAACGTGTTTTAGAAACCAGTCATCCTCCTTCTTACTACATTCCCCCAGCGGATATCAAAATGGAATATCTACAGATGACTCCACAATCTAGCTTTTGTGAGTGGAAAGGAAGTGCTAGTTACTACACAATCCGAGTTGGGGATAAAGAAGTCCATAATGCTGCCTGGTTCTACCCCAAACCCACACCAGCCTTTGAATCTATGAAGGACTATGTAGCTTTTTATGCTCATTTAATGGATAAATGCTACGTTAATGACGAAGAGGTTCAACCACAACCAGGTAACTTCTATGGCGGTTGGATAACCAGTGATATTGTTGGGCCATTTAAAGGCGCTCCTGGTACTTGGGGATGGTGAGTCAATTTTGGATTTTAGATTTTGGACTTGTCGTAAGGTTCAGTCTAACGATTTTAAATTTTAAATAATAAAATCTATCAATGTAGGTTGGGTTGAACGGCAGTTCAACCCAACTTACTACTAATAAACTGAGTTTTTCGGATTACTAAATTGATGTTCTGGCTACCTAGAAGCTTTTCTTTCAAACATCAAATACGTGCCTCCTAATCCTTCCACAATTGTGCGTGTATTGGCAATCATCATTTTCTGATAAGTGTCCGCGTCGCTTCCTGGTTCACCAAGTCCCTCAGCGTACAGCTTTCTGTCAGAAATGTTCACTTCAGCTTCTGTGGCTACAGATTGAATCAAATTAGGATTAATTTCCACTTCAGCAAAAATTGTTGATACTTTAGCCCGTTTGATGTTTGTAGCTAACTTATTGACTCGTTCGGTTGTCAGCTTTTCTTTAGTACTAATACTTTGCAATCCTCCTGTCAATGAAATACGGTATGCTTTGGCGTAATAACTCAGTGCATCAGAGGTTGTAACCAACTTACGTTCTTTGGTAGGAATACTGGCAATTCTTGACTTAATCCAGCTATCTAGTTGAGTAAGTTCATTGGTAATTTTTTTAGTATTACTGCTATAAGCCTCTGCATCACTAGATTGTAATTTTCTCAAATTACTATTAATTACCTCCACCATTCTGATAGCATTTTTGGTATTGTGCCAAACATGAGGATCGGTTACATTCTTACCATCTACCTGAAATTTTTGTGGCTTAGGTACTGCCAGTTGAGCGACGGCTATTTTTGGTGTAGGGTTTTTAGTCGCTTTAATTAACTCGATCAGATTTGGTTCCAAATTGTAACCATTATAAAGAATAAGATTAGCTTGTTCAATGGCTTTACGATCTTCCGGTTTTGGTTTATAAAATTGGGGGTTGGTAGAAGGGGAAATTAAGCAGGTGAGGTTAACTGTATTTCCAGCAACCTGCCTGGTTAAGTCACACAGTACGCTTGTAGTCGCTACAACTTGGGGAAGATTCTCATTTATCTGGGTGTTAGTCTGAGTGAATGTAGTTCTTACAGCTTGATTTCCACACCCAACAAATCCAATTGTCAAAGCAGCAAGAATAGTTGGGAAGAAATTATTCAATGGTGATTTTTTTGACATCCTCAACTCCTACTGGATGTATAAAAAAAGATAATCATTATTGGTAAAGTATTAGTAAAATACCAAAGGAAAGTCTTCAGCGGGGAAGAGATTAAGGGCTGAGGGGAAAGCCTTCGGCAAAGAAAGGGGTAAAGGTTAAGGGAAGAGGAATTAATAGACTTTCTCCTTTATCACTTATCTGTTTCCCAAGTCCACACCCAGCAATTTTTGGTTGGCGATCCACTAGTGAGGTTTTTACAGGCAAAATATTAGTTAACTGCACACGACAGACTGGAAAACAGGTAAAGGTAGGAGCACAATAATAAAGGCAATGCTGGGGAGTCTCCAAGGAGTGTAGTGTAGTTCTCTCACCATCTGTTGAAGGGTCTATACCATTGTGCTTACATCCCACAAAGCTCGCAAATTGACTAGGATTATCAGGTTAAGGAGTGGGAAGTAGTAATGATGGGGCTTATGGAGCATACGGGTTGATTTCGCAAACCGAGTTGTGAATCTAAGGCAATTGTAGCTGTGGTTTTGCGAGGTGTAGACATATCATTGTTACAAAATTGGCAAATTGGCGATTTTTTAGCTATCAGCCTTTGTTAGACTAATTTTCACGTAGTCAAGTCTTTCAATATCGCTTAGAGCATCATCTAACTACTTTTTATTGTCAGAATCCAGGATGTACTTTGTGCCATCAATTTTATCCTCTAGTTTCTTCATCATTAAATAAGAGCAAAATCAAGTATATAGAACAATTCCTCAAAGCTAATATTGGTCAAGATAAACAATGGTAATTTTAGTTGTCATAATTAACACCCTGATTTCACTGGTACTACTCTATGTGGCTTGGCGGGTGTGGCAACTTAAGCAGCAGTTAGCATATATAGCAGATAGGTTAACCGCCTATGAAAGTTGTACTAATGCAGCACTGAATAAAGCACCCGAAAATATTTATCTCAGCCAACAGAATATTTATAACTTACGGCAGAGAAATCAAGCACTACAAATACAAATTCAACAAGTGCGGCAAATTATCAGTCTACTTTTGCTAGGACGGCAAATCTGGCAGCGTTATTTTCTGAAGCTAGAGTTAATATCTCGGAAAAGAACAGTTGCAAAATGAGTTATGTCAGATTCACACGAACATTTATTGAAAGCGGCGGGAAACTCTATCTCGCAAGTGGCGTGGAGAGGGATAGCCGCCCCGCCGCTTGGGGCATTGGGCATTGGGCATTGAAGACTCTTCCCCATGCCCCATGCCCAAAAACTCCATCCCGCAAGTGGTGTGGAGTTTTAAATTATAAGTAATTAATAGTTTTGATATTAATGAATAAAAGCAACATTTCTGGCTGATATTTTGTCACCATAGATTAACTGAATAAAATCGGTTGAGTCTTACAAGGAGAGAAAACCCACCTAAAATGGGTGTAAGGAGAGAAACAATAACATGTCTAATAACCGTTCTGGAGTATTTTTTGGCGGTTTGATGCTGGGAGCTACAATCGGTGCTTTGACTGGTTTACTCGTGGCTCCACGCACAGGGCGCGAAACGCGTAAAATTTTGAAAAAATCTGCTAATGCTATCCCAGAATTGGCAGAAGATTTATCAATGAGTGTGCAAATTCAGGCAGATCGTCTCTCTGCTAGCGCACTACGAAATTGGGATGAGACTTTAGATCGATTACGGGAAGCGATCGCAGCAGGTGTAGATGCCAGCCAGCGAGAAAGCCAAGTCTTGAAGCGACAAACATCTGTTGAAGACTCAGATTCGCTTCCCCAGCCATTAGAACGCTCATAAATGACATAACCGTGATTGAACCCCTGTTTTGGTTGGGACTTTCCTTACTTTTAGTCGCTACAAGCTTGACTGCGGTTTTAGTGGCGGCGATACCGGCTTTGCAGGAGTTAGCACGCGCGGCTCGCAGTGCAGAAAAGCTATTTGATACTCTCTCGCGGGAGTTACCACCCACTTTAGAAGCTATCCGCGTAACTGGCTTAGAAATCACTGACTTAACTGATGATGTCAGTGAAGGCGTAAAAAGTGCTAGTCAAGTCGCGAAGCAAGTTGACCAAAGTCTTGATACTGCAAGAAAACAGGCTCAAAATCTGCAAGTAGGTACGCGCAGCATTTTTATTGGCGCGAAAGCTGCTTGGAAAAACTTCACGCGCCAAAAACCCGTAAGGCGGACGAGCGATCGCTTACCAACCAATGAAAAACCACCACTAACGTTGCGAGAACGAGAAGTGTTAAGGCAAGAAAATCGCCGAATCAAAGCAGAAGTGTACCGTGCTAATGACGGTTATAACGATGCCACTAGCTGGGAAAACAATTTTGATGACGAAGATTGAATTAGGGCATAGGGCATTGGGCATAGGGCATTAGGCATTGGTATTTGAAAACTTTTTCCTAGTCCCTAGAGCGTGTTTTCAAACCCCAAATTAGACTTAATTGTAGGTTGGGTTTTGTTCCTCAACCCAACATTGACATTGTTTTGTTGGGTTGCTCTTCCCTACAGGGACACTACGCGAACGGTTAACCGAATCTACGTTTCCTGCCCCATGCCCAATACTCAAAAACCTTTTGCTTTGATCCCCTAGATTAGAGTAAAGTAAACAAGTGTAAAGGACTATCATTTTTCTAGTACTCTTTTAAAACAACTTGTTCGCTTTTACCGTTAATATTTGTATAAAAACGTCCATGCAATCTTGTTTTTGGCGACGAATTCTAGTATCTATTGCAGTATTTTTCCTGGCTGGGTCAATTTGGGTGATGCATTCTCCCCCAGCATTGGCTTATGACAATCCTGAGTTACTTCCTGACACCTTTACCCCAGTTGTAGATTTAGCTAAATCTCTGCCTGTACTGCAAGAAGAAAAGCTTGTCAAAGATTTAGAGCAGTTTGAAGCCGACACGGGCTGGAAATTGCGAGTCTTAACCCAATATGACCGCACCCCAGGTCGCGCGGTGATCAAATATTGGGGTTTGGATGACAAAAGTATTCTACTCGTTGCCGATTCTCGCGGCGGTAACATCCTCAGTTTTAGCGTCGGCGATGCTGTTTATAAACTTTTACCCCGGACTTTTTGGATAGAACTGCAAACTCGCTTCGGTAATTTGTATTTTGTCCGCGAGCAAGGCGAAGACCAAGCCATTCTCCAAGCCTTAGAATCGGTTAAAGGCTGTTTGCTCAAAGGGGGTTGCAATGTTGTCCCCGGATTACCACGAGAGCAGTGGATTCTCACCTTGATTACCTCAGTTATTGGTGGGGTGATTTGTGGGTTTGCAGCTCAACCCCGCCAAAAAGGACAAGTTTTTGCTTGGCAATGGGCTTTAATTTTCTCACCTTTATGGGGAATCTTGTTTATTGCCTTCGGCATTGGGCCAGTTGTGACACGTACAAGCGACTGGTTGCCTTTAGTTCGCAATATCTCTGGGTTTCTCATTGGCGTCTTGGTTGCCTACCTATCTCCTATTTTCAGCCGGTCTTCTTCTAGTAATGAGTTATGAGTGAGTAGTTAGGAATGAGTAGTTTAATTAACTTATAACTCTTAACTCCTAACTCTTAACTCTCTGAAGCTGATAAGCTGAAAGCTAATATTTGAGAAGCTCAACAAAAATGGAATGGCACGTAACTGATGCTCAAAGTTTAGCAATCATTGATAGTGAAATTGGCGATCATGTCTTTTCACCCGCAGAGTATGAGATTGTGCGTCGGGTAATCTACGCCACGGCTGACTTTGAGTATAAGTCTTTGATTCGCTTTTCTGAGCGTGCCTTGCAAGCTGGAGCAGCAGCGCTAGCCGCACGTACCACGATTGTGGTAGATGTCCCGATGGTACAAGTAGGTATTGCCTACGATATTCAAAATACCTTTGCGAATCCAGTGTATTGCAGCATGGAAGCTCTCACACGCCCTCAAAAAGAAAAGACTCGCGCAGCGTGGGGAATAGAAACCTTAGCAAAGCGTTATCCAGAGGGAATTTTTGTGGTGGGTCAAGCACAAACGGCCCTGACTGCACTGCTGGATTTAATTGAACTTGAGGAAATTAGACCTGCTTTAACGATCGCAACTCCAGTGGGATTTGTAAATGTTGATGAAGCTAAGGAGCGTTTACAAGACTCTCTAGTACCTCACATTATAATTGACGGCCGCAAAGGAAATGCAGTTGTAGCAGCTGCGATCGTTGATGGGTTGGTAGACTTAGCTTGGCAAGCCTATGGACAAGATGGAAATCGGGGGAGCTAGGAAAGTCGGCTCTATTATATTTTGTATCCAAAAGAGTATTCATCAATCATTGAATATCCTGATATTTTTCTGAAGTCGTGCCGTTCAAGGAGCCTTTTCTTGTGGTAATTCAAGGTTTCAATTTAAGTGCATATCTTACAATTCCTGTGGTATTAAGTCTTTTGGCTGATGGAGAGGGAATAAAAGTATCTTTAGTTAAAAACGTTCGTCAGGTATCTACTAACAAGGAAATTATTTTATCCAACCGTCAGCTAATCAGTATTAGGGCAACTCCAAAAACATACTATGTTAGTGGTGTTGGAAATGACACAAATAGCGGACTCTCTATTTCATCCGCCTTTAGAACAATTCAAAAGGCAGCAAATCTGACTAACCCTGGCGATACAGTATTGATTATGAACGGAGTGTACACAAATTTAAGAAAAGCTGGTAGTGCAGTAAGTATTAGACGTTCTGGAACTGCAAATGCATGGATTAAGTATAAAGCATATCCCGGTCATTTCCCAAAAATTCAGCACAATACATGGAACGGTATCTCGATTTCAAATGGAGCTTCATATATCGAGATAAATGGGCTGGAGGTAATAGGAAATAATGCCAATATAACCCTTGATTATGCGATGAGTCAGAAGACTAACAAACAAAACCCGCTAACAAATGGAAACTGCATCAGTGTGGATGGACGAACAAATGGTCATAGTCACCATATACGTATTGTCAACAACAAAGTACATAAGTGTGGAGGAGCAGGCATTTCCGCTATTCAATCGGACTATGTGACAATAGATAATAACGAAGTGTTCGATAATGCCTGGTATAGCGTTTATGGTAACAGTGGCATTTCAATTTTGAATAGTTGGAACTCTGACAATAAGCGGGGATACAAGATGTTTGTTACTAACAACAAAACCTACAACAATCGTATGTACATCCCTTGGATTGCAGTCGGAAAGATCACAGACGGTAATGGTATTATTATCGATAGTTCTAGAAACGATCAAAATAACTCCAAATTGGATGCATATAAAGGATACACTTTAGTTCAAAATAATCTTGCATTTAATAATGGTGGATCGGGTATTCATGCATTTTTAAGCGAGCATGTTGATATTGTAAATAACACAGCTGTTTTAAATAATCAAAGTCCAGAACTTAATGGCGGGCAAATATTTGCTTATACATCATCTGATGTCAGAATTCTTAGGAACATTCTTTATGCTTTCCCTGGAAAAAATATTAATAATAAGACTAAAAATAAAAACGCTGTTTATGATTATAATATTTACATGAATAGCTCTAAAATAAATGTTAAAGGGCCTCACGATATTGTTGCAGGCTCACAATTTTTAAGCAAGTATCCCACTCTAAAAAAAATATCTGGCAATTGGAAATCGCGGTTAGATAGACAAAATCCGCCGACACGGCCTTATGTAGAATCTAAGTCGGCAGGTTTTGCCTGTGGGACAGTGACTTATCGCTTGCAAGGAAAACTCATCAAAGTGGGATGCTCTCGTTAGCAATCAGGCAGGAAAGATTTATCCCGAATTTAAATGCTCTAACCTCTTGGACAACCATTGAGAATTTTTGCGGTTGAGAGCAACCTGCCGAGATATTGGCGATATTTAGCTCGTAATCTCGTAATTATTAAATGATTTGAACCCTACGTAGATGCAAGGTGTAGGTCGTCTAGTAATCACTTCTTCAATCCTCTACTCTACGACGCCGCCGACGCGGCTTTTGTTGTTGGTCTTCACGCAAGCGACGACCGACTTCGTTAAAGAAATCCCGACGCAGATAAGGATAATCGCTAACCCACAGGTCACGATTGGGAAAGTATATATCGCTAAATTCATCAATACTGCTCAAATCTGGGCGATTTGACATCACTACCATTTCTGCAATTTGACCGCGAGTAATAACTTTGTGGGCAGGACGTAATGGCGCTACAAACTCAATGCTAAATCCTGTGTCATCACCTACCTCTAAATTTATCTGTTTTTCTCGGTTTTCTACAATCACCAATTCGCCTTTGTTGTTGACTGTTTCGGTTTTACCTATCAACTGGTCTGTAATCCACCAATCTAGGACTCGACCACGGAAAAAGCCGCCGTACTTATAACGACGGCATTGTAAATTCCGCATACTTGCTTGAAACACTGGATACCACAACCAAAAAAAAGCGCTAATTACCCCTAGTACAAATACTATTGAAGCAAACTCAAGCTTGAAAATAACTGTTACAAGCAAAATAACAACTACCGCAACTACAGAAATTAACAGCCGTTGCAAAAAATTTGAGAATTTCCCCCAGTAGTACTTGTACTGCAAACCAGTGGCAATTAGGGGGACAACTTGTTCAAATTTCTGGCGAGTCAGTGGTACTAACATGAGTGCTAAGTAATGAATGCCCAATAGTGAGTTTAAAGTATCTTTTCTAATCCATATACTAACGACTTTAGCGCTAAGACTTTGCGAATCGCTAGTAGCACTCCTGGCATATAACAAGCGCGATCGCTCGTATCATGTCGTAAAGTATAAATCTGCCCTGCTGCGCCAAAAATCACTTCCTGATGGGCAATCAATCCCGGCAAGCGGACGCTATGAATTCTAATTCCTTCATCTGCGATACTGCCCCTGGCTCCTGGTAATTTCTCCGTTTCTTCTACAACAGCAGAATTAAAAGTTTTACCGAATTCTCCTAATAACTGCGCCGTTTGAATAGCAGTACCACTGGGTGCATCAGCTTTTTGGTTGTGATGCAGTTCGATAATTTCCACATGGTCAAAATATTTGGAGGCTGCGATCGCAGCTTGTTGCAACAGTACCATGCCAATGGAAAAATTAGGAATAATTAGGCAACCAGTGCTAGCTTTGTCGGCAAAATCTGCCAAATCTTGAATTTGTTCTGGACTTAACCCAGTAGTGCCGACTACAGGACGAATACCGTAAGCGATCGCACTGCGAATATTGTCATAAACTGAATCGGGATGGGTAAAGTCTACAATCACCCCTGGAGGAGACTGTCTGTCACCAGCCACATATCCCAACATCGGTTCTAATTGATTGGTAATTGGCACTTCCAGAGGTTCGCTTAAACCCGCCAACTCTCCGGCATCTTTATCTTGATGTTCTAAACTGTAGTCAATTGCACCCACTAGGTTTAAATCAGGCGCTTGTGCCACCGCCTTAACCACTTCACGGCCCATTTTGCCAGCAGCACCGTTGACAATAACCGGGATAGGAGCTTGATTCGTCATAGGTCGAGAAATACTTTTTGAGTCAACAAAGGAATTGTAAAGACTTTCGCGATCTAGTAGCTAGCTTCTCAAATCTCTGGCTTAATTCCACCTACCCTGAATTGTGCAGCTAATCGCTTAGTTTTTCTACTCCCCAAAACATCGGTTCTCGTTTTCATTGCACTATCCACCCAGTAACCCGTTTTATTTGCCGATCGTACTGTTTTGATAAGTATTCCTTATAAAATATATCAGCCTTTGTTTGTCAAGTCTAGTTTACCATTTGTAATATTATTGTTATATTTATTTACATAGCTTAGTAAAGCCCTAGAGTAAACCGCATAGCTAAAATTGCACCTTGTCTATTACCTATATAGTTTTGGTTGCGTTGGGTGTTAACTAAGAAAAACAGACTTCGGTTTTGCAATATCCCATCGACATTTGGACTTCTCCCATTTACCTCGGCTATCAAGTCGGGGTTTTTTATGTTCTCGATTATTTCCTTATTTCTTTAACTTTCCTCAGCAAATGGAATAGGGCGATCGCTACATCGTGCAGGAGTTTCTAAAATATAATTTTCTTCAGCACAGATTTGACGTAATTCTGCAAAAGCGTCTGCGAAGGAAGAGACTTTTTGTTGCTGATGCCAAGCAAGGAAGGCTTGAAAAAGTTTAGGTTCTACGATCGCAGCAACTAATTTGTCCTGCTTGAAGATTAATTGAGGTTCTGATGCGATCGCATCAATCACCTCTAGCAGTTTTTGTTGTGCTTCGTCAAGTTTCCAGTTCATTTGTTTTAAATGTTGGACTGCTGATTATAACTTAACGTAACTTTAGATATCGCTTGGCATAAACCCAGATAATCTTGATTAATGTGCGATCGCCGCAATTATTCCGGCGTTAGCAAAGCTTAACGTACCCCTACGGGGAAGCAAGCTACGCGTAGCGTCTCGCAGAGAAGTTATCGCTTTTGCTGTTCTACTTGCTGGACTTGTGCAACATCTAAATCCAAGGCCTGCGCTATCTGTTCTACAGTTAAACCCAATGCTAAAAGTTTAGGTACAGCTTCTAATTTTGCTTCTAAACGTCCTTCTTGGTAAACCCGCGTTTGCTTTAAATCGCTTAAGCCAAACATTGCTTCTATCTCCTTGCGACTCATTTTGGGAAATTTATAAACTAGGATTGTCTCAATCAATTCTAATAATTGTTTTTGTGGAAGTTGCAAATTTAATGCTTGCTGGGTGCGGTTGATTAATTCCTTGGCGCTGTTAATGGCTGTATCTTCGTCTTCAATTACTAATTTTATCGTAGCAATGCCTATTGGTAAGGATGCAGTTGAGCCTAATTCATCTAAGTAAATTCTACTGATACGCTGGCTGTGGAAGAATTCTATGAAATCTTCTTTCTCACCTATATCTATATCTCTGCTGGGATAAATCACCACTCCTCGCCAAGGATTTTTGCGTCTATTTTGGCGTAAGTATAAAGAAATTTCTGATACTAAGCGTAAGTAAATCTCTATGTCTGGTTGAAATTGAACCTCGACAAAATAAATCGGCACTTCTCGATCTTGGATGGGCAGAAATACACCATCAATTCTGAAAGCTGTTTGTTTGACTTCAACTGAAGAAAATTGGTAGAGATTCGCTGTCTCGCCTGAGTTGCCAATCAGTTCAAAGAAGATATGGGGAAATTCTTGAAACAGACGATAAAAGATGCTGTCAGTTTTCACACTTATATTTGCTCAATTAAAGTCAATATCACCAAAGTCTTGTAATTGAATAAGCATCAAATGCTGTATGTGCACTAACAATTGGAATATTCTCTACTATACGATTGAGAGCGTGTTTAACTTCGCCAACAAATGCGTCTCCTATATCGAGGCTAATATGAGCCAACCATATTGATTTTAGTTTAGGTTACTTCTTCTGTATTCAGATAAATACTCAAAACAGCGATCGCAGCACTCACTACTTTAGCCGCCAAATTTTGATGGTCTTGTCATCACTACCACTAACAAGGGTTTTGCCATCTGGGCTAAAGGCGACGGAAATAACCCCCTGAGAATGCCTATTGAGAGTGCGGATTTCTTCTCCTGTTGCCAGATTCCACAATTTGATGGTGTTGTCAGCACTACCACTGGCAAGGGTTTTGCCATCTCGGCTGATGGCGACGGAAAAAACCCCGTCAGAATGCCCTGTTAGGGTGCGGATTTCTTCTCCTGTTGCCAACCACTGGCAAGGGTTTTGCCATCTCGGCTGATGGCAACGCAAATAACCCCGTCAGAATGCCTATTGAGGGTGCGGATTAGCTCTCCCGTTGCCAGATTCCACAGTCTGATGGTGTTGTCAAGACTACCACTGGCAAGGGTGTTGCCATCTGGGCTGATGGCGACGGAATAAACAAAGCTAGAATGTCCGGTGTTCGCGTAGCGTTCCGAAGGAAGGGTGCGGATTTGCTCTTTGGTTGCCAGATTCCACAGTTTGATGGTGTTGTCAGCAATACTAGCAAGGGTTTTGCCATCTGGGCTGATGGCGACGGAATAAACCGAGTTAGAGTGCCTTGTGAGAGTGCCTATTTGTTCTCCGGTTGCCAGATTCCACAGTTTTATGGTGGTGTCAAAACTACCACTAGCAAGGGTTTTGCCATCTGGGCTGATGGCGACGGAATAAATCAAGCCAGAATGCCCTGTAAGGGTGCGGATTAGCTCTCCTCTTGGGATATTCCACAGTTTGATGGTACTGTCAGCACTACCACTTGCAAGGGTTTTGCCATCTGGACTAATGGCAACAGAATAAACCCCGCCAGAATGCCTTGTGAGAGTTCTTTGTAATAAAACTCCGCTTGGTATGCTGGCAATTATAGATATCGGATTAGTTGGAAACAAGCCATAGCGAACAGAACCATAGATTTGAGTTTCAACTATTGTAATAGCAGCACCCACCAATAATCTTGTTCTCCAATTAATATTTTGTCTAGATGGCTTTTGTAGCGGTACTTTTGGCTTTACTGGTGCTGGTGATGTTCCAGTTTGATGCTGATGAAGCAATGTAGCAGGGAATGATGATGCTGGTTGATTTTCAACTACTGGCTGAGTTGGGTGTACTGTTGAAAGTGATGGTGACGGTGAACTAAAATCCTGTAAAACTTCCTCAGCAGATTGGTAACGTTGCTGATAATCTTTTTGCAGTAACTTATCAAGAATCTTCTCTAATTCGCTGCTTTGTGGTTGTTGCAAATGCTGCCGCCAAGAAGAAACCCACCCATAACCTTGTTGTTCCCACATTATCCAAGGGTGAATTCCACTCAGTAAGTGAAAGCAAGTTGCACCAACACTATATAAATCACTTGCTGGATAAGCTTTACCATCCTGTATTTGTTCTAATGGCGCATAACCAGGGGAACCAATTCTTGTTACTGGGTTAGTGATAACTGTCATGGTGAGTTGCTTGGAAATCCCAAAATCTATCAACACTAACTTGCCGTCAGTGCTGCGACGAATGATATTTTCTGGTTTGATATCGCGGTGAATAACTTTGTGCTGATGAACCTTTTTCAGGATATTTAATAAATCAAGCAAAACTTCCCAGATTTTTTCTTCGTTGAAAGTTCCCTGTTGTTTTAATTCAGCTAATAAATTCTGCCCGTTGATAAACTGCTGCACTAAATACAGATTATTTTCTTCTTCAAAGTACGCCAACAGCGTCGGAATTTGCGGATGTTCTCCTAGTTGTTGCAGTCGCCTTGCTTCTTGCTCAAATAGTTCTGTGGCTTTGTTTATTGCCGCAGTTCCCTGTACTCGCGGCGCAAATTGCTTGATAACACAATATTCATTCAGCTTGTCTAAATCTTCTGCTAAATAGGTTTTAGCAAATCCCCCACTTCCTAGTAATTGAATTGGGCGATAGGGTTTCTCAACACTACCAATCCTGTGCCGCAATTAGAGCAAAACATTGTGCGATCTGGATTGGGCGGATTGTGGCAAGCTGGATTTAGCCAGCAGATCATAACTGTGCATCTATAAGCAAATGTAATTATTATCCCTTAGCTACAAGTTATTCCTTGGAGAAATTGCAAAAGATTAGATAAATTCAGTTATGGAAACTTCCTTTCTCTCACTTCCACAGCATAATCTTGTACAGCTTTGGTAATCGTCTCGCGCAAATTCGTGTAAACTTTGGCGAATGGTGGATGCTTCTGGGCAAGTCCGAGGATATCTGAGGTAACTAAAACTTGTCCATCGCAGTGAATTCCCGCACCGATACCAATTGTGGGAATACTTAATTTTTGTGAAATCTGCATTGCTAAATCTGCGGGGATATGCTCTAACACGAGAGAAAATACACCCGCTTGTTCGAGAGCGATCGCTTCAAGTAAAATTCTCTCACTGGCTTCTTGTGTTTTACCTTGTTGTCGCAAACCCAGTTGATGTATCGATTGTGGTGTCAAACCCACATGACCCATTACCGGAATTCCGGCTTCTACTAAACGAGCCACAGTTTCGGCCATTGCTGGATAGCCACCTTCTAATTTTACCGCTTGAGCGCCCGTTTCCTTTAGTACCCGCCCAGCTGAGTGCATCGCTTGTTGGAGACTTTCTTGATACGTTAGAAATGGTAAATCTACAACTACTAATGCCCGTTTAACCCCACGACGCACAGCTTTGGCGTGATATATAATCTCATCCAAAGTTATCGGCAGTGTTGTTTCATACCCAAGAACTACTGCCATAGAATCACCCACAAGGATTAAGTCTACACCAGCTGCGTCCAGGAGTTGAGCGATCGCATAATCCCAGGCAGTCAACGCCACAATTGAACGTCCCTGTTGTTTCCATTGAATTAATTGCTGGGTAGTGATTGCCATTGCCAATTTTAGATTTTAGATTTTAGATTTTGGATTTTTTGTCCTTTGTCTTCTGTCCTTAGCAAATGACTAATGACAAAGGACAAATGACTAATCATTTAACGGCGCGACTGAAAGCAATATGGGGTTTTGCACTGTCCGTTTTGGGCATTAACCACGCTAGACCTTCACTAGTACCAATCCATAATTTATTGCCGATGTCAGGTGCAAGGGTAAGAACCCGACTAGAAGGAAGTCCAGCAACTTCTCCATCTAATACGGCACCTGTATTTGGATCTAATCGTAACAAACCATTATTAGTTCCGACCCAGACACTACCATCTTTAGCAAAACGTATCGCCGTTACATCACGCCCACGCAAGCGGGTTACAGACCTCAACACTGCACCAGTTTTTGGGTTAATAACTAGCAAATTATTCGGCATTCCTGCCCAAATTAACCCTTCTGGACTAATAGCTAAAGCTTGTACAGTTGTCCCTGGTAAATCGGCTATTCGCTTCATAACCACAGCACTAGCAGTATTTACCCGTACCAATCCATCCAGAGTACCAACCCACAATTGACCTTCAGCATCTAAAGTCAGGGCATTAGCACTGACACCAGGCAGATTTTTTAATGTTGTCATAATCAAGCCTTGGTCGGGACTAATGAGAGCTAAACCGCTATCGGTTCCAGTCCACAAATAACCCCGTTTGTCAAGTAACAGTGACAACACGCGTTTAGAAGGCAAAAATAAATTTTGTGCGGTGATTTCGTTAGTGCGGGGGTCAACTCGAACTAGTCCCTCATAACTTCCTACCCACAAACGTCCTACTTTGTCTTGGGCTAAAGCACCAATGGCAACATTCGGTAAGCTAACACGAGAAATAATCTTGCCGGTTTTAGGATCGATCCGCGATAATCCCCGCCAAGAACCTACCCAAAGATTACCTGTAACATCTCCCAATAAATTACCAACACGATAATCAGTTTTTGGCGAATTTTCTTCAACTCCCCGCTCATTAGGCAAAGATTCTACTCGCGGTGGCGGTGCGGAAGCTGGGTAAGCGGGGGTTACATCAGATGAATTAATGTCAGGGGTTTTTTGCGCCCATCCCATATTTGGCAAAGCTATCAACCCCAGCAAGATAGAAGTAATTAATAAACTAGTACGCTTGTAAAACAATACCACGGTGACATTTCCTTTGGAGACAGTACCCATAGCATTTACCTAAACTGGCTTTGGGTTAATTTCAGTGTTCCCCTAGCTGGGATTTTTTAAACATTGGGGATTGGGGATTAGGGATTGGGGACTGGGGACTGGGGACTGGGGACTGGGGACTGGGGATTGGGGACTGGGGATTGGGGATTGGGGACTGGGGACTGGGAACTAGGAAATAAATATTTAGGAATACTTTCTCATTACCCAATACCCAGTCCCCAAATATCATTAATGACATTTTGTAAAGTATTTGTAACAAAAAGTTTAAATCTTTATGTAATAACAAAATTAAATAGATAAGTTAAAAACTTTCAAAGAATAACTTATCGAATTCTTGATATATTGTGAAACAAGTTACAAATTACGTGGTGTGCAATTCTTTTATCTTTTGCTCACCACTCTGCTAAATCTCTGTCAAGTAAATTCTTTTCTGGTGTCTTTTCCATCAAAGGGAAAGATATAAGGAGTGTA
Organism: Nostoc sp. DedQUE07; assembly: GCF_034530975.2. Lineage (NCBI taxonomy): Bacteria > Bacillati > Cyanobacteriota > Cyanophyceae > Nostocales > Nostocaceae > Nostoc > Nostoc sp. DedQUE07. The sequence goes on along the minus strand of NZ_JAVRCC020000001.1, from coordinate 133,041 downwards.
AAGGCGGGAATGTGTGCCAGCCAGCCCAATCCCCTAAATACCCGAATTTATGGGGGAATTATCTAAATCAAGCCGCAAAGTGCGGAAGTTTTGGTGAAATTGAGAAGAGAAGGTTTAGTTGGGTGCGAAGAAGAGGTAAAAAAGAATTTTGATTTTTAGCAAGAGGGAACAGTAGAAGCGCTAGGTCGTGTACCCCTAGAAGGGGAAAACACTGGTGAGGAGGGCTACCACCGCTATCCATTGTGTCCGCCGCAAAAAAACTGCTAACCTTTGCCAAAGGCAACTCCTAACAAAAAATTTTTCCGATCTTCCCCTCGCTCAAGGGGGGCAAGAGCGGGGTGAGGGGAAGTTGCACAAAACGTGATTTGATAATTAAAAAGAGTGATTTCAGGGAAGGATAAAATTATGTCTTACGCTCAAACGAAGACTCAGAGCAAATCTGGGTATCAAGCCGGGGTTAAAGATTACAGACTAACTTATTACACACCGGATTACACACCAAAAGATACCGATCTTCTAGCTGCGTTCCGTATGACACCTCAGCCTGGTGTTCCTCCCGAAGAAGCAGGTGCGGCTGTTGCGGCTGAATCCTCCACAGGTACTTGGACAACTGTGTGGACAGATTTGCTCACCGACCTCGATCGCTACAAAGGTCGTTGCTATGACATCGAACCAGTTCCCGGCGAAGACAACCAATATATTGCCTACGTTGCCTATCCTTTGGACTTGTTTGAAGAAGGCTCTGTAACCAACGTATTGACCTCAATCGTCGGTAACGTATTTGGTTTCAAAGCTCTGCGTGCATTACGTCTAGAAGATATCCGCTTTCCAGTAGCTTATATCAAGACCTTCCAAGGGCCTCCTCACGGTATCCAAGTTGAGCGCGACAAGTTAAACAAATACGGTCGTCCTTTGCTGGGTTGTACCATTAAGCCCAAATTGGGTCTTTCCGCTAAGAACTACGGACGCGCTGTATACGAGTGCTTACGCGGTGGTTTGGACTTCACCAAAGACGACGAAAACATCAACTCCGCACCATTCCAAAGATGGCGCGATCGCTTCTTGTTCGTAGCTGAAGCTATCAACAAAGCCCAAGCAGAAACCGGTGAAATTAAAGGTCACTACCTAAACGTTACCGCTCCTACCTGTGAAGAAATGCTGAAGCGGGCTGAGTACGCTAAAGAACTCAAACAGCCCATCATCATGCATGATTACCTCACCGCAGGTTTCACCGCTAACACCACATTGGCTCGTTGGTGTCGCGATAACGGTATCTTGCTGCACATTCACCGTGCGATGCACGCCGTAATTGACCGTCAAAAGAATCACGGTATCCACTTCCGTGTATTGGCTAAAGCCCTACGTTTGTCTGGTGGCGACCACATCCACACTGGTACAGTCGTTGGTAAGTTGGAAGGTGAGCGCGGGATCACAATGGGCTTCGTTGACCTGTTGCGTGAAAACTACATTGAGCAAGACAAGTCTCGTGGTATTTACTTTACCCAAGACTGGGCTTCTCTACCTGGTGTAATGGCAGTTGCTTCTGGTGGTATCCACGTATGGCACATGCCTGCGCTGGTAGAAATCTTTGGTGATGACTCCGTACTACAATTCGGTGGTGGTACTCTGGGACACCCTTGGGGTAACGCTCCTGGTGCAACCGCTAACCGCGTCGCCTTAGAAGCTGTTGTTCAAGCTCGTAACGAAGGCCGCAACTTGGCTCGTGAAGGTAACGATATCATCCGCGAAGCTGCCAAGTGGTCTCCTGAACTGGCTGTTGCTTGCGAACTGTGGAAAGAAATCAAGTTCGAGTTTGAAGCAATGGATACCGTCTGATCTGGGTTAACAGTTAAGAGTTAAGAGTTAGAAGTAGAGACGCGATTCATCGCGTCTGTACAAGAGTTAGGATTTGCTTTGCATTAATTCATAACTCGTAACTCATAACTCATAACTCTTCACGGCTGGGGTCAAGCATGAATCTTAAGCAAATTGCGAAGGACACAGCCAAAACTCTCCAAAGCTATCTGACTTATCAGGCTCTAAGGACAGTATTGGCACAGCTAGGCGAAACTAATCCGCCATTAGAACTTTGGTTGCATAACTTTTCGTCTGGCAAAATTCAAAATGGTGAGTCATTCATTGAGCAACTGTTGCGAGAAAAACCAGATTTGGCTTTGCGAATCATGACTGTCAGAGAACACATTGCCGAAGAAATTGCAGAATTTTTACCGGAAATGGTTCGCACTGGCATTCAGCAAGGCAACATGGAGCAACGTCGCCAGCATTTAGAACGCATCACACAAGTAGTAGACACATCTAACCCCAGTCTGCAACCAGAACAGCAAGCAACTTCAGATCCGAATTTGGATAACTCATCCAATTAGTTCAGCCAACCCAGTAGTAAAAATCGCAACCCATTATCAAAAGCTATGCAAACTTTACCAAAAGAGCGTCGTTACGAAACCCTTTCTTATCTTCCCCCTCTGTCTGATGCTCAAATCGCTAAACAAGTCCAGTACATCTTGAATCAAGGTTACATTCCTGCGATCGAGTTTAACGAAACTTCTGAGCCAACAGAATTATATTGGACACTGTGGAAACTACCTTTGTTCGGTGCTAAATCTACTCAAGAAGTATTGAGCGAAGTTCAAGGATGCCGTTCTCAATTTAACAACAGCTATATCCGTGTTGTGGGTTTTGACAACATCAAGCAGTGCCAAGTTCTTAGCTTTATTGTTCACAAACCCAACAAAGGCAATAGATACTAAGTCTAGTTAGTTGGAATTAATCATGGGATAGTTGAAGTAATTTGTCTATCCCTGTATAGGAGAGGTAGAATTATCTGCCTCTCCTTTTTTATAATTAGGCGTTACTGAACATAGAGCTTCATGATGATAAAACTCATTATGAAGCTCTATGTTTGCTTTCCACTATCAGCAAACTGGAAAGACTAATATGATTGGGAACTTTAAGCACTGATACCTCACCATCTAATGTATTTATTATCCGAAGCGTCCCGGTTGATGGGAGAATAAAGACGAGAAATGATGCAAGCCTTGTGTTATCTCCAGCCCAAAGGAATCTATATAAATGTGGAAACGAATTGTATTAATTTTGCTATTAGTGTTGAGCTTCAGTCTGAGTAATTCGGATGTAGCGGTTGCGGCTGGACTTAAAAGCTTTGTAGACAGTGGTGATGGCTATCAGTTTTTATATCCTAACGGCTGGCTGCCAGTTAAAGTTGCCGATGGGCCAGATGTGGTTTTCCACGATTTGATTGAGGTGTCTGAAAATGTTTCGGTTGTGATTAGCCCAGTTCCAGAAGGCAAAACTTTGTCAGAATTGGGAACCCCAACAGAAGTAGGATACAAATTAGGAAAAGCAGCTCTCGCGCCTCCTGACTCTGGTCGTTCGGCTGAATTAGTCAATGCTGCCCAGCGAGAAGTAGACGGTAAAACATACTACCTTTTAGAGTATGAGGTTAAACTCCCCAATCAACAGGAACGACACAACATCGCCAGCGTTGCTGTGAGCCGTGGTAAACTTTTTACCTTCAACGCCTCAATTCCTGAAAAACGCTGGCAAAAAGTTAAACGAATGATTGATGAGGTTGTTAATTCTTTTTCTGTTTATTAATTAGGGAGTAGGGAATGGGGAATGGGGAATGGGGAATAAAAAAGAAACTTAATTACAATGCCCAATGCCCAATGCCCAATGCCCAATTAATAATTTTTCTAAAATCTCATGAAAATTCCACCTTTTGTACTTGCTTCAGCTTCTCCAGCCCGACGCCGCTTACTGCAAACTGTTGGTATTGAACCAATAGTTCAACCTAGTGACTTTGATGAGTCGCAAATTGAACTAAGTGAACCAGCAGAATTGGTTAAAACTCTTGCCCAGTATAAAGCGGAAACTGTAGCCCCACAGTTTAAATCAGCTTTGGTTATGGGTTGTGATTCAGTTTTGTCCATCAATGGTGAAATTTACGGCAAACCGGCAGACTTCTCTGAAGCGATCGCTCGTTGGCAGATAATGCAAGGTAACTTTGGCGACTTGTACACAGGTCACGCCTTAATTGACCATCAGCAAAACCGTACTTTAGTCAAGTCTCAAGTCACAAGAGTTTACTTTGCTCAAATGAGCGAAAAAGCAATTAAAGCTTATGTTGCTACAGGTGAACCTCTCAAGTGTGCTGGTGCTTTTGCCATTGAGGGTTTTGGTAGTTTCTTTGTAGAAAAAATTGAAGGCTGCCACAGCAATGTAATTGGACTCAGTTTACCTCTGCTGCGGCAGATGTTAAGTGAATTGGGATACAATGTCACTGATTTCTGGCAGCAATAGTCATTTGTCATTTGTCATTTGTCATTTGTCTTTTGCCCAAAGTGAATAACCAATGCCCAGTGCCCAATGCCCAATGACCTATAACTAATAACTAAATTGCCTGATATTGAGTATTGCTTCGCCATGATCTGGAATCCAGGCTAGCCACTCATCTGCTGAAACCGGACACAATAAAAGTGCTTCGTCAAAACTAAAGGGGTTGGGAAGTTGCAAAAGGTTTACCCAAGTAGAAGCTCTTAACTGCTGCAAACCTTCCAGATTCTGTCTTTTTGGTTGCACAGCAAAATCTGGTCTACGAGAATCTAGTTTCATAGCTTTCTATTAGCCTTTACGAATGGGCTAATCCAAAATTAATTCTGTAACCTAGACTACAAAATAAATAATCCTTCTGAAAAGTATCTGTCTTATAAATTTACGTTGGCTGGGTGTAAGTGTTTGCTTATATTGCAGACCACAACAGGTATGGCACGACAGGTTGTAGACTGGCCACTAGATCGCATTCCCAACTAGAATATGTCATTTACTTCTATGCCCTCGCTGCGTGAGCAACAACATCCCCTAATTCGTCAGCTAGCTGATTGTATTGAGGCAGCTTGGCATCAGCACCTGGATTTATCCCCTTACCATTTGCCTAATGAGTTGGGGTATGTGGAAGGTAGACTAGAAGGCGAAAAACTGACGATTGAAAACCGTTGCTATCAAACGCCCCAGTTTCGGAAAATGCACTTGGAACTGGCAAAAATCGGAAATATGCTGGATATTTTGCACTGCGTTATGTTTCCTCGCCCAGAATACAACCTGCCGATGTTTGGTTGCGATTTAGTTGGGGGTAGAGGTCAAATTAGTGCAGCGATCGCAGACCTTTCTCCTATTCAAGCAGAACGCACCTTACCAGAATCTTATACTTCGGCGCTGACACAGCTAACAGTGCTTAACTTTTCCCAACCCCGTGAATTACCAGAATGGGGAAATATTTTTTCTGATTTTTGCATCTTTGTCCGCCCCAGTTCCCCTGAAGAAGAAACAATGTTTCTCTCGCGGGTGCGAGAATTTTTAGACATTCATTGCATCCAAGCGATCGCGTCACATCCTGTTTCAGTTGAACAAGTCACCCAAAATCTTGCCGGACAACACAACTACTGCACTAAACAGCAGCAAAACGATAAAACCCGCCGCGTACTTGAAAAAGCCTTTGGCCCAGCTTGGGCAGAAAATTATATGACCACAGTTTTATTCGACCTGCCAACTTAATCATCTCCTCCATCACCCTCATCTCTCCCATCTGTAGGCTCTGCTACGTTTTCAGCTAATGGATAAATGTAGAATTCATTCAACGAGAGTTTTATGGAGTTCCAAAACAGCAACAAGGAGAATAGTAAGGTCTTTGAAGCGAATATCACAAAATGGTTTGTTGTCTTGGTAGGTGCAAACAACTAGAGACAGCTAACTCATTGACCAGAAAGTTAAGGAAACTCTGATGTGATGTTAGGAATGCTCAAATTGACAGACATTTTTTAGTTAGTTAATCGTTGATTGACTTAAGGAAGACTAACTTTTTTAGCAAGATTGTGTCCAACAAAGGCAACAGTCTATTTTTGATATTTCTTTTCAATTTTGTGACCAACTATAGCCGTAGTAAATGTAGCAGTAAAGTAGCGCATCATACCAATTTAGAATTTTTTATAGAGACCTGATATATCGCGTCTCTATATCTAAATTCATACTGCTTGTGAATTCAGCTAACTTCCATTGCACTCATGTCTCAATAATACTCAGAGTTATTAAATAGTCAGCTACTATAGCGTTTCTGGGTTTCAATACAGACCTAACCCCCAGCCCCTTCCCTACGAGGGAAGGGGAGTAAGTAAGCTTCAAAGCCTCTCTCCTTTTAGGAGAGAGGTTTGGAGAGAGAGCAAAGTGTATTGCATACATAATGAGCGGCTATAGAAAACACCATTTTGTAAAGCCATAGTGTTGAACGTTCATCACACAATGGATTTTTAAGCCATACCCAGCTTGAAACCACTGTTGTTTGTCCTAACAGCTGGCTGTTGATTAAAAACCTTTTTATTTTTACTTCCATCAGCACAATTCAGGTAAATGGGCAACATACTATGTCAAGGGTGACTGAAAAGCCGAAACCAAGTGAACAGACACTAAATCATGAACAACCTAAGATTTGGTGGGGTATCGCTGTAGCCGTGCCAGTAGTAATCGCCGCTGGCATACTAGGTACGGCTAAAATCGAGCAGTTAAGAAAACTAACTACATCCGCACCCGTAATGCCATCTACCAATAGCATTAGTGCTGTAGGGCGTTTGGAACCACGAGGCGAAGTTGTTAAATTGTCCGCCCCATCATCAGGATTAGCGCCATCGTCACGAATTCAGCAACTTCTAGTGAGAGAGGGTGAACGGGTAAAGCAAGGTCAAATTGTGGCAATTTTGGACAACCGCGATACCCAAGTAGCCGGACTACAAGAGGCAAAAGCGAAAGTCCAAGAAGCCAGTGCGAATTTAGCGCAAGTCAGGGCTGGCTCTCCAAGAGATATTCAAGCTCAAAGAGCAGTTATTGCTCGCCTACAAGCGCAGTTAATTGGGGAAAGGAATGCAGGGCAAGCAACGATCGCGCGGATTGCAGCTCAGTTAAGTGGTGATAAACTTGTCCAACAAGCAACCGTGAATCGCCTAGAAGCTGAACTTAGTGGGCAAAGAGATGCTCTAAGAGCAACGCTTGCACGTATTCAAGCCGAACAGCGCAATGCTCAAGTCGATGCCGGACGCTATGATTATTTATACAAAGAAGGTGCTATTTCTCAGCAAGAGCGGGACAGAAGACGCTTGAGTGCAGTAACTTCTAATCAACAGGTGGCTGAAAGCCAAGCTACCCTAAAGCAGACATTGGCAACTTTGCGACAGCAACTTGCCGAAGCCAGAGCTACCCAAATACAAAATTTAGCAACTTTGCAACAGCAGTTAATCGAAGCCAGAGTTAATCGTGATAAAACTTTAGCAACTTTGCAAAGACAAATCGATGAAGAAAAGGCCAAACTAAGCAGAATTTTAGATGTTAGTCCTACCGATGTGCAAGTAGCGCAAGCCCAAGTTAGCAATGCGATCGCAAATGTCAGAAAAGCCGAAGCAGAACTGAGGTTAAGCTACGTTCAAGCACCAATCGCTGGAGAAATTTTAAAGGTTTACGCCAAATCAGGCGAAGCGATCGGCGCAAATGGCATTGCTGAACTTGGCCAAACTAACCAAATGTTTGTAATTGCTGAAGTCGCTGAAGACAGCATTGGTAAAGTGCGTCTTGGTCAAAATGCTACTATCACCAGTGATAACGGCGCATTTAACGGTGAATTAAAAGGAACTGTCACTGAAATTGGCAGAAAAATTGGTAAAAAAGATGTACTGAATACAGATCCAGCCGCAGATGTGGATGCCAGAGTAGTAGAAGTTAAAATTGCTCTGTCTCCAGAAGATAGCCAAAAAGTTTCTGGTTTAACTTACGCCAAAGTTCTTGTGGATATTAATAACTAATTAAGTTATAGGTGAGCAGCAATACCAATGTACAACTTGATATTTTGGATTGAAAATGCTCTTAATTACGAATTACGAATTACGAATTACGAATTATCTGAACTCTGCTTGGATGCCTATAAAATGAATCAAAAAATACCTCTGTCATGGCTACAACTGACAAGGGAAAAAACTCGCCTAGCTGTGGCATTAGCAGGAATTGCTTTTGCCGATATTTTAATGTTTATGCAACTCGGCTTTCGAGATGCTCTGTATTATAGTAACGTTAGATTCCATAACAGTTTGCAAGGCGATATTGTTTTAATTAATAGTCAATCTAACGCTATATTGGCGATGAGAAGCTTTTCTCAGCGACGGTTATATAAAGCTTTAGAATTACCCGCAGTTCAATCTGTACATCCGATCTATTTGGACTTTACAATCTGGAAAAATCCTGTAACCGGGCGTCCTCGGAGTATCCTAATTTTTGGAATGAACCCAGAAACTAACCTAGTTAATTTACCTGGAGTTCAGGAAAATTTAGATAAACTTAAACTACCTGATGTAGTTCTCTTTGACCGTTCTTCTAGGGTAGAGTATGGGCCGATCGCTGCTAATTATGACCAAGGAAAGCCTGTAACGGCAGAAGTACGAAGGCGGCGAATTAAAGTAGAAGGACTATTTACGTTAGGTGCATCATTTGGTGCAGATGGTAATTTAATTACAAGCGATCTCAACTTTCTGCGAATATTCAGCAATCGCCAAAAAGGATTAATTGATATTGGGCTAATTAGATTAAAACCGGGAGCCGACGCTAATGTTGTTGCCCAAGAATTACGAAAGTATTTACCTAATGAAGTAAATGTTTTAACTAAACAAGAATTTATTGATTTTGAGCGGAGTTACTGGGCGAATAGTACAGCTATTGGCTTTATTTTCACATTAGGGACTGTCATGGGTTTCATTGTGGGAACTGTGATTGTTTATCAAATTCTTTATACAGAAGTTGCAGACCACTTAGCTGAGTATGCTACTCTCAAGGCGATAGGTTACACACAAAACTATTTATTGACAGTCATTCTTCAAGAAGCCTTATTATTAGCAGTTTTAGGCTATTTACCTGGAATAGTTTTTGCCTTATTTATGTATAGCAGCGCCAGAAATGCAACACTTTTACCAGTTTTTATGAGTTTTGAACGAGCGGTAATGGTATTAATTTTGACTATGCTAATGTGCATTATTTCTGGTGCGATCGCAGTTAGAAAATTACGCTCTGCCGATCCAGCAGATATCTTTTAATTAATACAATGTTAATTAAAAAATATGAATAATAATTTTGGCTTATGATAAAAAACAAGCAAATTTAATTTTTGAAAGTCACTACAGTTAAAGTTTGGAACTACTAATTTATAAATAACAAAAATATCATGGAAAAAGAACCTGTAATCGCCATTAAAAATCTCAATCACTTCTATGGCAAAGGCGCACTGAGAAAACAGATATTATTTGACATCAACCTAGACATTTATCCAGGTGAGATTGTGATTATGACCGGGCCATCAGGTTCAGGTAAAACAACATTACTGAGCTTAATTGGTGGTTTACGGTCTGTACAAGAAGGAAGTTTAAAATTTTTAGGTGAAGAACTTATTGGCGTTAGTCAAAACAAATTAGTGCAGATGCGACGCAACATTGGTTATATTTTCCAAGCTCACAATTTGCTAGGATTCTTGACAGCCAAGCAAAATGTGCAAATGGCAGTGGAATTGAACGATAATATTTCTCAAACAGAAGCAGTGGCTAAATCAAAAGCTATGCTGGCATCTGTCGGTCTAGAAGAACGAGTTGATTACTACCCAGACAATCTTTCTGGTGGACAAAAACAAAGAATTGCGATCGCCCGCGCCTTGGTGAATCGTCCCCCCTTGGTTCTAGCAGACGAACCAACAGCAGCATTAGACAAACAATCAGGACGCGATGTCGTGGAAATAATGCAGAGTCTAGCCAAAAATCAGGGAACTACAATCTTGTTAGTTACGCACGACAACCGCATTTTAGACATAGCCGATCGCATCGTCGAAATGGAAGATGGTCTTTTAACCCGTAATTCCCCCAATACAGTTATTCAGTCATGATTTTTAGTCATTAGTCATTTGTCCTTTGTCCTTTGTGAATGACCAATACAACTTTTGGAGAGGCTACGCCAGCGACTACGCGGTAGTTGAATCTCGACTTCGCTCGATTACCGCGCAGTTGAAACTCTGTACAAGTGACCAATAACCAATAACCAATGACCAATGACCAATGACCAATGACAACCATAATTTATTGTCTAGCCGAGCCTGATTTTTTAATTCCAGATGACTTTGGTGGAGTTGGAGTATTTGGTTGGCGAGTAGTACGGAAAGTTACATTCACCCCTTCATTCGATTGTTCTAGCACTAGTAGAGGCGTAGGTTTAGCCTTTTGATCCCAATGCATGGTAGCAATCCGACCTTGAATTATTGGTTGCCAACTATCTTCGTCTTCTATCGGGCTTAGGTAAGTTTCTATACAATCAATAATTTGACTAATAGTCGCAGAAGTTGCTTGCGTCGGTAACTTCATTAACTTGATTTGAATCCGAAACAGCACCCGTTTAGCAGAATTCCCCGGACTACCAGTCTCATACTCGACATCAAAAATTTCATCTACTTGCCGTCCAGCACTATTAGCAATTCCAACCGATCCTTGTTGGGCTTGACTTGGACGCAGGGCTTGAGAAATTTTTTCTTTGATCTGAATCTTTATTTGATTAAGAATTGCAAAATGAAACACCTCCTCTGACATCCGCATTCGCAGATAATCCAGGTTAAAATCCCGTGAGTTCACCAAATCGGGATTAGTTTCCATTTTGCGAATTGTTTCCAGCGCCAGCTTAAACTTTTTCTCTAGTTCTCGCGCGCGGAATTGTTCAAACTTAAGTTTTTTCTCCAGCCTATCCTTCTGGAGTTTAATATACACAATCAAAGCAATCACCACTAAAGCCAGTCCTCCAGAAGTTACCAACAATAATGGTGGTATTTGAGGATTACTTGCTGGTACTTCCTGGGATGCCTTTTTAGTAGCCTTTTTCCCAGAGGATTGGGCAAGAAACATTGAAGTGGACATGGTGGGAAACTGAAAAACTTGACTCCTGATGTTTAGGATGCCCAAATCTTCAAGGTCATCTTGCTGTATGATTAATATTTTTTACAGCATTTTACAAACCGTATATGTCCAGACATTTGAGCCTCGCTCCCCTATCTGAGGTTTCATCTACAAGCTTGAGCAAGATTCGTCTGATAGCCACAGATATGGATGGCACCCTGACTAGACGAGGAAAATTTACTCCCGTACTGCTACAAGCTTTAGAGGATTTAGCCGCAGCTGACATTCAAGTGCTAATTGTCACCGGACGTTCTGCTGGGTGGGTAAGTGGATTGAGTAGTTTGATGCCAGTGGCAGGTGCGATGGCAGAAAATGGCGGTTTGTACTTTCCACCTGGAAATCAGAAACCAATAGTCTTAACACCCATTCCTGATTTAGCTCAACATCGCCAGCACTTGGCTATGACTTTTGAGAATTTACAAACTAAATTTCCCCAAATCCAAGAATCTGCTGATAATCGCTTTCGCATCACCGACTGGACTTTTGATGTAGCTGGTTTGTGTGAAGATGAACTACAAACCCTAGATAATCTCTGTCAACAAATGGGCTGGGGATTTACCTATAGCAACGTGCAGTGTCACATTAAACCCCAAGGACAAGATAAAGCTGTGGGATTGTTGCAAGTATTGCGCGAATATTTGCCCCAGTATTCATCAGAACAAATTGTCACTGTCGGCGATAGTCCTAATGATGAAAGTTTATTCGATCGACGTTATTTTCCTGTTTCTGTAGGCGTGGCAAACGTGTTGGAATATGCAGATAAATTGCAACATCAGCCGGCTTATATGACCGCAGCTGCCGAAGGGGAAGGATTTTGTGAGTTATCTAGTTATATTTTGAAAAGCTTGCACATCTCAACTTAGAGAGAAGTAGAGTTGTTCTACAATAATCTTGTAGCACTGATTTTACAACCATGACGGCTACTTTACCTGCTAGTGTCGAATCAGAAATCTTCTACCCCAGTGCTGATGGTCAACCAGTGGCAGAAACTTACGACCACCTTTATGCCTTACTAACTACCTTAGAAGTCCTGAAACAGTATTTGGCAAATCGTCAGGCAACAGTATTAGGAAATCAATTCCTTTACTATGCACAGGGCTTTCCTAAGTTGCGGGTAGCCCCAGATGTGATGGTCATTTTTGATGTTGCACCCGGTGGTCGAGACAACTATAAAATTTGGGAAGAGGGTCAAGTACCCAGAGTTATTTTTGAAATGACATCCTTTGGTACTAAAGGACAAGACGAAATCTTCAAAAAGACCCTCTATGAGCAGTTGGGTGTCAAGGAATACTGGCTATTTGATCCTAAAGGCGAGTGGGTGGAACAACAGCTACGTGGCTATCGTCTGCGGGGAGAAATCTACGAACCTATAGAGGATGGACGCAGTGAACCATTACAACTGCGTTTGGTGATTGAGGGAAGGCTAATTGGGTTTTATCGAGAAGATACTGGGGAAAAATTACTCATCCCTAATGAACTGGCAGAGGCTTTGGGGCAGGAAGTTTTAGCAAGGCAGCAGGCAGAAGAACTGGTAGAACAGGAACGCCAACGAGCAGAACAAGAACGCCAACGAGCAGAACAAGCAGAATTGCAGATAGAACAGTTAAAGGCAAGGTTGCGATCGCTCAATATAGACCCCGATACTATTCAGTAATATACAGGGTGTAATTCTAGAAGTTGCTGTAGCTACAGGACTTGTTACAAACAAGTAGACAATTTGTTACCTGTGTCTTTGCCACATTTATTACCTGAGACAGAATACAATAGATGAATCTCTAGCGCGTTTCTCTCTAGTAAGTCTCAACAATACTGATTTTATTGAGAAGACTGTTTTATACAGTCATTCCCAAGCAAAACTGAATCAAAGGATAAATAAACCGCCAGCCCTCTAAGCACCCAGAGACGCTAAGAGATTAACAGATACTTCAAGCACAGGTTAGCGTTTTATTTCCTACTTCCACTAGAAAGTCCAAGATCAATAAGAATTTACCTTTAAATACTGAGGTATAAAATTATGCAAGAAATTGAAAGATTCTTTGGCAACTTGTTCAGTGGCATAATCAACCGCTTTAAATATTCTGCGATGGACGCTGCCGATCGCAAAATGAGAGAAACTATCGACGACCAGATTGAACAACGGCGGCAAAAACCTAAACCCGAAGATCGAGAAGACCGCTAGTAGACCTTTAAAACAGCAAGATTTTCATTAATAGTGCTGCCCAATTGTTGAGTAGGCAGCACTATTTTTTTGACCTCACTCGGTCAAGCAACTACAACTCTTCGGAATATGTTAACCTAGTATGGTTAACTAATCTCGCACATCTAAGAATTCGGGTGTTTCCCGATTGGGAAATACACTTGGATGGAGGTTTAACCCGAATCGGAGTTGAAAATTATATGCCAGTAGTTTCATTGGCTCAAATGATGGAGTCAGGGGTTCACTTTGGGCATCAGACCCGGCGTTGGAACCCAAAAATGTCTCCTTACATTTATACTTCCCGCAATGGCGTGCATATTATCGACTTGGTGCAAACTGCCCAGTTGATGGATAATGCTTACAACTACATGCGATCGCACGCAGAACAAGGGAAGAAATTTCTTTTTGTCGGCACCAAGCGTCAAGCAGCTGGAATTATTGCCCAAGAAGCTAGCCGTTGTGGTTCTCACTACATTAACCAACGCTGGTTGGGCGGAATGTTGACCAACTGGGCAACCATCAAGACACGGGTTGACCGTCTAAAAGATTTAGAACGCCGTGAAGAAACTGGCGCACTAGATTTATTGCCGAAAAAAGAAGCATCAATGCTACGTCGGGAAATGACGAAGCTTCAGAAATACTTGGGCGGCATTAAAACAATGCGAAAAGTGCCCGATATCGTGGTAATCGTAGACCAACGCCGGGAATATAACGCAGTTCAAGAATGCCAAAAGCTGAATATTCCCATTGTGTCCATGTTGGATACAAACTGTGACCCCGATGTAGTAGATATCCCCATCCCAGCAAACGACGATGCTATCAGGTCAATTAAGCTGATAGTCGGAAAATTGGCAGATGCCATTTATGAAGGTCGTCATGGTCAGCTGGATGTTGAGGATGATTACGAAGATTACGACGGTAGTGAGTATGACGATGACTACGAAGAAAACGAATATACTGATGCCGTAATTCCCGACGAGGAAACAGAAGAATAGTGCTGAGTCAAGAGTGCTAAGTCCTGAGTAAGATAGAAAGACTCAGCAAATTGAATAGTGCTGAGTCTTGATTTTTGAAGTTGTAAAGTTGTGATTTGTCAATGAAGAATAAAATTGATAACTGAACACTCAAAACTCAGCACGGGCTAAACGCCGAGCTAACGCTAACAAAACTCAGTACTCAGTACTAAATCAGGTGAGTGATTACAACTCAAGGTCAAGTTAGGAATTGAGAGAACATGGCGGAAATATCTGCAAAACTCGTCCAAGAGCTACGCCAAAAAACTGGTGCTGGCATGATGGACTGCAAAAAGGCGCTGATAGAGACTGATGGCAATATAGAAGAAGCCATAGACTGGCTACGGAAAAAGGGCATCTCTAAAGCGGGGGGAAAAAGCGATCGCATTGCGGCGGAAGGTCTAGTAGACACTTACATTCAGCCCGAAGGTCGAGTGGGTGTACTCATAGAAGTCAACTGCCAAACCGACTTTGTTGCTCGTAACGAGGCTTTTAAAGCTTTAGTTAAGAATCTAGCAAAGCAAGCAGCGACAGCTGATAGTGTTGAGTCTTTGCTGGCTCAACCCTATATTGAAAATGAAAGTGCGACTGTAGAAGAATCCATCAAGCAAACTATTGCCACCCTTGGTGAAAATATCCAAGTGCGCCGCTTTGTTAATTTTGCAATAGCAGAAGGCACACAAGGCGTAGTAGACAGCTACATTCACACTGGCGGTCGAGTTGGTGTATTAGTAGAACTGGGTTCCCAAACTGAATCAGTGGCTACTAATTCAGAGTTCCAAACCTTGGCACGGAACACTGCAATGCAAGTTGCAGCTTGTCCCAATGTCGAGTATGTGAGCGTAGACCAAATCCCCGCCGAAATTGCCCAAAAGGAAAAAGACATTGAAATGGGCAAGGATGATTTGGCGAACAAGCCTGAAAACATCAAAGAAAAGATTGTTCAGGGACGGATTGAAAAACGCCTGAAAGAATTGACTTTGCTCGATCAGCCTTACATTCGCGATCAGAGTATTTCCGTAGAAGACTTGATAAAACAAGTCAAGACTCAATTAGGTGAAGAGATTCAAGTGAATCGCTTTGTCCGTTATATACTGGGCGAAGGCATTGAAAAGCAAGAAATCAGCTTTGCTGATGAAGTCGCTGCACAAATGGGCACTAAGTAATATTAGTTAGGAGTTAGGAGTTAGGAGTTAATAGGAAGTTAACTTCATAATTCATAACTTATAATTCTTAATTCCTAACTGCTTAAAGTACAGGTCAAGCAAATAGCCTGACCTGTCTTTTATTTAGTAAGAGACTTACAAATAAAAAAATATCCTAACTCCTGTGGGGTGGGCGACACGATAGCCCAGTCGATATGGCGGGCAAGATGCCCACCCCACAATATTGGATAATTTATTTCTTGGAGTTCCCTAAAAGACAGAAAATATCGCATTTAATTTAAAATATAAAATCCTCTGGAAAGTTATCCTAAAATAAATTTGTACATTTGTACTATGTAATGGTTCAGATGGGCAAGAGCGAAAAAATATGGCAAGAGCAATCGAGCGAATTGAGCAGGATATTGCAGCACTCCAAGAAGCGATCCGGGCGATCGCGATCGAACTACAAAGCGCTTATGCTAGTTATCTAAATACCTTGGGGCTAGCTGTACGCAAACAGTTGATTCTCGCAAGTTACCACCTCTGCACTCAAGGATATCCCGAAAACTTTTTGCATTTGTCATTGAATCAGCGCCAACAATTGCAACAAGCCATACGCAAGTTGGGTGAACTCGCAGCTGAACAATTGCTCATTTATCTTACAAGTGAAGAATCAGGGAAAGATGAGGTAGATGAGATGGATGAGGGAGATGAAATGGATGAGGTGGATGAAGAAATAATACCTTCTTCATCTTCACTATTTCTGGATACTTCTAATTCTCAGTATCTCACTGCCAACACCTCCGATCCTATAGAACTGGCAAAATGGCAACAAAAATTAGAAGAGGTTGCGCAAGATATACTGAAAAAACTTTCGCACGATGCTAATCTTTTGTTACAAAAAGCTGGAGTATTGCCGAAAAAATTACCAGAACCGATTTTAGCAGCAGCGGCGGCAGCATCAGAAGCATCTGCTGAGGTCATGCCAGGGCCACCCAATTTATTAAACTTAGTAATTGAAATTGAAAATGAGCAACAGTCAGAAGATTCTGGACTGACTCAAATTATGGCTATTAACCTGCGGCTAGGAGAAATTGAATTTGCTGATGTGACACTTTCCTCCGATCGCAAGCGAATCCGTAGTATTTTAGTTCAGCTAAATAAACTAGGACGAGAGTATAAAAAGAGATATAAAGAAAAAGCGATCGCTGAAGCTGAAGCTGCATGGCGCGCTAGTTGGTTTGAATAAAGTTATGAGTTATGAATTATGAGTTATGAGTTATTTATTCTTAACTCCTAACTCCTAACTCCTCACTCCTAACTCCTCACTCCTAACTCTGCTGACCAATGACTAATGAAAAACCAGATTGGATACGATTGCACAAAGCCTTGGCAATAGAAGCTGAACGTGGCTTTACAGACTTGATGGGCAGAGAATATCGTTTCAGTGAATTTCTGAGCCTAACTTTGGGCAAATTCCCAACAGGCTTACCCCATACTGAACGCCGCCGTTGGCAAGGATTAGCGGTGCAATTTGCTAGTTATCCACATTTAGCACTGGAAGAAAGGCAGCATTTAGTAGCAGAGACTCGTAGGTATCTTTCCCAACTACAGCAAGAGGAGCAGCGGAAGGACGGGGAGCATACTTCGACTGCGCTCAGTAACCAGGGGAGCGGGGGAGCAGAGGAGCAAGGGAGAATTTATAAATCCAAAACTCAAAATCGTTCGACTGAGCGTAGCCGAAGTCCAAAATCTCCAATCGTTACTGAGGTGAGTCGGAGACTTGCACCAAAAGTTGAACAAAAACTCAGTGATTTACCAGAAATAGGTTTTAAAAAAGCTGATAATTTGGCACGGCTTGGTTTACATACCGTCCGCGACTTGCTTTTCTACTATCCTCGTGACCATATTGATTATGCCCGTCAGGTAAATATCCGCGAGTTACAGGCAGGTGAGACGGTGACAATAGTGGCTACAGTGAAGCGTTGCAACTGCTTTTCTAGCCCTAAAAATCAGAAATTATCAATTTTAGAACTGGTAGTAAAAGATAATAGCGGTCAAATCAAAATTGGTCGTTTTTACGCAGGTACGCGCTTTAGCAGTCGCGCTTGGCAAGAAAGTTTAAAACGCCGTTATCCAGTAGGTAGCATTCTGGCAGCCTGTGGATTGGTGAAAGAAAGTAAATACGGCTTGACACTAGATAATCCAGAACTAGAGGTTTTGGCAAGTCCAGGAGATACGATTGAGTCGTTGAATATTGGACGGGTAGTACCAATTTATGGACTGACTGAGGGCGTAGTGGCGAATACAGTGCGACAGGCGGTAATTGCTGCTTTGCCTGCTGCGGCTAACCTAAAAGACCCTTTGCCAAGTGGTTTGCGGCAGAAATATGGTTTGATGGAATTGAAAGATGCGATCGCTAATATCCATTTTCCCAGCGATAGCGCCGCCCTACAAGTTGCCCGTCGTCGCCTAGTTTTTGACGAATTTTTCTACCTACAACTTGGGTTACTGCAACGTCAGCAGCAAGCAAGGGCGATTCAAACCAGCGCCATCCTTGTTCCACGGGGTCAACTTGTAGAGAAATTTCACGAAATACTGCCTTTTCAACTCACTGGCGCACAGCAACGAGTTCTCAACGACATTCTCAACGATTTACAAAAACCTGTGCCAATGAATCGTTTGGTGCAAGGTGATGTCGGTTCTGGTAAAACAGTCGTCGCTGTGCTGGCTATCCTTGCAGCAATTCAATCTGGCTACCAAGCGGCGCTGATGGCTCCCACAGAAGTTTTGGCAGAACAACATTATCGCAAGTTAGTTAGCTGGTTTAATCTACTGCATTTACCAGTGGAATTACTTACAGGTTCGACTAAAGTTGCGAAACGAAGACAAATACATTCTCAGTTAGGAACTGGTGAATTACCTCTGTTAGTAGGAACTCATGCTTTGATTCAAGACCCTGTAAACTTTCAGCAATTAGGGTTAGTAGTGATCGATGAACAGCATCGTTTTGGGGTAGAACAACGGGCACGTTTGCAGCAAAAAGGCAATCAACCTCATGTGTTAACTATGACAGCAACCCCAATTCCCCGAACCTTAGCACTGACGATACACGGGGATTTGGATGTCAGCCAAATTGATGAGTTACCACCGGGACGACAAAAGATTCAGACAACAGTGCTATCGGGTCAGCAACGCAACCATGCTTACGACCTGATCCGCCGAGAAATTGTCCAAGGTAGACAAGTTTATGTGGTTTTGCCATTAGTGGAAGAATCAGAAAAATTGGATTTGCGATCGGCTGTTGACGAGCATCAAAAGCTACAGGAAAGTGTTTTTCCCGACTTTCAAGTGGGGCTGCTGCACGGTCGTATGAGTTCAGCCGAAAAGGATGAATCAATAACCAAATTCCGCGATAACCAAACGCAAATTTTGGTTTCTACTACCGTTGTTGAGGTTGGTGTAGACGTACCTAATGCTACAGTAATGCTCATTGAAAATGCAGAGCGATTTGGACTATCACAACTGCACCAACTGCGGGGGCGCGTTGGTCGTGGCGCGGCTCAGTCTTACTGTCTGTTGATGAGCAGTTCCAGAAGCCCTGATGCTCAACAACGGTTGAAGGTATTGGAACAATCTCAGGATGGCTTTTTCATCTCCGAGATGGATATGCGTTTTCGTGGCCCAGGGCAAGTACTGGGAACTCGTCAATCTGGAGTGCCAGATTTTACTTTAGCGAGTTTGGTTGATGATGAGGAAGTTTTACTTTTAGCGCGCCAAGCAGCGGAAAAAATAATAGAGATGGATGTTACTTTAGAGCGTTGGTATTTGATGAAAGAAGAGTTGAAGTATCGATATGAGCGTTTAATGGGTGGAGCGATTTTAACGTAATATATCTCAGTTAGTTTAAGAGAGAAACTGACTATGCATTCCTACCTTTTAAAAGTAATTTATTCCTTTAACTTGGCATACTTTTACTTTTCTTAGATTTCACTTATCTGACCCAAGGCATGAAGGATGCAGTTTATAGTCCAATAGCCTAAACATGGGTTGAAGATGACATCAGCAGAACACATTAGTAAAATATAAAATAATTATCTTTTAAGAATAATTGAGGAATGTCCAATACAATAGTAAGATTAATTCTATCGACAGTAACAATAGCAGCACTGATAGGAGCGATATTTTTTGCGATCGCCACAGTGCGTTTGAAAAATTTTAAGTACAGTTTATTAACATTTTTGCGCTCATTTATTGTTGCCTTACTTGGTTCTAGTGCTGGTTTTTTTCTTGGTTGGCTGTGGTATAAATGGACGCTTAAAACTGACCCAAGTTTCTCAAATCCTAACCTGAGCGGTCTAAGTCAGGGAATAATGGCAGGATATTTAATTACTGTTTGGTTATTTTGTGTTCAAACTGGAACCATTCTAGGTGGGATTTGGGGCGGAGTCCGTAGGTTAAAGTATTATCAAACACGTAGCAAACGTACCTGAGCGTCTGCGCTTTTACCCTATGTCGTCTTCCCCCCATTACACGACATCCTGCATCTTGACACGGTTGATTACATGGTGGTACTTACCAAAGGTGTTTAAATCACGATGCTTGCTGTATTTCGGCATAGGCTTGATAAACACCCTTCACGTTATACCAGTTGAGGAAAATTCGGGCAATTTCTAAAGCTAATTGAGGTTTACCTAAGTTAATTAGCCATTGCAATAACGGAGCCATTGTCCGTTCATTTAATGTGCCATTAAGTGACAAAATCCCCCAAAGTAAGCGATGCAGCCAAGTCATTTGAATCATCATTCGCACTTCCCATGTGGGATGCTTTTGATAAAACAAAACTCCCATCCGTCCGCGTTGAATTTCTTGGTCAATCAATCGGGGAATTTGCTCTAAGTTAAATGCTGGATGCCAGTGATATCCTACGGCTTCTGGACATTTAATTAGTGTCAAACCTAGTTTTTTTAGCCGCACGCCTAATTCTAAATCTTCCCAGCCATAGAGTTGAAAACTGGTGTCAAAAAGTCCGGCTTTATCTAACCAATGTTTGGGGATTGCTACATTTCCCGTAGCAAAAAAAGCTGCTGAAAAATCTGTGACTTTGTATGGTTCAGCCGTTGGGTTGTGGAAATTGCAAGTATTAATAACTGCACCGTAAGTAAAAAAGCGATCGCTCCCCAATTTCTCTTGACCCTGCATTAGTGCGTCAGCATGAGCTTGCAGGAAATTCTTCAGCACT
This sequence comes from Nostoc sp. DedQUE07, assembly GCF_034530975.2. Taxonomy (NCBI): domain Bacteria; kingdom Bacillati; phylum Cyanobacteriota; class Cyanophyceae; order Nostocales; family Nostocaceae; genus Nostoc; species Nostoc sp. DedQUE07. Next base: position 112,396 of record NZ_JAVRCC020000001.1, on the reverse strand, counting down.
ACTAAATCACTGTCAATAAAGATAATTGTGTCTCCCAACGCCTCTTTTACTCCCAAATTCCGAGCCGCAGCTGGGCCAGCATGATCTTGCTCAAACCAGCGCACATGAGGAAACTCTTCTTTGTGTGCTGCTAACCACTCCAATGTGCCATCAGTAGAACCATCATCCACCAAGACAATTTCGTAATCAGTAACCGTTGGCTGACTTAACTCCTGCAACTCCAAGGCGCGGAGGCACTTTTCTAAAATCGGTTGGCGATTATAAGTCGGTATCACAATGCTGAAAAACACAGTCTCACCCACAACACTATTGATTTATCCATCTCCAGGATAGGACAGATGGGGCGCTGACACTGTTCCTTACTTGATTTGAGCTAAGGAAATAGTCAGAGGTGATAATTTTTAGTTAATTAACTTATAACCTAAGCTTAATTATTATCAACTAAAGTGAATAATCAAATAACCATCCTTTTATTATTAATAGTTTGTTAATTATTTCAATTACCACAAATTTTCACAAATTAGAGCTTATTTTTACTAAATTTTTAGCTCGCACCAGAGGAAAGTTGAATGTCTAAATTAAGTCGGAGAGAACTTTTAATATTTCTTGCTGGCAGTGCTGGTGCTGCTATTTTGGGAGACAAACTTCTAAATAGTTTTGCTAGTGGCGCAGATGCAAAAACGCCCAGTATCAGCTTTACACCTGTACGCTTACCACATCCCCTACCAATTTATCAACAACAGAAAAATTTCTTGCCAACAGGAATTGATCGGGGAGAAGTAGTTAATGCATCTGCGGATATTAAGTTAGGTAACTATAACGTTATTGATGATGTGATAGTGCCGCCAGAGTACGAACGTTATGTAATTGTCAGTTGGGGCGATCGCGTCTTTCCCAACAAAGATGATTATTTCGGTTGCAACAACGATTTCACTGGATTTATTCCCCTTGGTAAAACTAATGATGTCGGGTATTTATGGGTGAATCATGAATACGTTAGTTTTCCATTTTCTAGTTTATTAGTAGAAGATTCATCCGATCTGAAAGGACTGCCTGACGCATTTGAAAACGTCATTGGTTGGGCTTTCCCCTCCAGCAGAAATATTGAAGTCGAAGGTGAATTTTTATATAATCAAGGCGGCTCAATCGTTCGTATCTCTCGCCAGAATAACAATAAACGTTTTGCTGTAGTCAAAGATGCCAAAAATCGCCGAATTCATGGTCTTTCTGGGTTGGGAATCAATAGCCAACGCAATGATGACTACAAAAGTATTACAGCTTGGGGAAGTCGCAACCACCAAAAAGGTGACAAAAATTATTTAATCGGAACTGGCCTAGCTGCAAGCCAAGTTTTTAATCTCTCCTCTGATGAATTGGGCAACAAAATTATAGGTACTGCTTTTAACTGTTCTGGCGGTAAAACTCCTTGGGGAACAATTTTATCTGCGGAAGAGAACTTCCAAAATAGCGTTACAGAAGGAGTCAAAGCTAATGGTACTCAGACAGATTATACAGAGAAAACTATCGGCAAGACTTTTGGATTAGTTGGCGAAAAATACGGCTGGATTGTCGAAATTGACCCCAAAAATCCGAAATTTCGTCCCCGCAAACACACTTCGTTGGGTCGTTTTCGCCATGAAAATGTTGCTTTGCGTGTTGAAAAAGGCAAAAAATTAATTGCTTACTTGGGTGATGACAGACGGGGGGGACACACTTGGAAATTTGTCAGCGCAAACACTATTTCTTCACCCACCAGTAAAACGAACAGTAGCTTATGGGAAAAGGGAACTTTGTATGTTGCTCGTTACAATCCAGACGGTACAGGTAAATGGATACCGTTACTTTTAACTACCGCTACCAATCCAATTACGCCGACAGTTCTATCTTCTGTAGAATTTGCTGCATTGCAGAAAGTACAAAAAGAAGGTCTTTTACCACTACCGAGACGCAATGGGGTTGCAGGTGAAATCAAAGATGGTGGTACATTTAAATGCGATCGCACTAACGAAGCAAAAGCATTACCTGATTATCAAAATAAGAAACTCTCTGACTTCTACTCTAGCCAAGGTGCTGTTCTGAGTGATGCCTTTTTAGCTGCAAACTTAGTTGGGGGAACTCCCACAGCGCGTCCCGAAGATATAGAAGTGCATCCAACCACCAAAGAAGTATTCATTGCCTATACTGATGGTGCGCCGGGAAGCGATGGTTATCCTGATTCGCGGATTTTTCAAGTTGCTAAGTTAAGTACAGATGCCAAGGCGACGCAGCAATCAGGAGGACTGTACAAGATTATTGAAGATAGCGCTGATGCTACAGGTTTAACCTTCCGGTGGCAGAGATTTGCCCAAGGCGGCGAAGCCGGGTCAGTTAATGGTGCTGGTTTTGCCAACGTTGATAATCTAGTTTTTGACAATCAAGGAAATGTTTGGGGTGTCACGGATATGTCTACCGGCACTCACAACGGTTTTGATGTAGGTGCTGAAGGTAAGCAAACCAAAATCGATCATACAGTTAGTGGTAATGTTTCTGATTTTACCGGAGTATTCGGTAATAACTGGCTGTTTTATATCCCGACCAGTGGTGCAAATGCCGGACAGGTAATACCATTTGCTCACGGGCCAGTGCGTTGTGAGATGACCGGGCCAACTTTTGTCGGAAATACACTGATTATTTCAGTACAACATCCTGGTGAAGATTGTCCAATTAACGATGGCACAATGCTGAGTCGCAGCATTGAATTATTAGATTTGAATGGTAGTACATTTAATCAAACTCGAAGTTTACCTCGTGGCAGTAGTTGGCCGAGTAATATCTCAAAAAATGATGGTGGTAAGGAGGAAGCTACAGGTATTCCCCGACCATCTGTAATTGGTATCCGCCCGAAAAATTCTCGCAGTAAGTTTATTTAATAAGACAGCATTCTGAATTAAGTTTTGAACGAAAAAGCTAGACGTCGCATCTCTAAAAGATGCAACGTCATGTATATAAAATTTGTGTAAGCTTATTTCAGTATTTACAGTAAGTTATATTTTTAGTTGGGGTGTAGGCGTAGCCCTCATACATAGCAATCCTATCTAAGAGGTTGTTTAAAAGTGGTATGTTGTGATTTTAATCGAATTATTACCCCCCTTATAAATGCGGGAAACAAAAAAATCCGGTTCCCTCACGCCACTTGCTTCAAGTCGGCAGAGCCGCCCAACGCAGTGGCTCCCCTTTATAAGGGGAGGGTTAGGGTGGGGTAAAAATATTTAATACATCAATCATGACTCTTCAAATATCCTCTAAGCTGTGAAAATCAACAAACCACTTTTTTTGCGAAATGCCAAGAAAAGAAAAAGAAGATTTCACATCTAATTTAGGATTGCTATAGTTGCGATCAGGCATGGAGATTTGCTTGTTCCTGCAACCACGGATCTACAGGTTGTCCATCTTTGCGGCGTAATTCAATTTCCACAACCATCACTTCTTTGGAACCAGGAGGTGCAGGTTTTTTATGGAAAATAATGTCATAATCTTCTGGATTGTGTTTACGTTCTTTCAACCATTCCTGTACCTTGGTTGTGGCAAATAATGATTGCCCTTGCTCAAACATTCGGGTAATCTGCAATTGTAGTGTGTAAGGATTTATGCGACCCATTTTCTACCGCCTTTGTTAAGTTAATTTGAGGACAAGTAATCTGCTTACCGGAGATAATCTAATGTTAATGCGAAGTAACCACATCTGACACTTACCATATAGGTATAACTTACAGTTTCAACACCTTGTTATCTGTAAGAACAAAGTCCGAACCTTCTTTGGTGGATGATCTAAGAAAGCGTCTATCATTTTGCAATTTGTCTTCCACTAGTTGATAAATTACTATTTGTACTGCTTGATTTTCACCATCTTTAGCAGCAGTTACAACTTAATAATGTTATAATAGTACCTCAAAAAAATTGTCACAAACTTAACTGCACTCTACTACTAAAGTTGTACGTACACTAAGGACGAGGAAACGGATTAGTGAAGGATTGCTCAGAATTTTACACTGCCTTTACAACATTTAACTACTTAATTCTGTTATAGATTGGAAAGAGGCACGCCGCTTCAAAAACTGACCAACAGACGCAGATAGTTGTTATGCAGAGCAAAAATCAAGCTGTTTTCGCTTTAATTGTAAAAAGTACGATTGTATTTTTACCCTTATTGTTATTCGTTGGAATCGCCAGTGGACAATCTGCACCATCACCCAACCCAGCACTAACTCCGACTCCGGTGTTATCGAATTCAGAACGGGAAGAGTTAGCACGACTACGAGCAGAAAAACGAATTCAACAGCAAGTCCAGTCTGATTTTAAAAGCACTTTTAACCGCACAACTATTTTACTCGATGTTTGGCTAGTTATACTAAGTCTCTTTCCAGTCGCAGTCATTGCTTTGTTATGGCTGTTGCGACGGGTGATAATCCGGGAAATTGTTGATAGGGCGATGCAACAAGTCCAGGGAATGGAAAAATTACAAAATCAGCTAACCACCGTTAAACAAGAAGCTGAAAATGTTATTCAAGAAGCAAAAAAAATAAATTATGAATTAGAACAGGAAACGACTGCTCTACAACAAAAAATTAAGAATGAACAAGAAAATGTATCTATTCAGATATCCGATCTAAATTTAGCTAAAGCGCAGGTATTAAGTAGATTAGAAGCGGAACTAAAAAAATCTCAAGAAAATATAAAAAATTTAGAGTCTAAATTTGCTTCGGGGTTATCTAAATTAGAGTTTGATGCTCAACAACAAAAAGATATAGCACTGGAGAATTTAAGAAAATTAGCATCTACGATCGCAGAAGAACTGTCTAAGTTAAAGTTAGGTGTGCATCAACAGCAAGAACTAGCCGTTACTGATTTAGAAATATCAAAGTCGGAGTTCACATCTCAACTTTCTGGATGGCAGTCTGATGCTCAACAGCAAAAAGATATAATTTTTGAAAGCTTAACACAATTACAGTCAGAGTTTGTAGAAAAGTTATCCGAATTACAGGTAGATGCTCAAAAGCAAAAAGAGATTGCCTTTGACAGTTTAACTATATTTGAGCGGGAACTTAAATCTCAATTATCGGAATTACAGGTAGATGCTCAAGAACAAAAAAATAAAATTATTACAAATTTAGAAGTATTGCAGTCAGAATTTAAATTTCAATTATCGGAATTACATGTAGATGCTCAAAAATCCAAAGAGCTACTCATTGAGAATTTAGAAAAATCTGGTTCTGAGTTTAGTTCGCAATTCTCAGAATTACAATGGAATGCCCAACAACAAAAAATTCTCATTTTAGAGAAGTTAGAAAGATTAGAAACTGAATTTGACTCTCAACTCTCTGAGTTACAATTAGATGCCGAAGAAAGAAAGGATCTGATTCTTCAAGAACTATCTGAAATTACGCCGGAATCCATTCTAGAGGTGGTAAATTCTGAAGTTGAAGAAGAAATACAGGAACAGCCGCAACAACCAGAATTCACTGCTGATGAGTATGTAAAACAGGGAGACGATCTGTTTTCTCAAAGACGCTATGAAGATGCGATCGCAGCTTACAACCAAGCAGTTAAAATCCAACCTGATGAACCTGTGAGTTGGTTAAAACGTGGTCTAACTCTGGGAAGATTAAAACGCTACCAAGATGCGATCGCATCTTACGATCGAGCGATTGCGATTCAGCCAGATTATCATCAAGCTTGGTGCGATCGCGGCGTTGCTTTTGGTAACTTCCAACAGCATCAGCAAGCCTTTGCCTCATTTGATAAAGCTACACAAATTAAACCCGATGATGCCATTGCTTGGTTAAATCGCGGTCTTTCTCTAGTAGCATTAGAACAATACGAAGAGGCAATAATCTCCTTTGAGAAAGCGCTGGAATTCCAACCCAATTCTCCCAAAATCTGGGATAAACATGGTTATACATTGGTAAGATTAGGACGCGATGATGAAGCGATCGCTAGTTTTAACAAAGCCTTAGAAATTAAGCCAGATTATGCCAGTGCTTATTACAACAAAGCAGCCTGTTACGCACTGCAAAGACAAATTGACCGATCTCTGTTAACTTTACAACAAGCGATTGAACTTAATCCCAGGTATAAAGAAGACGCAGCAAGTGACCTCGATTTTGATGATATTGCCGACGATGAACGCTTTAAGTTGTTAGTTGCAGAATAGAATGTCAATTGTCAATTGTCATTTGTCATTTGTCATTAGTTATTCTCTCCCTGCTCCCGTGCTCTCTGCTCCCGTGCTCCTCTGCTCCCCTGCTCCCGTGCTCCTCTGCTCCCCTGCTCTCCACACCTGGGTTATGTTCGCTAGACATGGCTTTGAGTTTAGATGTAAAAGAATCAGAGCGATCGCTTGTTTCGGGAGTAAATTGCCCGATTGGGGCATGAATAGGAGCAGGCGGGAGCAGTTTTGGCTGTCGTTGATGATGGTTTGGTGACGGGAAAGGCACTGGACTTTCTTGTGAAGTTTGCCTCTGGCTGACAGCAGATAATCGCTCAAGGGTTGCCGAAGAGGTAAATTTCCCAGAAAGCGGAGACTTCAAGACAGTTTTATTGTCTCTATCTTCCTGCTTTCCTTCTTCTTCACTCAAAGATGTCTTTGGTTGATAACTTTTCAGTTGGAGAATTGCAGTATTGCTGTGTTGATAGCCGTTGCGAATCTTAGCTGGTGGTAATTGAGGACTTGTCACTTGCTCTACAGTGGGTTTTCTCTTGGCTGGCGGTAAAGCTGGCGCAGCCGATGACGTTAAGTTTTGAGGAAACTTGCTACAAATCATCCGTTCAAATTCCATGTTGAAATGATATGTAGCCTGATCCCGGCGCTGCCAAAATACTAAAATTTGCTGCACAGAAACCGCTTTATAACGACCTTGATATAGTGCCTCAATCACTGCCAAGTGTAGCCAATTAAGGGGGTATTGCGTTTGCCAACGCTCAACTAGCTCATTGGCACTATACCCACCGAGATCGAAACTATAGTTAATTAATAAAGCGATCGCCAAGTTGGCAGAGGTGTCTGGAAGTGTTGTTAACATGAGGCTATTAGCTTTAGGCAATAGGTCTAAGATTTGTCACCCACCGCATATTAGCCTAGCGTGCTTTTAACTACATGGTTTATTTTTCCAAGAGTTGCCGAGCCGATAGGCAGTGTTCCTTATTCTACTTGCCAACCTCTAGAATGCAACCCCACATAGACTGATTTAATCGCAGATGTTCGCCCAATCGCGACTAATGCCTGATAAACCATCGCTGCAACTTCAGCGCGTGTTGCAAAACGTAAAGGTGCAAGTACTTTCGGATCTGGATAGTTGACAACTATTCCCCGTTGTGTAGCACTAGCAACGGCTGTCCGGGCGTAGTCGGGAATGGTATGACGATCGCTATATACTTCTACAACACCGCTATCAATAGCTGGTAATCCCAGTCCGTTTACTAAGGAGACAATCACCTGTAGCCGTTGCACACCTCGATCGGGGCGGAAAGTGCGATCGCTAAATCCGCCAACAAAGCCACCGCTAGCCGCGATTTGGATAGCGCTATAAGCCCAAAAATCCTTGGGTACATCCGTAAAATCAGGTGCGGGGATTTTGGGAAATGGGTTAAAAGCGATTGCCACCATTGCTGCATACTGGGCGCGAGTCATGGGTTTATCTGGCTGATAGCTACCATCGGCAAAAGCATGAGTTAAATCCATCCTTGCTAATGCCTGAATAAATGGTTCTGCCCAATGTCCGTTTAGTTCGGGAGAGGCGGGGAAGGGGGGAGGGGGAGACAAGGGGACAAGGGGACAAAGGGGCAAGGGGAGTTTTTGAGGTGGGGATTCTGTCGAGGTATCAGAGAAACTGGTGTTAACCGTTACTCGATTGGTTGGGAGTAATTCTACCATGCCCTTAACTAGAGAAGGATTTAATTGATTACCTACGGAAACTAGCTTTTGTGTAGTGGCATTATATAAATCAAATTCATTATGATCGCGAAAAATATTATCACCTGGATCTTCGTTATTACCTAAATCTGGGACTGCATTGCCATTGACTAATAAACCACCTTGGGTATTTTTAGTAATCAGATTTTGACGCAGCACAGGTTGGGCATTACGAGAAAGTGCGATCGCTGTGCGATTTTCTGATAACTTGTTATTGGCGATCGTTGGAACGGCAAAGTCACTAATTGCTATACCTAAAGGGTTTCTTTGAAATACATTCTGTTGTACTTCTCCCTGGCTATGACCTGCCATTACTAACCCGCTAGCAGTATTTTGTACAAATATGTTATCTAAAATTGCGGGTTTGGCAGTACCAGTAGTAAACACACCTTCCCGCCCACAGTTGCTCAAAGTATTGTTACTTAAAGTAGGTGCAGCCGATTCAATCCAGATACCAGTACCTTTAACTGAGGGATTGGTGACAGTTACACCTAAAAGACTGGCATTATCTACCAAGAGCAGCGTAATATTTTGTATACCAAAACTGGGACTTTGATACTCACCACTCCCGGAAATTACAATCCCTACACCTTTGTTAGCTTCATTACCTACCACTGTCACTCCTCCAGGTATGATTAGTGGAAACACCTCACCACTAGCGGCGTTGTAAGTCCCCGACTCCAGATAAATTATCGTCGGGATTTTGGTTACTTTTAAAGCACGGGTGAGGCTTTTAAATGGACTCAACCGTGAACCAGTATTGCTATCATTCCCTGTCATAGGGTTGACATAGAGTGTGACGACGAGGGTAGAGTTCACCATTGATAGTTGAGAGTCAATTGTTTTAATTATGACAATCGTAAATAACACTACTTGTAGCAAACTTTTTCACAGTAATATCCTTGTGTATAAAAAATATATCCATCTGACTTTTTCTGGCAAGCAGATCGTGTGTACACACAAGTTATAGACTTCCAAATAAAAAAATATCCAACTATTTATTGTGGGGTGGGCGTCTCGCCCGCCCAGTAACCAAAGGCGTGCAAGATGCCCGCCCCACAAGATTGGATAATTTATTTCTTGGAAGTCCCTTATAGACTTTTATGCAATATTCCAAGTTCTCATCTCGATGGTATTGTCAGCTGCAACAAAGGCATTGTCAGTTAAAACAATGCCTTTGCAACTCAAAAAGACTGGTGTGTAAACTGTAGCGCCTGTGCAGAGAAGATTAAGGAATGACATTATCATCCAGAATAGTTCCTTCTATATTGGCTCCAGACAAATTTGCTCCACTCAAATTTGTCTGGTTTAAATCTGCTTGAGTGAGATTTGCCTGGGATAAGTCAGCTACAGTTAAATCTGCACCACTTAAATCCGCTCCATCTAGATTTGCTGCTATCAAGTTTGCTTCCTGCAAATCCGCCTCACTCAATTTAGTTTCAATCAATTTAGCAACCGTCAAATCAGCGTGACTCAAATTAGCTCCATCCAAAATCGCTCCATCCAAAATCGCTCCATCCAAAATAGCTTTGCTTAAGTTGCTATTACTGAGATCCGCATTGCTCAAATCTGCTCCATTTAAATCTGCTTCAATCAAACTGGCGTTGGTTAAATTAGCGTGACTCAGATTAGCTCCATCTAAAATTGCTCGATCTAAAATTACGCCACTGAGATTGGCTTCTCTTAAATTGGCCTCGCTCAAGTTGACGCCAGTAAAGTCTCTGACACCTGCGGCATAGTTTTTCAGGAGTTGATCTGCTTTCATATCTGTCGCTGTGCTAAGGAACGTTTAACTAATTCGTAATTCGTAATTCGTAATTCGTAATTTTTGAATGTAATTAGCTTTTATATATACGTGGCTTTATTTCAGTTTGGGTGTTTAAATAAGTGTCTGAAATAGTCTTTAATTACGAATTACGTTAGCGCAGTAGTAGCGAGTCTGCAAGCGAACGATTATGAATAATTTTGGACTATTCAGACTAACAGTAAATCTTCAGCACGCGCTACGGAGGATTAGTGTGATGAATCAAACTAGAGTGGATATTGAATCAACTTTGTCTAGACTAGCTATTTTTAACTACTACCGCTACTACCTAGAGTTGTGAATTAATTTCATACTTGGGAGGGATGTTGCTCACCTTAAAAGTTTAAGCATTAACGTGAGCCTCCGTTGCAGACTCACGTTAAGCATTAGTGCAAAGCGATCGCTATACTCAATTGTGGTGTTCGTCTGCTAAAGGTTATGGCAAAACTAATTCCTATTATTTTGCAGATTATGATTCTTACGACTGAAACAGATAGTTCATGTTTCCCCACCAACCACTACATCTCGAATTCGGAGGCTAGGGCCACCACAACCCACTGATAAACCATTTTGTCCTCCCTTACCACAACCGCCAGATTCATCCCAATAAAAATCATCACCAAGTCCCTCAATATCCGCTAAAGTTTGGAATACATTTCCCGAAAGCGTCACATCTCGCACAGGTTCAGCAATTTTGCCGTTCCTAATCATCCACGCTTCTCCAGCGCTAAAGGTGAACATTTCCCCATTTGTCATCCCACCCAACCAATTACGGGCATAAACTCCTTCTTTGATATCGGTGAATAAGTCTGCAACTGGTGTTTTACCCCGTTCAATCCAAGTATTTGTCATCCGCACAATGGGAGTAAAGTGATAGTTGAGACAGCGAGCGTTACCCGTAGGCGCTTCCTCCAATTTGCCAGCAGTTTCACGAGAATGTAAACGTCCCACTAAAACTCCATCTTTAATTAGTTGAGTAGTAGTAGCTGGTGTGCCTTCATCGTCGTAAAAATAGCTACCGCGATGTCCCTCTGGAGCCGCACCATCAAAAATTTGCAGTTCTTCTGGGCCAAACCGCCGTCCGATGGTCATAACTTCCAGCAGATCGGGGTTTTCGTAAGCCATATCAGCCTCAGAAAGATGTCCGAAGGCTTCGTGGACAAATAAACCCGTGAGAATTGGGTCAATGACTACAGTGTAAGTATTGCCTTTGACCGGTGGTAGAGATAAAGCGGCGATCGCTCTTTGAGCAGCATCTTTTACCTGTTCATCCAAACTAGTTAAATCTTCGTAAGCTTTGCGAGAGCCAGTAGTTTCCCGTCCAGTTTGTACGGTTTCGCCATTTCTGGCGGTGGCGGCAAAGCGCATTTCCATATCCACCCAAGATTGCTCGATCGAAGTACCTTCAGAAGTAGCAATGATTACTTTTTGGGCGCTATCACCGTAACGCACCGAGGTAGTGGTAATTCGGCGATCGACGCTTTTAAGCAATTGGGCATAGCGATCGCACAATTGTTTTTTCTGCGAGAGTGGGATATTTCGGGGATCGGTACCTTTTAGGGGTAGAATGCATACTGCTTGCACTGGGTCAATGGGTGCAAGTAAAGTTTCTTCATTACCAACCATCCGCGCAGCTGCGATCGCTTCTTCTATGCGATCTTCGATTGTTGCCAGTTGGTTAAAGCAGCTCAACCCCCATCCGCCTTTATAACAAGCGCGAATATGTCCACCAATGGAGATGCCTTCACTGAGAGTTTCTACCTTGTCGCCACGCAACAAGATATCAGTCCCTTCTGCTTCTTCAAGGCGAATCATTAGATAATCTACACGCTTAGAGTAGCGGGCGATCAGGTCAGAAAGTAAATTTTGTGCGTCAGCAAGTGTAGTCGGCATTTCCAATTAGTAACAATGACGAACTGCATTTATTTTGCAATTATTTGGGTAATTTCTGCTAATCAATATTATGAGGAGACTGGTTACAGAGAAAGATGAGGCAGTGGAAAAGCAGAAAAGAAATTGCAGTAAGTTTTTCCTCCGTACCCCTTTGCACCTCTGCTTCTTGTGCCCAATCTCCAATCCCCAATCTTGAGTTACGGTGGGTAAGAACTCAATGATGTGCTAAGATAATCAAGTGAGAATAAAATTCGGTTACATTCTTTGTTTTTAGTATTGACAGGCTTTTTCCTTTTGGTCTTAACAAACTTGCCTCCGAAATCTAAATCTCTACACACCTATGATTTTGGAGATAATGCATGTCAATTTATGTAGGTAATCTATCCTACGAGGTCACACAAGAAGACCTCAATTCTGTTTTTGCCGAACACGGTACTGTAAAACGGGTTCAGTTACCTACTGACCGTGAAACAGGACGGCCACGCGGCTTTGCCTTTGTAGAGATGGGCACAGAAGCAGAAGAAACAGCTGCCATTGATGCTCTTGATGGAGCTGAATGGATGGGACGCGATCTCAAAGTGAATAAAGCGAAACCAAAGGAAGATAGAGGTGGTTCTTTTGGTGGTGGCGATCGTCGCGGTGGCGGTGGCGGTGGATACAATAGATCGCGCTACTAAGCTTTAAGATCAAAAATTAAGTTTTAACGTCTAAAGGGCAGAATCATTATCTGCCCTTTTTGCGCTCCGGTCTACTGGATGGCTTTAATTGCCAGTACCAATTAAGTAGGAGATGATAAATGACCCAAGTATTTGTGGGCGAAAATGAAGGAATTGAGTCAGCCTTACGTCGATTTAAGAGGGAAGTCTCCAAAGCAGGTATTTTTCCAGACATGAGAAAGAATCGTCACTTTGAAACACCTTTGGAAAAACACAAACGCAAAGAAGTCGCAAGACACAAACAACGCAAGAGAAATTTCCGTCGTAATTAATAATTAGCGATACCTCCGGTTAGCGTAGCTAACCCACTCTCTCATTAGATTCTTAGCTGTCGAAAAGGCGATCGCTGTACTCCAAAGGAGAATCTAATGAGCAAGTTTTGAACTTCGGCAACCTTTCCTGATATCAGCTATCTATCAAAATCATTATAAATTTGTTTGAGTTACTGCTGTTTTATATTAATCAGAATTTCCAGGGTTAACTAATTAGAAAATCAGTCAAAAATATTCTTAATAATAAGCTGTACCCAATACTGCTTGGTTAAAGGGAAAAGGAGTGGAAGGCAAGATATATAAGGTTTTTTCCCTTTTAACCCTTTCCCTTTCCCCCAAAACCAGACATCAATTTCTTCTAAGCACGAGCACGTGTAATCTGAGCACTATCAAAGTCTTGTAGCCGAGTCATAGTTCCACTGTTCTTATCAACAATAAACACAGCATTAGGAGTCTCATATCTCATAGCTCCAAAGGCGAGGAGTTGACCTGTTGCAGAGCAAACTAAGCTTTGTAAGCCATTATTCCATGCTTGACCATTAAGTTTCAATTGTCCTAGTCTGATAGGCTTTTTTTGATTTGGATCTACCTGTACCAGAGTTGTCTCACCATACTCACCAACTACAGAGCTATAAAGTATTCCATCTGGACACTCAGCTAGATTGCTGATCCGCTCATCGTCCAGGAATTTAACCTTACTAATAGAACTTATCTCTCCTGTTTGAAGGTTAATATCTACCAATCTGATTGGTGGTGTCCCGTTCTTCTTACCTACTAAACCAATGAGCCGCCCATCATTAGTACCTAGCAAGCTCCCAAGCTGTTGATTTGGTTTAAGTCCTGAGAGTATCAAAGTTCTTACAGGCGTACCCAAAAATGTAATACGAGTAAATGTCGCCTGTCTCCGACTAATCGCAACCGGAGTAATGGCTACAACAAGTGTGCCATCGCTTAAAGAGGTAAAACCACTCAATATCTCATTAGGCTCTAATAGAGGTGTACTTTTATCCGTAAGTACCTGAGCTTTTCCTGTCATTAAGGATTGCAAAACTAGTCCTACAGGCTTAATATCTGTGCTTACACTGTTTAAGGCAGTGTTCTCTACTAATTCAGTAGTGTTTACCTCTGTAATAGCCGTTTGGTCAATAGTAACGATCGGGCTAGAACCTATACCGACAATATTTACACTTGGTGTTTCTGCCAAGGCTTTCTTGGTTAGATAACTCAGTCCAGAGACTACAGTTCCAGCAAGCGCCAACTGTCCAAACCGTCGACGTGATAGCTTGTAATTCATATTTTCCTTCCTAGAATTAATGACTTTTATTAGGTAGCGGTGCGAACATAAACAGATAAGGCTAATATATTTGCGTCCAGGTTGCTACTGAGGGTGTTCCATTGTTGTCACTAATAAAAAGCATGTACCAGCCCGGTGGTGCGATATTTCGATTGTTTATGACCGTGACCTTAACAGAAGTAGCGTTTCTAGAAATAATGGGTGCATCGACTAACCTTTGTTCTGTATCGCAAGAATGGGTAGTTGCCATTGGTCTAATAAAACTAACCCATTTAATATTCGCAGCTTGGGGTGTCTGAATCGTAAATTGCTGCCCGTAGGTCACTGTTTGAGGAGCGCTCCGAATAACTGGACGCGATCGCGACATATACGCAGGACTGTAGATTTCTAATCGCAGTTCATTGACCGTCCGTTGAGGGTTCCCTCCAGCTGCTGCGACCCTACCATCTGGTAGCAGCAAGGCCACCGAGTGATATACGCGGGGGACAGTTTGTTTAGCTACTACTGTCCAGGTATTTGTCGCTGGATTGTAGATTTCTGCTGGCAGCATTGCTTGTGTTGTGTCCTCATTCATTTTGCTACCATTGCAAACAAACACTGTGCGATCGGGCAACAAAACTGCACTGTGATGCATCCTGGCATAGTTTAACGGCTTTGCTGCTACGTAAGTTGGATTACTAGCTTTTAAATCGACAATATTTACCCTCTTGGTTGCTGTTTTACCACTACCTCCACCAAGAATCATCACCTTTTGATCTTGTGCAGGTGGTAAAAGCACACTGGCAGCTTGATCGCCAAAAGCTATGTCTTGCAGCCCTGTCACCACTTTTTCTGTAATGGATTGTGTAAATGTCTCTGGCAGGGTTAATATCCTTGGTGTCACTCCAGTAACACCCATCTGAGCACCTGAATAAAAGATTTTACCACTACTTAGTAGAAACAGATGTGCGTATGCCGGTAAGGCACTAGTTGTTGGAAAAGCGTTCCAACCATTTGGAAAGAAAGCAGAATAAATTTCTGGTTGTCTATTGAGCTTGCCATCTTTATCCGGCCCAGACACTGCTAAGACTCGACCGCTGCCTAGTGTTAACACAGTAGGATACCAGCGACCATTATTCATTGATAATATCTTGACCCATTTCTCAGCAATGGGATCGAACATCAGAGCATAGGGTGAACCATAAAATGGGTCATAGCGCAAAGTTCCACCTGCAACTAATAACTGACCATCAGGCCGGAAGGAGTGACCAGCGCAAAAAAGATCCATAGGTTGATTGTTACTATCCAATGGAGGCGCTTGACGGGAAAAGGTTCCCTTGTTTATATCCCAGACCACACTGTCATAGGGAGTATTTAACCGATTGGGATCGTTACCTGAGCCACAGAAAAAGAATATTTTACCAGTACGAAGTAGAGCCGCATGTATAGGTAGGATTGGAGCCTTGTACGACAATACTTGCCATTTATCTGTAGTAGTAGCTAGAGCAATGGAAGCCCCTAAATCTGTTGCCTCTTGGAGGTTAGTGTTGTTATTAGGTTGAGTCACTTTATTTACAAAAATTCCTACGTAAACTTCATTTTTCGTACTTTATTTTATTAATTGATTTCTTGATTTATATCTATACTTCTTTAGGCTTATTTAGCCTTAATATATGATGTTTTTCATAATCAGGAAATGTAAATTCAGCTGTTATCAATAGTAATTGTGCTATTAATCATACATCCTTTAGAGTATGTATATTAAGCCTTAATTACATTCCTACTCTCAATAATACTACATCTCATCCACGAAGTTTTCTTATAGGATATTTTCTCACAAGAGAAAATAAATATCTTTGGTTTTGCGGCCTAAATTGGTGAAATAAACGAAAATCTCTAGTCACTTTTAAATAATTAAATAAATTACTAAAAAGCTTGTATATTAAGGGTTTTGTAGGTTCCAACTAGCAATATTAATTTGTGAATGTATATTAATCAAGAATAATTATCCAAGACCATCTCTATCCTACAACTATTTTATGTAGCGGATTACTTCAGCAACTGACCAAGCTTGAGCGATCGCTCCTCTGGGTGTGTGAGGTGAATCGCCATCAAAAATCTCAGAAATAGAACCAAGACAAGCATCAAAGAAAAAATGATCTAGCAAAGGTTGCCAATCAAAAGGCAACGATTGTTGTGGATAAAAACGTTGCCAAGCCCGAATATACGGCCCAATTAGCCAAGTCCAAACAGTGCCTTGATGATAAGCGCGATCGCGTTGCTGTTGATTGCCCTCATATTTTCCTTTATATTCTGGATCTCCTGGATCGAGACTGCGAAGACCATAAGGTGTGAGCAAGCTGGTAGTTGCCAAATCTAATATCTGACACCCTTGCTGTTCGGAAAACCCACAATGGTGTAACGACAGCGCCAAAACGGCATTGGGACGAATTTGAAAATTCCGGCGATCGTCTGGTTCAATAGTATCGTACAGATAACCTAGCTGAGGATTCCAGAATTTTTGCAGTGAGGTTTTCATATGTTGTGCTTGGTTAGCATAACGCTGTGCTTGCTTAGTGAGACGCACTGGTGAGCCATATTCCATTTGGCTCAAGCGCTCTGCCCATTGACTCAGCCAACATAAAGCAGAATACCACAGTGCATTGATTTCCACTGGCTTCCCATAACGGGGTGTGACGGGGTGTGTCCCAATTACCACATCCATCCAGGTGAGAGCTACACCACGAGCATCCCAACTAACTAGTCCGTCGGTAGCATCGACCTGGATATTGAAATGTGTACCACCGACAAACGCTTTATAGATTTGCTGTACTACAGGGAATTGCTCTGCCAAAAAATCCCAGTCTTGGGTAGCTTCTAAATAAAGTCCTAAAGTTTCAATCCACCACAATGCCGCATCAATACTGTTATAAATTGGTTCGCCATTGAGATCGGGAAATGCATTCGCAATCAAACCGTGGCGACAATAATGCCCAAAAGTTCGCAATACTCCTTTTGCGAGGTCAAAACGCTGTGGAACTAATGCCAACCCCGGTAAAGCGATTAATGTATCGCGTCCCCAGTCATTAAACCAGTGATAACCAGCAATAACCGTAGGGCCTGCAATTGAGGCTCGATAGACGATAAAGCGATCGCTTGCTTTAAGTAGTTGTTGCCAGATTGGAAATTGGGCATTGGGGAGCCAGTGCGTTGGGCGGCTTTGCCGACTTGAAGCAACTGGCGTCATTGGGCATTGGGCATGGAGAAGAGACAAAGAAGACAAAAAAGAAGGGGGAGACAAGGGAGAGATTTTCAATAATTCCTCCTTGTCCTCCTTGTCTCCCCTGCTCCCCTGCCCCTCGGTCACTGAGCGTAGCCGAAGTGCTGCCCGTCTACCTCCCTCTCTCCATCCAAAAATCTGTGAGAGCCTTTCTTGCTCTGCCTCCACAGCTTCTGTGAAGGTTGTGACGGTGAGAACACCTGGCACTGAGTCGGGAAAACCTACTCGTGCTTCTAAAGTCACCGTATCTCCTGGTTGAAGTGTGACTATCAAGTAACCAGGACTGTGGAGGTCTTCCTTGTCGCCTAATCCTCGTTTTGTCTCCTCAGACAATCTATAATCCCAATACCAAACTGCATCTGGTTGATAATTTCCTTGTGTCCAACGCAAGTGCCAAGGTATGCCGAAACGCCCAGAATTGATTGCTTGTAAACAGACTTGCTGTTCCCCTAGCAATTGTGAAAACTGTAATTCTTGACTAGCAATCTGCTGGTGATGAAAGTCACGTTCTGCTATCAACAGTCGCAACCGTAAAATCGCTGTTTCAGTTCCCTCATAGCGATACTGGATTAAAATTCGATGGCAAAATTGGGGATTGGGGACTGGGGACTGGGGACTGGGGACTGGGGACTGGGGACTGGGGAGTGGGCATTGGTTATAAATTATTCTTCCCTGCCCCTGCTCCCCTGCTCCCCTGCTCCCCTGCCCCTGTGTCCCTTCGTCCCCAATCCCCAATCCCCAGCCTTCATTCCCCACCAAACCATAGGGCATCACAAATTGTCTGGTTAATTGCCAGTTATCTTGACCCCAAGTCCATTTAGGAACTGGGTTAATATCAAAACGGCGTAGCTGTTCATAGCCTGTTCGCTCAATCTGACCGTTACCCCAAACATTTGTGCCCAGTGCCACAACGCGCCCTAATATTTCCAAGCTAGCTTCTAGGTGCGAAAACAGCAGAGTCCTTCCAGAAGGTGGGTTTGTGGCGGCAAACAGCCAACCATGATAAGTACGCGTGCGGACATCAGAAACTGTACCGCTGGCAAAACTTCCTAAGCCGTTGGTAAGTAACCATTCTCTTGTATCTAAATCAGGCATTTGCTACTCAAAATCGTTATGAGTATGATATAGTCGTAACAGATCGTAATTAAACTGTGAGAGCGTGGATGGGTAAATTTTACTTGACCCAAATTCCAACGCTACTAAACCGATAAAGGAGAATTAGGTTAATGTCCCTTACTTACGGAACCGAAGGAAGCCTCCGCGTTGGTCAACAAGCTCCCGATTTCACAGCAACGGCTGTGGTAGATCAGGAATTTAAGACAATCAAACTTTCCGATTATCGCGGTAAGTATGTCGTCCTGTTTTTCTACCCACTAGACTTTACCTTTGTTTGTCCTACTGAAATTACAGCATTTAGCGATCGCTACGAAGAATTCAAGAAAATCAATACTGAAGTCCTTGGGGCTTCGGTTGACAGTGAATTTTCTCACCTTGCTTGGATTCAAACAGATCGTAAGTCTGGTGGCGTCGGCGACCTGAATTATCCTCTAGTCTCCGACATCAAGAAAGAGATCAGCGCCGCTTACAACGTTCTTGACCCAGCAGCAGGCATTGCCTTGCGTGGTCTGTTCATCATCGATAAAGATGGTATTATACAGCACGCCACGATTAACAATCTAGCTTTTGGTCGTAGCGTTGATGAAACCCTGCGGACATTACAAGCAATTCAGTATGTTCAGTCTCACCCTGACGAAGTTTGCCCAGCTGGTTGGCAACCTGGTGACAAGACCATGAATCCTGACCCAGTGAAGTCTAAAGTCTACTTCTCTGCTGTCTAAATTTCGCTAGCTAAAAAACTCTAATCCAGCTTTTTGGAGTTGAAAGCAAAATCAATGAAAACCACAGATAAACAGAGATACACATTAAACAATGTCAACCTCCGTAAATATCTGTGGTTTTTTCTAAAATAGTATTTAAATAACCAAGGTTAAAAATATGTTGACTTCAACTGACTTTAGTGGCTTATTAAATGAGCGATTCTTCCGTAATTTTTTACCAGTTCCAGCTAGCAATCAACTCAGATTGGGAGTAGGAACACCTGATTTTCAATTGCCAGATATTACCAACGGAACTTTAGTAAAGTTGTCTGATTATAAAGGCAAACAACCAGTGTTACTCGCCTTTACTCGCATCTTTACCGAAAAGCAATATTGCCCTCTTTGTTTTCCTCACATCAAAGCTTTGAATAAAAACTACGAGCAATTCAAAAATCGCGGTATAGAAGTTTTAATAATTACTAGTACTGATGAAAGGCAGAGTCAAATAGTTGTCAAAGATTTAGGCTTAAAAATGCCACTTTTGAGCGATCCTAGTTGTCGAGTATTTCGTACATATCAAGCAGGGCAGGCACTGGGAGCGCCTTTACCAGCACAGTTTGTATTAGATAAAGAAGGAAAACTGCGCTACTGGCATTTATTTTCTTTTTTGGATCGTAATGCTAGTGTTGAGACATTGTTAGAACAATTTAATTGACTATAAATATTCAAAATAAATTGCGTTTAATGTTGAAAACTAGCTATTAGGAATTGGAACTCTTAAGATTTGAATGGTAATTTAGACCCTAATCATAATATCATCAAATCTTAATAGTTTCATTTGTTTGAAAAGTATTACGAATTACAAATTATCTTTGAGGATAATATTGAGGATTCGCAACTTGGGGCTGATAACCGTTTGTGGGTATTGTACTTCCCATGCCGTTAGGTACAGGAGTGGCAACAGGAGGCTGATAAATGCTCATGGGCGCAGTGCCTGTTGTAGCGTTAGGTAAAGCAGGATTCGCAACCTGGGGCTGATAACCATTTGTGGGTATGTTTGTAGTGGTGTTTGGTGTGACAACATTCTGGCTAAACTCTTGGTAGGCTGCACGAGAAATTGAGCTAATCAATTTTTCGGCGCGAGGATCGTTTGCAGGACGTTGTACCATTACAGAGGCTATATAGCGCTTGCCAGTTGGAACCACAATTAAACCTGTATCTGCCAACATTGTACCGATATCACCCGTTTTGTGGTATGCTCTTGCACCTGTTCCCAAACCTGCTGGCAGCAGAGTGTCTTTTTGGGTGCGACGCAAGATATCAAGCATGAGATCGCGTGATGGCATACTGACTAAATTTCCTTGACTCACAATTGCCATCAAATTCCCTAGTTCTTTGGGGCTAGTAGTGTTTGTCCCTTGCAAATCTGGGAGTTGATTACGAATTGTTGTGGTTGTCAATCCCCAGCTACGGAAACGCTGGTTTAAGGCGTCTATTCCTCCCAGTCGGGCAATCAGCATATTTGTCGCCGTGTTATCGCTGATTGTAATCATTTTAGTGACTACTTCCAAAGCGGCGTACTGAGTTCCTGGTGGTTTGTATTGCAGATTTCCTGAACCGCCAGCGACCATATCTTGTTGCATGGTCAGCATATCATCTAGGCGAATCTTCCCCGCGTCTACATCCTGGAAAAAGGCAATCAAAATCGGCACTTTAATCGTGCTAGCCGCTGGAAAACTCGTAGAGGCATTGATATCTACATAATTACCAGTATCCAAATCTACTAAGAAAATTCCCGGTGTAAGATTTGGGTTGGTGGCCGCCAAATTTTGCACGGCATTTTTCAAAGAGGTAATTTCTTGAGATAGGTATAGACTCGAAGCTGCGGCTGGGGGAGTTTGGGTAGGTTGTGGTTGCGATCGCGCCACATTACTAACATTATTATTAGATTGCGACGCCGAATTTGTGCTGATGCGATTGGCTGGGTCTAATACTGACAATACAGTGCCCACAATTGCACCCATCCCAACACCCACAATCAATAACCGCAAAACATACAATACGGTTTTGGCCATTGGCTTTAACTGGGTTTTTCGCGATGAGCGTCTGCCTGTTTTTGGCTTTTCCATCCGCACTGTTTTAACCATCACAGCACCCGGTCGAAAGGGAGGAATTTTTCCCTTAACACTAGGTATTGGTTTTACTGCCGTTGGCATAACTAACCCCGATTTTACCCTACGTGTAGCGCCAATTGGGGGAGGACTGATTTGATTTTTTGGGCGTGTTAGTGCCCCTTCTTGTCCATTTGTAGTTTGCTGCTGACTGTTAGCTTTAACTCTTTTCTTTACCACTTTTTGAACTTTTTGTGGCTGCGGGCGGCGATTTAAGGGTTGACGCCGCGAGAAAGCTGTTAGTTCGCCACTTGATTCTGACACCGTTACTCCTTGTGACCCACTTGACTGTTTTCTTGCAGACTCTTGACCCCAAACTTAATTTTTAAGCAATATTAATACTCAAATTCCACTTTGCCACTAAGTAGCATTTTTGTGTTTAGTTTAAGCCATATTAATTATTTTGGGGAGATGATTGCGTATATATTAAACGAATAATTACAAGTTTTCACTATTCTTCTGGTTTTTCAGGGCCCATTCTACCTGCTGCAAAATTCCTCGCAGCATGGCCACCTCCCCAGTTTTCAAGTGAGCGCGATTATATAATTGGCGAAATTTTCCCATCCGACTAGCTGCCGTATGGGGATATACATAACCAATTTTCAGTAATACTGATTCTAATTGCTGGTAGTATCCTTCCACAACATCCAAGGGTGCGAGTTCAGTTTGAGGTAAGGTTTGAGTGTCAAGTTTTTGGGCAGATTGTGACAATTCATAACAACAAATTGCGACAGCAGTAGCCAAATTTAGGGCGACATAATCTTGACTTGTGGGAATGCCAACAAACCTCTGTGCATAATTTAATTCTTCATTGCTTAATCCCCGGTCTTCTCTGCCAAAAATCAGGGCTGTGGGTTTTTCTGGCTCCTCCAGTAACCAGGGTAGTGCAGTGCGGGGATTTTCTAAAGGTGTTTCTAAACTGCGAACGCGACCAGTAGTAGCGATCGCCCGTACACATCCATGCAATGCTTCTGGTAAAGTTGCCACTATTACCGCAGATTCTATAATTTCCTGAGCGTGAACAGCCATCATCAAAGCTTCCGTCGATAGCGGATCGCATTGGGGGTTCACTAATACTAAATTATATAGACCGAAATTTTTCATTACCCTGGCGATCGCGCCGATATTGATCGGCCCAGCTGGTTCTACCAACACAATTCTTAATCCAGCCAAGCCCATTTTTTGCCTCCTGCGATCGCACCAGATAATACTTACAGGTTATTTTTCAGCGTTGTGGTTCTGCTGAAGAGTTTCCTTGAAATCATTTTAGCGGTGTAAGTGAATGCCTGCGTCATGAAGAAGGGTGTAGGGGGTAGGGTGTAGGGTGTAGGGAAAAAGACGTGGGGATTGCATTGGCAATTTACTTATTATTAAATGATATATCTCGAAATTTTTCATTTGCCTAGCGATCGCTCCGACATTACTCACCCCAGCTACTACCAAGACAATTCCTAATCCAGCCAAGCCCATTTTACATTTTATTGCCTTCTGCCTCCTGCCCCCTGTACCCTGCCTTTCTTGGCAATAACAGACTAACAAAATATGTCTCACATTCTGGTCGAAAATCTCAGGAAGACTTTCTTTGTGTCTGAACGTTCCTCTGGGCTTTTCGGTTCAATACGAGGACTTGTGCAGCGAAAAACTAAAGAAGTTTATGCCCTCAAAGGAGTTTCGTTTTCCCTGGAACGGGGAGAACTTGTAGGATACATTGGCCCGAATGGAGCCGGTAAATCGACCACGATTAAAATTTTAAGCGGTATTCTCGTACCTTCCAGTGGAAAATGCCTAATTGGCGGACGAACTCCTTGGAAAGATCGAATCAAGCACGTTAATCGCATTGGTGTAGTGTTTGGTCAAAGAACGCAACTCTGGTGGGATTTGCCAGTGATTGAGTCTTTCGATTTGCTGCGGGATATTTATCGCGTTCCCCAATCAGAGTATCGTCAGACACGCGAAGAAATGATTGATTTGCTTGGTCTTGAAAGCTTTCTCTCCACTCCAGTGAGGCAGTTAAGCCTTGGTCAAAGGATGCGATGTGACTTTGCAGCCGCAATGCTTCACAGACCGGAAATTCTTTTTCTTGATGAACCTACTATTGGGCTTGATGCAGTTTCCAAGCTTGCAGTCAGAAAATTTATTAAAACCCTGAATAAAACTCATCAAGTAACCACCATCCTAACTACCCATGATATGGATGATATCGAGGCATTGTGCGATCGCATAATTATTATTGGTGGAGGTGAAATTCTTTGTGATGGAACTTTAACAGCATTGCGTTCTCAAGTTTCCTCGCGTCGGTATTTAAGAATCGACTTAGCAAAGGATGATTTCTTTTTTGAACAACAAGGAGTCAGTATTATCTCTAAAGAAGGTCGCACAGTAACTCTAGCGTTCGATCCCACAAAGCTTTCTGCTGCATCTTTGATTAGCCGAGTTACCTCACAACATGAAGTAGAGGATCTTTTTGTAGAAAATCCACCTATTGAAGAGATAATTGCGGAACTTTATGCAATTTCAGCAGGAATTTTCCTATGAAAGCATATTGGTCACTGTTTGTTGCTAGATTTACACTGCTGTTGCAATACCGTGCTGCTGCTTTGGCTGGCATTGGAACTCAGCTTTTCTGGGGGTTAGTAAAAATAATGGTTTTACAGGCATTCTTTACTCATACAACCTCTGCTCAACCTATGACTTTTCAACAAGCTGTAGGATATGTGTGGCTGGCACAGGCGTTTTTGATGGCAATTGTCCCTTGGGGAGGTGATAAAGATATTCAAGAACTCATCCGAACTGGTGCTGTAGGATACGATCTTCTCCGACCCACAGACCTTTATAATTTTTGGTTTACTCGCGCTTTGGCACTTCGCACAACGCCCCTGATACTTCGTAGCATTCCGCTTCTTGGAGTCACAATTTTTATTTTTCGCATTTTTGGGCTTGATGAATGGTCGCTTTCTTCTCCACCCTCCTTTGCTTCTTTTGTTGCCTTTTTTATCTCTTTTATTGGCGCAATTTTACTTTCATCTGCATTAACTATGCTTTTGACTGTATCAATGATGTGGACAATTTCGGGCGAGGGAATTAATAGTATTCTACCTACTCTTGTTAGTATCTTCTCTGGCATGATTGTTCCGTTGCCACTTTTCCCTGAGTGGAGCAAGCCTTTTGTAAATGCACTTCCTTTTTCAGGACTAATAGACAAACCTTTTCGTCTTTTTACTGGAAACCTTCAACCAAATTCCCTGTTTTATATATTACTGCATCAAGCTTTTTGGATAGTTGTCATTATTATCCTTGGGCGTGTTCTTGTGAGATATGGCATCAGGAAGCTTGTAATTCAGGGAGGATAAGTCAATAATTCGTAATTCTTAATTAGTAATTAGTAATTTTTTAAGCATTAAAATAGGTTAAATAGTTTATTTTAGATAAGAATTACAACGCGACTATGAATGATTTTTTGCTTTACCTTCGATATATTTCTGTATCTTTCAAGTCGCAAATGCAGTACAAAGTTTCTTTCTGGCTGCAAGTCATAGGGCAGTTTTTAGGCACTGCTGTTGAATTTTTTGGAATCTGGGCACTTTTTAGTCGTTTCAATAGTATTGGTACGTGGACTTTAAATGAAGTTGCTCTCTTTTATGGAGTAGTTAATATTTCTTTCGCCTGTGCTGATGCGCTTGGAAAAGGGTTTGACTCATTTACAACAATAATTAAAAGTGGAGACTTCGACCGTTTACTTGTTCGTCCACGCACCACAGCACTTCAACTGTTAGGTAAAGAGTTTACTTTAAAACGAATCGGAAGACTTTTTCAAGGAATTGTTGTTATGTGGTGGTCACTTTCATCTCTCCACATTTCTTTAACTTTTAAAACTTTATGGCTTTTAGGCACTTCATTTCTTGGTGGAGTCGCGCTCTTTGTTGGCATTGTTATTATGCAAGCAACCATCACCTTCTGGACTATTGAATCTCTCGAAATTATGAATATCCTCACTTATGGAGGAGTCGAAACGGCTCAGTACCCTCTTGCAATTTATAGCAAGTGGTTTCAGCGATTCTTTACTTTCTTGATACCGCTTGCTTGCGTCAGTTATTTTCCTTTGCTTGCAGTACTTGAAAAAGAAGATGCTTTTTTAGTGCCTTTGTGGTTTTGTTATGTATCACCAATCGCAGGCATTATCTTTCTAATAGTTGCGCTCCAGCTTTGGAAAATAGGAGAGCGATACTATTGTTCTACTGGCAGCTAAACAAAATTTTAGGTGTGTACTCAGACGTATTTTAAATGGACAGATTTACTTTTGTTGCACAGTTTGGTTTTATTGCACCGACTTACTTAAATGAGGAATTCCCCATATTTATGCTGATTTACGTGTAATTACATACGCATTATCGAAAAAATGAAGTATAAAGTAACAGGGCAGAAAGAGAGTTAAAAACAAAAATAAAGATTCTTTTTAGAAAAAATATTTTCGCCATCCTCGATTTCTACTGCCCAACTTTCACGAAACATAGTTGGAGATCATAGAATCTATGCAGCACGTATTTAAGCAAAGTTTTATACTTTCAGTCACTACTGCGATCGCTTTATTATTTGCAGGTTGTGGCGAAAGTAAAGTTGCTCAATGTAACAAAATCATAAAAGTTGCTAATCAGGGATCTACTCTAGGTCAGGAATTCGCTAAAAATCCCAATCCCGCAAAAGGTTCCAAAGCTCTAACTGAACTTTCTGGTAAGATAGATCCACTTGCCAAAGAGATGAAAGCACTGGAAATTAAAGATGAAAAATTGCAAGGTTTTCAAGGACGCTTTATCACACTTTATCAAAACATCAGCAAGCAATTGAATAATGCAGCAACAGCCATAGATAAAAAGAATCTACCAGCAGCAAAGGGCTTTTTGGTATCTCTGCAAAAGAGTAGTAGCGAAGAAAGTTCAATAGTCAATGAAATTAATAGCTATTGCTCTGGTAAATAACCAACTCTTGCTCCTACCTCTGCAATTATCAGTGCTGGATTAGGTAATCCTATGGGATTAATTACCACTCCAGACCAATAGGTGCGAATGGCTTGACCTTGACGCAGATTTTTGATTTTGAGGGATAGAGCATGAGTTACTGAGGTTAGATATTGGTCAATGAGTTACTCTGCATCACGATAGTTCCGGTTGGATAACGATTAGTTTCAGACAATTCCAAAGTCACGAATAATCCAGAGATACCTGTGTCATAAAAGTCGGCAGGCATCCAGAATTTATCTAGCACCTTTCCCTGAGGATTAATTTTCAGAGTGCCACAGGGAATTTTTTCGCCATCAGCGATCGCCCAAAGTCGATATACTTTTCCTGTGGGGGGAGCCGCCAGATTTTGCACGGCTAGAATCCCCTGTCTTTGTCCTAGATTCACCACAAAGCTACCTGTCGCGGTATCCGACGCATTCACAGCCTTGAGAGAGAAAAGTTGTGTTTGGGACTGTTGCAGTAGGGTATTGATATCACTAGCCATACGGAAATCCTGTCGCAAGCGATAGTTATCCATTCCTAAATACAGAATTAGGAGTGCCGCGACACTACCCATGACGTTGTACCAGAAAAGCCGAGATGGTTTGGGCTGGGAGGATTGGAAAGTCGTGGTAGCGGCAGTCAGAATGGCAGATTGGAGATGGGGAGGCGGTTCAACGCTATTTAAGCTGTAAACAACCTGGTCTAAAGTTGCCTGAAGCCGCTTCACTTCTGCCACTAATGCTGGATTTTCTGCCAGCAGTTGCTCGAAAACTTCTAGTTCGGCGCGATCGAGGTCGCCCACAACATAGCCTGCTGCCAAGGTTTCGATTGCTTGAGGAGTAAGGGGTTCAGTCATAACCTTAGTCAATGGAGTGTTGTAAAAGTTGCTTCAGTTTCAAGAGTCCCTGGTGAGTCCAGCTTTTCACGCTTCCCAGGGGTTTATGCAGTTGTTGGGCAATTTCTGATTGGCTCAGTCCGGCATCATACGCCAGTTCAATCACCTGTCGTTGCCGGTCTGAAAGCTGAGTCAATGCCTGCCGCACTTGCTGCGATCGCTCATTGAAAACAGCCTGCTCAACCGGAGTAGGCGCAGGGGGTGCAGCAGTAACGTTCTGCCCCCAACGTTGCACCAAATTAAGGGTGCGACTGCGCGATCGCAGTTTGTCGATCGCCCGCGATCGAGTCATGACAATCAGGTAGCGCATCAAACGATCGTGGTGAGCCGGGTCAATCGGACGCTGCCATAATGACAGAAAAATTTCCTGGGTTAGGTCTTCGGCTTCCGGCTGGCTTTGCAAAACTTTCAGCGCCACTCCATACACCACGCTGCCGTAGCGCTGGTAGAGACACCTTAACGCCGTTGGCAGATGTGCCTTCAGGTCATCCAAAAGTGCAGCATCGCTCTTCGATGAAGGTTCTGATGAATGGCGATCGCGAGAACTTAGATCCATAGATTCAGGTGAATAGACCGAGGCTAATTTCTCTGCAAAAATGCCTAATGTATCTTGCAGCGTGAGTGCCAATCCTGATTTCATAACTTCTTTTGAGCATAGAGCAAACCTACTCCGATCTCTAAAACGATTGATGAAGCTAATTGGATGAGTCTAGCGTCGAAATTTTTTAGAAGTCGGTTATTTCGTTCTGATTAACTTGCACCCCAAACCGAATGAACCGCAAACAGCAGTCTAGCAAGGACATTTAAAAAGTTTAAATCCAAAATTAGTTGCCAGTCGTCTTAAAGGTAGAGACAAGTAAGTAACCCAGTTAGCATTCTTTTCAGGCAGAAGTTGCAACTAAATTCCTGAGATCGCGCTAATTGCTTACCTACCCACTCCTACAGCTTTTAACACTGGCCATTGCACTGCAATGTCCCGACGAAATTTATATCGTCAATTTGCAACGCCCTTTTTTGGCAGTTTGGATTCGACCAATTTGCCTGAAAGTTTGTGCTGCATCCCAGCATTGAAGGTCAGTAAAACCGCTGTAGCCAAACAACCAATCTTAGAGGTAATTCTATGCGACGCTCTATTTCTGTGCTGTTAACAACACTGCTGCTGTTTGCCGCCATTTTGCCTGCTGCCGCGCAGACCCAAACCGCACCAACCAGCTTCAATCCCTACATGGCAAAGCAACCTTCTACAAACCAGCTTAATTCGTTTAATCTGGCAACTCTTGCGTATCAAGGCTACTTAAAAGACCAAGGCATTCCCAGCAATGGTGCATTGATGTCAGCGATCGCTTCTGGAACGATCGCGGCTCAAGACATTATTCAAGCTGCTGTTAAAGCGAATCGACTACCTAAAAACACTAAGCGATCGAGGCTATCGCCATAACCTTGAAAATCAATTGCAAGGATTTACAGCAGACTAAAAAACTGGCGTTACTCAATTAATTATGATGAAAAACACATTTCGCAAGTACCATCGGCTAATTGCTACACTCTTTTGTTTGCCATTACTCTTTACTGCTCTGACTGGTATTAGCATTGCCATCGCCGACACATGGTTGCATCAAGAAGAGCTTGCTGCATTTTTAATCACTGTTCACACCTTCCAAATCTTCAAACTCGATGCCATTCTGCCAGTTTTGAATGGGCTAGGCCTGATTGGCTTAGTGGCTACCGGACTCTCGCTGACCGGACTATTTGCTAAACGCCATCAACCAAAGCGGATAAAAGAACGCTCATGAAATACATTTCTTATTTTTTCATAGCGATCGCCAGTGCCTTTCTGGTCATCCTGTTGTCGTTGTCATCCTGTAGTCCAAACCATAAGGCAACAACTAACCAACCAATGGCGATGACAGATCGACCCAACGAGCAACCCCAAACTAGCCAACAAACTGCCGATACTACGGTCAAAATTCGTAATTTCAAATTTGAGCCAGCGAATTTGGCTCTAGCTGTTGGTAAAACGGTTCAATTTATCAATGTCGATGAAGAACCCCACACGGCTACGGCTACGGATGGTACTTTCAACTCTAAAGCACTGGATACCAATCAAACCTGGAACTACACCGCCACTAAACCCGGAACCTATCCCTATATTTGCTCAGTTCATCCCTTTATGAAAGGGACGCTGACAGTAACAAATAAGAAAAATTAACCAGAGGAATACCAATGCAACGCAGAAAATTTATTGAACACGTAGGCTGGACAGGACTCGGTATTGTCTGGGCTGTTGGTGGAAATGGCTTATTAACTGCCTGTCAGGTGGGAGAACCAAATGCTCAAAAATCATCCACGGCTTCACCGTTTTCCTTCGTTCAAATTAGCGATACGCACATCGGTTTCAAAAAACCTGCAAATGAACACGTGACCGATACACTTCAGAAAGCGATCGATGCGATTAATGCCTTACCTACTCCACCAGCCTTTGTCATTCACACCGGAGATATCTCCCATTTGTCTAAACCAGAAGAATTCGATCTGGCCAAACAACTACTTTCTCAATTGAAAGTCCCACTATTTACCCTACCAGGGGAACACGATACGATTGGCGATCGCGGCAAAGCCTACGAGGAAGCTTTTAACCGCAAAGATGTCAAAGAAGGCTTACAGGTTTGGGATCGGGGGGGAATACACTTTGTCTCCTTGACCAATGTGCTGGACTTTGGGATAACCGGTACGGGCAAACTAGGTGAGGCGCAATTGGACTTGCTCTCCAAAGATTTGGCAAACCAGAAACAGGATACACCTCTAGTTGTTTTCAGTCATATTCCTCTATATGACCTTTATCCCAAATGGGGATGGGCAACTGCTGATTCGGCTAAGTTGCTTTCACAGCTATCTCGCTTTGCATCGGTAACAGTGTTAACGGGGCACATCCATCAAGTGATTGAGCATAGCGAGGGCAATATTCGCTTCCACACTGCTGCGGCGACTGCCTATCCCCTCCCGGCTCCAGGTCACGGCGATCAACCTGCTCCCGTCAAGCTCCCCGAAAATAATCTTTTGGCAGTGCTGGGATTCCGCACAGTTGAGGTAATTTCCGGGAAGGATACTAGAGTTGACCAACATGCTCTAAGCTAGAAATATAATTCAACAAATACTAAGAGCGATCGCATTCTGGGCGCTTTCGGATATAGTCCAATACGATTGATTCAGTTAAGAACTATTGGTCTTTGAAGACGCGATTATAGCGTCTCACATCAGGTTTTTGGGCTTAACTGAACCGTATTGTTTGAGCAGTGACAAAAGAAAGTTAAACAGACCTTAAATCAATCCTTATTAATTAACAACGCAACCGAAGAAGCTCTTTTACGCTTGCGTATCGAGACAGCACCAAACATAGTGCAAGTAAACAGCGAACCTAGAATTGTTGAGGGTTCTGGGACAGTATAGACGCTCACCTGATTACTTTTAGATTCTATTAAGGTTAAACGAGTTAACTTATCGAAAGTACGGGAATATTTACCCTTAAAGCTAGTCAAAGCATATTCCTGTGTTCCGCCAAAAGATTTATCAATAGTAGTCTGATTTGAATCAAGAGTTATGTTACTACTCGGTTCAAATACAAAAGCATCATTGTTACCTATAGTTGATAAATTTCCAGAAATCTTGAAAGAGTCTAAAAGATTACCAGTATCGCTGTCGTATAACTGATATAAAAACTCTCCACGAGCATTTGCACGTTCAGTCACGGCATCATCAATGGATGTTTTCAGGTTAAATAAGCCACTGAAATCAAAAGAAAACTCTTTGTCAACTATGAAATCATAACCGATAATCCCAGCAAAGCTTTCCGCCGATCCTGTATAGCCATCACCCTGACCTTGAGCTTGGCTGAAGGACAAATTGGAGGCAGAGTTGTTTGCATCGATATTAAACTTAGCCTCAGCGTTAGCATCAGCAGTTACTTGACCACCTGTGCTAATTGCTGTGGTTACATTATCAGTCAAAGTCCTAACATCTGAAGGGCTAGTACTAAAGTTGTTGATGTTGAATTTTGACTCAGAATATGCAAGGGTAGCAGCTTGGCTCGGTAAGGTTGCCAATATCGAAGTAGCGATCGCTGGAGTAGCCAATGCCAAAAAATGCTTTACAACTTTGGTGTATTTTTTCATACAATTTATGTTTTTATTTTCCGATGTTAAGATTGCAAATTTGTCATGCTTGTCTACTGCCTTACTAATGAGTAAGAACAAATTATAGGCAAGCAGGATGTTCAGCTTGAGAACTTTTCAAGCCATGTTTGTCTTATGTAGAAGAAATCTTCTATTTAAGGACTAATTTTTATTTACCATTTGCACACTTTTATATAAGTAATAACCGTATAAGTAATTTAGTTATTAGACTTGATGTGCGTTCAATTGGTTACATATTTATACTAATCGTGCATCCACTAGTTTCTTGTAAAGGTAGAGTAAAAAAGAGCGTTTTTTAATTGGAATTTACGTAAGGATTCCGTAGGGAGAAGTTCACAAATTCAGTAGGGAGGAGTTCACATAAGTTCATATAAATGATGTTAGTGCCAGAGCATCCTTTGATGAGCAAGCAATTCACTGTAAAATCAAGCAACGATCGCCTGTACCAATTGTCGAAGTCGGATTGGTATCAATGCGGTTTGCTTAAGATGCACAATCCCAAGATTCTCCTTAGTCCCCCTTAAAAAGCTACGGTGTACACGCAAGTCCTAAAAACCTAGCTTGATAAGACTTTTCTCCTTCCCAGTCCGAAACTGGGAATGCATTGATTGAATCTCTGACTCAATATCTGACTGGAGGTATAAGACCTTGCGCCTCTACGTTAGCGGAGTGCCCCGCAGGGATGGGATATTTTTTAACTAGAAGTCCTTTAGGGGCTGGGATTAAGTCTATATTCAATTTCCAGAGAAGTAAAAAAGGTGATTGAATGCCTAATTCAGAGGGTTATAGTCTGAAAGCAGACGATCTAAAAGCTTACGTTCGTATGGATTTAAAGATGAGGCAGATGTTCCGAATTCCTGTAATTTATGGTAAATAAAATCACCTTCAAATGTTTCGATACGTTCTTCTAAGTCTCCATAGAGTTCCTGAAAGGTGAACTCAGTTGCTAAAGCTAAAGTAATTTGTTCTCGGTCTTTACCAAGTGACCGACCGTTAAATTGATAATCACCTTGAGAATTCTGGGATAGTAGCCGAAGAGCGATCGCTAACAGCAAAGTTTGATAAGCTAGTTTTAACTCTCTACCAGAACCAATTTCTTCTGGGATTAAATCAGGAATGTTTTCGTCTTCATCGATTTGTTCGCTCTGAGTCCGTTCATAGCAGTCTCGATAATACTCAATTTGGCTGAGAAAATAAGCCGGAAAGCCCAAGGAACGAGTCAAAATACACAACCGTTGCTCATCTTCAGCTACCAAAGCGGTTAAACTACGACTAAATCGGCTGTAAAACGCAAAAATTTGTTCTTTATCTTTTGCTCCTACCCAGAGGGTAATCTCCCGTTGAGAAGTTGGGTTTAAGTTAGTGTCAATATCTTGAATTCGTAGTAACAAATTAGCGCTATCATAAAGTTGATTCAAACGCAAATTAGCTGTATTGGCGGCAATTAAATCTGATTGCTTTAATACTTCGCCAATAGACAAATTACCCAATTGCTCAAACTGCTGGCGAGCAAAGGGTATAAGTTTATTCTGAAATTCTTCAGCAGAAATTTTCCACGATTGAGAACGGCTAACCTGTTCCTGAGTAAACTTTTCAGTTGGTAATGTGGAAAGAAAACTTTGGTAATAAGTATCAATATCCGCATCAGTTAGAACCGTGAGCCGAGTTTCGGAGAACTTTGTGGTAGCTCGATCGCGTTGAGCAACCAAATTATTGTATATCTCAGAGAAATCGGACAGACTTTGACGTAAGGTTTCAGTTCTTTGTTTAGCTGTTTTAATCAAATAATTTAACGCCTCGACACGGAGATTTTGGGCGTATAAATCGTACTCTAACTTTAATTGTTCGTTATAGCTGCGACGTAATTCGACGGCGGTTGCTTTAATAGTGCTTTCTAACCGTTTAATTTGTTTCTGAACCTTCTGAATGCGATCGCGAATATTAGTGCTGTACTTGAGCCAAACTATACCTAAGTAAGTCAAAATTGATACCGCAGTCCAAAGCAGATAACTAACTAAGTTAGCCCAAAATTTTTGTAAAAATAGCCATAGTGTTGATTGACTGAAAATTCCGGTCAGAACCAGCAAGGCTAATAAAGC
The DNA here is from genome assembly GCF_034530975.2 of Nostoc sp. DedQUE07. Classification (NCBI taxonomy): domain Bacteria; kingdom Bacillati; phylum Cyanobacteriota; class Cyanophyceae; order Nostocales; family Nostocaceae; genus Nostoc; species Nostoc sp. DedQUE07. Next base: position 79,041 of record NZ_JAVRCC020000001.1, on the reverse strand, counting down.
ACCAGTAACCAAGGTAGGATAAACGATCAAATACTGTGAACGAAAACGGTTTTCTTCCGTTAGCAGTTCATCTAAGTTATCTGTGGCTTTTTCGAGTTGATTTTCAATAGCTGTTAAGTGGTTCTGAGCTACAACGATCGCAGCTTCAGCTTGTTCACGAGCGCGAGTGATCGCCATAAAGCGAATTTGTCGAGCTTTTTCGATTTCGGCATTTAACGCTTGACGATAGTCAGCAACTGCTATTTCTAGCTGTTTCTGAGTTATTTGTAACTCTTGCAGTTGTTCTTCAGATTTTCTTTCAGCTAAACCATCTTGTAATTGTTGTTGCCGCAATTTTAAGGATAGAACTTGGTTGAGCAGCTTTTGAGTCTCTTCTCGATCAATTGTTACCTGCAATCTTGAGTCGAGAAATGCTTCAGCCGCACGTAGTTCTGTAACCAGATTTTGGGATTGATCGCCAATGGCATCCGTTTGCAGTTCCAAATACAAAAAGGTCAATATGTTTAATAGCCTAACTCCTTCATGTAAGCCTCTAGGTGTAGCATCAATATAGCTATTTATGCTGCGATCTAAAAAGCTGGTGAGGTTTCCTTGTAGTTGTTTACAACATTTTTCTAACGTGCGCTTATAAGAAAGTAGCTCTTTATTTTCAAACTGCCGATAAGCACGTTGCAATTCCATCCCATATTCCCGCGCCATGCCAGCATGGATGTCAATACGCGGATTAAAATCTTCCCAAACTGGTTTGCCGTTGTCTCGTTCTAATTGCAGAAAAGCATTACTGAAATCTTCGCTGAGAACAAATCCTTTAGCATCTAATAGGCATTTGCGACTTGCTTCGGGAGTGAATTCTGCCTTCGGTAAAAACTGCTCGATGATAATATCGGCAGCAAAGCCAGCACTCAAACGGTTAATAGTTGTTTCTCCTGCGAAAAACAATTCTCCATAACCAAATGAACTATAAGCGGGTATTTTTCCCCGCACTTTTTGTGCGCCAAGCAATAAGCCGTTGGTTTCCGGTTCCACGGTGAGAAAACCTGCCAAAGCATCAGCATAGCTAGGCAAATTATCCTTCAGTCCCCCAATTCGCTCGTCCATCAGCCAGCAGTTATCAAAAGGTGGTACTTTTTGGGCACCTGTAATTACAACGCCACTGATCATTTTGTAATCTAATTCTTTCAGGAAGGCATAAGCAGCACCGTAATCAGCAGTTGTGGCTTGGGTAAATAACCCTGGTAATAGCAATAAAGCTTCTAAGCTGTAAGGAATATCTGTAAAGTACTTAGAAAATAGCCAACGAATCAAGCGTACTATGTCAAAAACTATTCCCCTAGCAAATTGATTGCTGCCTGAAAGCATCAGATATACTCGATGACTGCTGCTGATTTCTACTCCTTGACGTTTCGCTGCGATCGCTTCTTTGGATTGACTAGCCGTTTTCAATAATTCGATCAGTGCAGTTTGCAGTTCGCCAGTCGCTTCACTGAACTGGGTACGAATTTTGGAAACATAAGCTTGTTTACTATGAGTTTGAGCCAGCTCAAAACTCGTGTCAGCAAACTGATCTAACTCGCCACTAAAGCCAAAAGTTTGACCATCCCAAGTTAAATTATAAGTTTGGATTAAACAGGTTTGATCGGCTGGAAATTTTTGCAGTTGCCGTTTAATGGCTGTACAAAAAGCGGCACTGTGAGGATCGAGTGCAAGTAAAATAGTTGGTTTTGGCATGGGGACACTCTCAGAGTGCAAACTATAGGGCTAAATAATCACATCTAAATCTTCCAGGTAAGCTTCAATTTCCTGGATTTCCATTTCTACCTGTTCTTGAATCTGGGCATCAACCTTGCCTCCCTTTAAAACCTGATTGAGGTGATTGATGTAGTTTTGCAAAGTAGATTTGGCTTTGTCTTGGTCTTCGTGGGTAATCTGCTCAACTTTGTTAGCAATTTCCTTGACTAAAGGCAAGTTACTTTTGAAAGCTTTAAATGCTGATTTGCGATCGCCTCCCAATGGCAAAACTCCGCCCTCTAATCTTTTCGCTTGTTCTGTAGAAACAAAATATTTTTTACTCTGATTGACAACCAATTTATAAGGATCGGGTGCTAGCGCTAATGCAAACCAACGCAACGCCCCACCATCATCTTCTGGAGGAATTAAATTAGCTAAGTTTGTCCAATTGCGATGTAAGTGCTTGAAGACTTTATTCGGATCTAGGTAAGCTGACTCCAGTTCCCTCATTCCGTTGAAAGCAAATAAGGGAACACCGACTTCCACCCGAAACAGCATCACTTTATGGGGTTCGCCTGTCGGTACAAAAGAAGGATTATTATTTCCTTTAGGCAAGCGATTAGAAAGAGGTGGATCGCTAAAAATTGTGTTGTTGCTCTCTACTCCGTAGTAATAAAATTCTGTGATTAAGTGCTGCTGTTGAATGGGAATTTCCGAGACTTCATACTGCCACAGAGGAACTGCAAGTTTGCCAAGTTGTTGCAAATCTTGCCCCGCATCTTCGGGATTGCTATCTGCTAAAACCTGCTCAACAGTCATACTGGTGAGAGGATAGTAAGCTTCATTTACAAATTTCAGAATTTCGTTCTTGACATCTTCAGCTTTTTTCTCAGACCAATTCGTTAAAGTTTGAGACTGTTCTCGATGCCAACGGATAAAATCTTCGCCAGTAACTTTGGGACGTTTCGATTGGATATTGATGCGCTGAATGGTGTGAATAAAGGGATTATCGTTACTTCCTTGACGATTGACCTCGTGATAACTCTGTTCTATATCTCGGTAAACTTTATCTAAGTTGCTGTGTAAACGCTGACACTTTTCTTGGATTTGCTCTACCTTAGCCCGTAGTACACCATACAGTTCAGCCGCTTTATCACACCGTTTCCAATGTAAATAAGTTTTCCACTTTTGGTCAGCCCGTTCTTTGTATCTCTGACAAGCTGCTTGGATCGTGTTTTTATTTGGGAACCAAGTTTCTGCGGCTTCTTTAATTTTTTCTTCCTGAGCTTCTAATTTCAAAGCATTGAAACTGGATTGCGCCTCTTGCGATTTTTGCTGCACACTTTGCTGTAATTCGTCTAATTTTTGGGAAAGTTTGCTCAAAAATTCCAAAACATAAGCTAGCCCATTGGGACGGTTAAGACCGCGTTCCCAGAAAGTTGCGATCGCAGCAGATGCAGTCTGCTCTAAGCGATAAAAACTCAATCCCAGTTCTTGAGCCGTCCGTTGTTCAAATTGATCCAGCTGCCGTTTATAGAGTTCTTTGATTGTCGGTAAAGCTGTGCGATCCTGACGGATTTCGCCAATTCTAAATTCGGGTTTCATCTGTCCGCCGCGATCGCTTTCAGTCAACGCATTCAGGAGAGTAGTCGCTTCTGCTAACTTGCAATCTTCCAAAAAACGGGTGATGTCGCTTTCTAAATCGATTGTTGCGGTAGATGCCATCAACTCATTCTTCAGCAAACTTTGAGCATCTTCTAATTTCATCCGCTCATATTGCTGTACTGGCAGAGTTAGGGTAGCAAAGCCGAAACTACAATAATTGATATTGCGTCCTCGAACTTTTTCACCAGTTGCCAGATAAGCGCGAATATTATCAGCAACGTTAGCAGCGTCTAAACCGATTTGAGAACCAATTTGGATATACAAACCATCTGCAACTAAATTTTGCAAATCGTCTGGACGACCGACTACAGTTCCATTTTTATTAACCCCGTCAATCAAAAATACAGCATCAAAGGGAGGGCGATCGGCTTTGATTTTTTTGGTGCCATAATCAATCTCAATGCTATTAGAGGGTGACAATCCCCAAAAGTGTTCGATTTCCTTGAGAGCGCCATAGGCATTAGACTTCACCAAGTGAGTTTGGGGAATATTGGCAAACACTCTGGGTAAAACAAATACGCCTGTAATATTAGAAAAATTATTCAGATGTTCTCGTGTTAAAAAAGCCGTATCTAAGAATGTGCCACTGCCCGTCCCACCAGCCAAACTGCCAACAATAAAAACTTCGACACCATCCCGGCTGGAAACTTGAAAGTTCTCTGAAAATGCTTGTTTACTAGTGCGAATTTCGCGGACAGTATTGATGGCTTGAGCAATTAAAGCGTCAATATCGCCGACTTTCGCAAATAAGGCGAGCCGTCCCCGGGCCCGAATCTGTCCAGCGCCACTGATTAGGCTGGCTGCGGAAATATCCCTAGGCCACCATTCAGCGATGTGGTCGTTACGTGTTAACGGTAGGGGATTTGCGACAGAAATTGCATAAAGTTCATTAGGTTCTAAGATAACCTTAGTTCCATCAGGTGATTTTTCTCGTTCTTGGATATTTTCAGTAGTATCAATAGAAATAAAACGAATAACTTCTGGAACTGAACCGTAAATATCTATAAATCGCTTTTTAAGTTTGAGTACGACTTCATAACCCGTTCCTCCTAGCCCGATAACAACGGTAGGACGAAAAACAACCGTGGGACGCACAACCGTGGGACTTAACATTCACTTTCCTGTGATATTATTCAAAAGTTTGTCTGCCCACTGCCTGGCTCAGAGGGTCTTTGGTGTTCAATCCAGTTAAATTGCAGTTTAACGTTGCCAATCTGGATGATGTCCTCGTTGAAGAGTTCATCTGTATTTATATTTTTAGTATTGACAAAAATTACACCTTTCAAACACCGCAAATCTATATTCTTTTTGCCTAACCGCCAAACTGTGACTAACTCGGCATCAGAATTTGTCGCAGCAATGGCTGGTACCAAATCACTCAGGCATACTCTACCCTTTTGTAGGTGAGTGAGACTAATCTCTTCGTCTTCCGATGATTGTGGCAGTGGTTCTAGCACTACTAACGCTCCTTCTAAGCGTTTACGGTTGCGGAAATCTTCGACTAATTCCAAGGGGGTTTTGCGTTGAATCAAACAAACTACTATCAGGGCAATTAACAACACCAATAGCAGTAAGAGCAACCAAATAACTATTTTTCGCCATAATTGCATCAAAATATACAGACGGACTTCCGCACTGACAGGAGTAGCAATTGAGCTATCTGGGGTTAGGACTAAAGTGAAAGTGCGATCGCCTGCAAAACTACTATCAGTAATCTGCAACTGCACAGGAATTTTAGTTTCTCCTGGTTGTAAGGATATGGCTGCTGAAGGTTCTGCGATAGAAATGTCTTTGAAATTGCCTTGCAGTTGTAAGCTAGCTGTTCCAGATATATTGCTGCGAACTACAAAAGTTTGGGTTTCAGTAGTTTTCCCTGCTTCTATTGAGCCAAAATCTATCTTTGTCGGTTGTATTTGTAGTTGTGACTGAATGGTTACAGGTAAGTCAATTTTAATTGGTGCGATCGCTTGATCTGTGCTGATTAACACCAAGCGCAAGCTACTAGCGCCCCCCTTTGCCTCCGGTGGTATCTGTAAACGCACAGGAATTACTTTTGCTTGATTAGCAGCTAAGTCGATGGTGCGATCGGGTGAAATTAAGCGAATACCACTTTGCTGAGGGTCTTCTAGTTGCAAACTTACCTTAGCATTAACATTACTTATGCCATTAATATTGAGTGGTTCAGTAGTTGTTCCCGGTAATACGGACGGCAAATTTGTAGTAGGTAAATTTACATTAAGCTTGGGTGTAATCAGCACTGGTCTGATATTTTGAGCCAGTTGATTTAGCTGAACTCCTCCAGGATCTCGCAGTACTTTACCCTTGCCACAAAGCGCTGGATTACTAGCAAAGTCATTTAGTTGCTTTTCGTGTTCTTTTAATCCTAAAGACACAAAAAATATGTAAGGCTTGCATTGTTGTTCACGTAGAAATTGGGTATTACCAGGAATAGAATCAGGATTAGGAATACCACGCACATCTTCTAATCCATCTGTCAGAAATACGATACTCACAGTACGACCAAGAGCGTCAGCACGTTTATTTAACAGAGCAGAATGTTGCAAAGCCTTTTGCACAGCCTTACCTGTATGAGTACGCACACCCTCGGCTTTAAGAGAGCTAATTATTTGCTTGAGTTTACCTCTGTCTGGGTTACTGTTAATAGTGATATCATTAGCATTTAGAGTGACATCTCGATCAAAGCTATAAATAGTCACTGTGTCGCCTAATCTGGCCGTATTAACAAATTCAGTAATAGAATTTTTGACTGGTTCAAAAATATTTTTTGTTCCACCTACACCACGCATAGAAGCAGAAGTATCTACGACTAAAATCCAGTCAATTCCCCCTTTTGGAGTAATCTGAGCAGATGCAGTATATAAGTTAGGAATTGATATTAGAGCCAAAACAATAATGCTTCGGATTGAACCAAATTTAAACCAATGCTTGAAGTATCTAAAGCTCATTGATGATTCCTCCAAGCATATAAATTCTATATTGGTCTTCCTCAAAGCGGTAACTTAAGAGTTGACATTTAATCCTATTGATTATTAGAAATATTTTATAGCATCCATAGAATTCTCTTGTTTGCAAACTAAGAATCCATAAACCGACAGTTAGAATTTGATACACTGATTCCATCTTATTAACTAAAAAATGTATACTCAAGCTAGTATTAGTATTACAACATCAACATAAAAATTAAATTAAATCTGCAAATACAATATGTAATTCCAAAGTTTTATTTTACATTTAATCATTTATGCAAGATATTAAAGATTATTCGAATACTTAGATAGTAATTAAATCCTGAAAAATTAATTTTAAAAAAATTGCAGTTTAATAATATTTCCAATAGAAACAATTAATATCAAACTTGATTTGGCAAAAGCTATCCAGCTAATTATTTTTCTCTGAATAAAATTAATAATAGTGTTTATCGGCATTTTATCAAGTTATATGTTAACCACTATTTTCAAAAATGTCACGTTTTTTCGTAGATATTCAAGTTACTAAAAGCTACCTGTTTAACTCTTGATAGACTCAGTAAATCTATACAAAATAGTTAAGATAATTGCCAATATAATTTTATATTTACGTTTAATTAGCCTTGACAGTGACAAAGACAAATTGTTAAAGCTTGTAGTTATAGCAGTTCTCGTACAAGTAAAGTAATTAACCACAGTGCATTTGTACTACTCTTCCCTGGGGTAATGTGAAGCGCATCTGCGTTTAAATTTCAACACTCAATTCGCCGCGATTTTAGGTAAAGCTGCACTAAGAATCATGAATAGCTAACGGCAACAACAAGCGACTGACTACCCGATTATCTGGTAACTGATAGAAATTCAACTCTCCTCCTAGTTCTTGCATGAGGTTTTGGCAGATCGCCAGATGTAAAGCTGGTGGTTGGTCGAGGTTGGAAGGAACAAGCACATCTTTCGGTGTATTATCATCTAGTTCCGTGAGTAGCTGTGGTTCGATCGCACCGTTATATGTGATTGATAATTCTAAAGATGTCTGATGTTCAGCCCCTCCAGTTGTAGAAGAAGAATATTTTATATCTAAGGGTTTTGACGCATCTAAACGGCGACACCAAATATCAATTCTGCTACCGGTTTGAGAACGGTTACAGGCAGTAACCAATAATTCATGGATTACTAATTCAATTTTGACAATATCACCAGCGATCGCCATTGCAGATTGAGCGCTGGAGGGAGGAACGCCTCTAACTAATGAAGAATTCTTGGGTGCTTCTTGCTCGTCAATTGGTTGTCCCAAACCATGTACCCCAATCCACAGCTTTTGTTGTTTAAGTAAATTTTCGATCCGTTCGAGCGATCGCTTCAGTAAACTGGCTATGGGCATAGTTTCCCAACTAATATGTAGCTGCCAGTGTTCGAGTTTTAGCATTCCACTCATGGAGGTGGCTGTATGGTCTAACTGCCGCAGCAATAGCTGGTAGCGCATCTGAGTCAACTCATTAGCAGGAATGCCCAAATCGTGTATTTGTTTCAGGGAATGGGCCGTTATTCTTTGAATTTCCTCTAGACGACGATGTTTGTACCAGTTGAGTTGTCGTAATTCTTCGGTTGTGGATTCTAAAAGTCGGGTAATTTGCTTTTCGCGACGCCACCAAGCTAATTGAGAAATCAGAGTTGCTGTTGCACTGAGGTTTTGTTCTGACCAGCGACGCTCTTGATAGTCTACTAGCAATACTACACCTGTAGTTTCATAATCAGCAGTTGTACGTAATGCCATTACCAAAATTTGACTTTTTTCTGGAACATTCAACCATTTCCGGGTTTCTGGAGGTAAATTATCCACCTTCAAAGTCAGATAATTTTCTGTAGCAAGCGCCCACTGAATTAAGGCTTCAGCCTGGATAGAAATAGATACATCAGAAAAAATCCCAAATTGGCTATTGTCAATCACTCCAGGAATAATTTCTGCGCGACTTTCACCAGGTGCCCAAGATAGCATTAGCGCTAGGGGACAGCCCAAAATTGAGGCTATTTGTTCGAGTGCTGTAGGTTCTAAATGCTTTTTTTCGACCTCAATGCTGTTCTGGGATTGTGTCAGGATGCGTAAGCATTGCTCAAAAGCCTGGGAAGTTTTTTGCTGCTGGGTAGTGCGGTTATGTAATTGCCACTGACGAACAATTACACCAATCTGTTGACTGACAGCCCACAGCAATTCTTTTTCTAGAGTTGTCCAAGAACGATGGCTTTCATGAGTAATTACCAAAAGTGCTGCTGGTATATGCTCGTGAGTACATTTACAAACAAGCAGCGATCGCACATTATTCTCTAATAACAAGGGTCGCCAGTTAAAAAAGCGTAAATCTTCATCTAAGTTCTCAATTTCCACCGCCTGTGTTAAACCTTGCAAAAGCTGTCCATCTAATTCTTTGAGAGTATGAAGAGTAAATGTCAACGGTCGACGATTTTGGGGCTGACTTTGGTAAGTAAATTGATAATTCTTCTGCTCGGCGTCGTACTGCAACAGCAAAAAGCGGGTAGCACCTAATCGAGCTAAAACTCTTTTAGCACAACTGTGTAAAGTTACCTGAAGGTCATGTTCGCTATAGATACCTTGAGCAACTTGGCTAGTCAGTTGAGCATCTTCTTGAATCTGTTTAATTGTACCTTCCATGCTTTCGGTAGGTACAACTAGAGAAATTAAACCAGCAACACCCTGGACAAAATTTTTGTCTGTGTCTGTCCAGATGCGAGGTTCGTTGCTTTCCACCGCCAGAAAACCGACTAAGTTCTTTTGCCAGAAAATCGGAGCTGCCAGAAGCGATCGCACCTTTAGCCGTTCCAGCAATTTAGCCGTAAAATGGCTTTTTAAAGAACTGCGGGCATCACCAATGGAGACTATCTGGTTAACTGCCAAAGCATAATAAAAATCGCTTAAGTCCTGTACAGTCATTCCTGCTGCTTGCTGACTGCTAGAATTGCGATCCATTTTGACCAGCTGATTGCTCATTCGACACCAAAAGTAGCGCCCTTCGCGCTCAAACCAGTAAACATTTGTCCGGCTGGGGGAGACAAATTTATGAGTTGCTTGCACCGCTGCTTCAAGTCTTTGATTCAGGTTACTGAGGCTGCGTAAATTTTCTAGCAATTCTAATAATGGCTCGTCAGTTCGCCTGGTTTGCTTTTGGTGCTTATGCATCTCATTTTGATAAAGCACTGCCCCCAGTTCACCTAAAACCATCATCAAACGTGCTTTTGTTTCTCCTGTCAGTAGGTAGCCCCAGCGTTCTGAACCCAGTAATACCAAGCCCAAGCAACGGTCTTTGTAGCGAACCGGTAAAATAATCGTTCCTTGGATGTGGAATTTTTCGGCAATTTTTCGCCATTCGGCAGCACGGATTTCAGTTTGCAAATCAGCTACGCCTAAAGGATGTTGTTCAATTACTACTTGCTCTAATAAATCCCCAGGGCTGAGAACAACTCTTTGGCGTAAAAAGCTCATGTCGCGATCGGGTGTGATGCCTCCTTTGCCAAATAATATGTGATTCAGGCGATCGTAAAGAGCAATCCAAATCAGTTTGTAGTCAAACTCTTCCTTGAGATAAGAAATAGTAGTTTCAATCAGAACGTCAACATCATCTTCTTCTCTGAGACTCTGGAGGACGCGCCCCAAAGAGAGGATTTGCTGTTCGGCGGCTATAGGTTTTTGTGGCTGCCCCATCTGATTTCTTGGTTAACATAACTTGTAATATATAAGATGCCCAGAAAAGCACCTTGACTAATATCGCCACAGGTGTTTGCTGAAAGTTATAGCTAACAGGTAGCTGAAAGTTACATTATGGAGTGCGAAGGAAATGGGTGAATCTGCGTCCGATGCTCAAGAAGAGCAGCGACAAGTCTCAGAGGAAAAACGAGAGTCTGCTGAAGATAGCAGGCTCTTGCAAGAGAAGGAGCGAGAGTCTGCTGAAGATGTCAGGTTATCACAAGAGGAGCAGCGACAGCTTGCTGAAGAAATGAGAAATTCTGCTGAAGAAACCCGATCCCTTGCTGAAGAAGTCAGGAAAACTGCTGAAAAAATGCGGCGATCTAAAGAAGAACTCCGACAAAGTAAAGAGGAAGCGCGGCAGTATAAAGAGGAACTCCGACAAGCTAGAGAAGAACTCCAGCAAGCTAGAGAGGAACTCCGACAAGCTAGAGAGGAAGCGCAGCAGTCTATCGAATTCGCGTAGTGTAAAGATTGAAATGGATATTTATCAACTTGCTATTCGTCCGCTTTTGTTCAATGTGGTAAAAACCGATTCGGAGTGGTTACACCAGCAGACAATTCGCAGTTTTAGCTGGCTATCAAAAACCCCTGCTAGTTGGGCAAACCAACGCTTACAAAAATCTTTATGTTTGTACGATTCGCGTCTAGAACAAAATTTGTTTGGGCTAAACTTCCCAAATCCCGTAGGGTTAGCGGCTGGCTTCGATAAGGATGGAGTCGCTGCGGGCATTTGGCCTAACCTGGGTTTTGGCTTTGCAGAACTAGGAACTGTAACTTTTCACGCACAACCAGGAAATCCGCACCCTCGTTTGTTTCGCCTACCGTTGGATAAAGCTGCTCTCAATCGAATGGGCTTTAATAACAGTGGTGCAGTAGCAATGGCGGCACGTTTGGCACAAGAAAAGCATGAGCTTACCCGATCGATACCCATAGGGATAAATTTGGGTAAATCTAAGATAACTCCCTTAGAAGCAGCCGCACAGGATTATCTCGATAGTTTTCGTTTACTCAAGAATTTGGGAGACTATTTTGTTGTTAATGTCTCTTCTCCCAATACACCAGGGTTACGATCGCTCCAAGATGCTTCTATGCTCAGTGCCATCTTAGATTTATTACAACAAGAAAATACCACACATAAACCAATTTTTGTCAAGATTGCGCCAGATTTAGATTGGGTTGCGATCGCTGACATCATAACTCTTGCTAAAACTTACCAACTGGCGGGAATTATCGCCACTAATACAACCATCAGCCGTGATGGACTGAAAACCCAAGTAATTGACCAAACTGGCAAATCACCCCAGGAAGAAGCCGGCGGAATTAGCGGTGAACCATTGCGCGATCGCTCCACTGAGGTAATTCGTTTTATTTGGCAGCAAACTCAAGGAGAAATCCCAATTATTGGTGTTGGTGGTATTTTTTCTGCTGAAGATGCTTGGGAAAAAATTACTGCTGGTGCTAGCTTGATTCAGGTTTATACAGGCTGGATTTACGAAGGGCCAATGATGGTACGCCGAATTCTAGCTGGTTTACTTTCCAAGCTAGAACAAAGCGGATTAAATTCCATCAACGAAGCTGTGGGTTTACAAGTAAAAAGTAAAAAGTAAAGCTTTAAAGTTCTTTCTTTTACCTTTTAACTTTTGCCTTGTTCTTCTGACTCCACTGGAAAAAACTCTTTAGTTTTTTCTGAGAATGACCAGGCAATACCATCAGGGTCTTTGCTGCGGCTCCACTCAGGAAACTCTGGATCGTTTCGCCGTTTATAAACCGTGCTGGAATAGACATTGAGCCGTTTCGCAAGTTCAGATTGAATTAGAGAGCCAAAAATTAACTGTTTTTCCAGCGATCGTTTAACTTCCTCATCTGTTGGCTGTGGAAGTGATTCGGTTTCTGGTTCTTCCTCCTGCGGGGTTGGTGGTGGTGCTAATAGCGATCGCGCTGTTTTAGTAACTGGTTGAGCTGGAAATTCTTTAACAGGCTCACTACTGTCAAGAATATTGCCGAGAATGCTGGCAGTTATAAAGTAATAAGACTCCCCTGCATCTTCAGAGTTGACTATACTAGCTCCAAATTCCGAGGCTTTACTATCCAAGTAGCGTTTTGCCGTTGTTCCAGGAAAATTGCCCTTGATTGCCAAGTCCATTGGCGTCAGTCTGCCCTGATTTTCACGAACCAATTGATGAAAAATTGGGTTAACTCGATAAGTCCACTGTTGCCATTGATATTCCTGCCAAAGCTTGAAGGCAATTACTAGCACAATTACCGCCAGTAAAATTCTCCAGGTAGTAACTAGGAAAATAATCAAAAACGAGATGGGCAAAAGTAGAACGAGAAAAGCCTTGCCGTTACCTTCTATGGGTTTCTCACTCATGCCGATTTTTGCCAAGTGAATTTTGGGAAATAATATTATTATATTGGCAAAAATTGAGACACTTTTTTGTATCGTTTGGCAAAGTTGCGGCAAAATTTTCGGCAAAAGCTTTATTCAGTAAGTGTTATAAGCTTATTAACTTTTTGCTCATATAAGATTGGTCTGCGATGCCTACGGTGGTCACTGAGCCTTGCCGAAGTGCGGTAAACTACGCGCAAAAGTTTTTACCAGAAAAAAGAAGGGGGTTGAGATGTATGGCGATCGTAATACATATCAGCTTTTCTTTCCAAAGCAATAATTCTAAATTAGCTTGTCAGACCCTTGACAACAAATAATACGTATACTACATTAATAATACAAGTCAACTTTCATGAGGGAGTTAGCTTTCACCAGTAGCGAATAGCTCAAATGGCAGAGCGCCCACCTTGCCTGGAAGGGCCGACGTATCGAGGGTTATCGCATATAACTAAAACACCCCCGATCAAACTTCTGGAGGTGTAGGTAAAAATCCTACTTCGTTACAGCAAATTTAATGCTGAATTTTGAATTTTGAATTTTGAATTTTCATGTGGTGGGTAGCTCAGTGGATAGAGCGCCTAAATATCCTTATTCACACCTTGCCTGAAAAGGCCGACGAATTGAGGGTTATCGCCTGCCAAGCGGGAGGTCGCGGGTTCAATTCCCGCTCCACTACACCAAATCTAGTCCTGAATTTTGAATTTTGAATTTTGAATTTTGAATTTTCATGTGGCGGGTAGCTCAGAGGTAGAGCGCTAAACATCCTTGTTCACCCCTTGCCTGCAAAGGCCGACGAATTAGGGTTATCGATTAGGGTTCGAGAGGTCGCAGGTTCAAATCCTGCTCCGCTACACCAAATAATTTTGATAAATTTAAAATCCAAAATCGCTCGACTGAGCGTAGCCGAAGTCCAAAATCCAAAATTTTCATGTGGCAGATAGCTCAGTTGGTAGAGCACCGAAAAACATCCTTGTTCACACCTTGCCTGAAAAGGCCGATGAATTTAGGGTTATCGCCTGATAAGCCGGATGTCGCAGGTTCAAATCCTGCTTTGCCACCTTTCATTTTTGCCCGCAAGGGCCGGGAGATGAAGCGATGAATTACAATTTTTTCACTAAAAAGAAGACAACTACACCCCAAAATCAACCTATCCCCGGACGAGAAGCAGAAATGGTTCAGGGACGTTCCGGCGGCTGGATGTTTGATGCTGGTATTTGGAAAATGCTGCGCCGTTGTCTTTTAGTTGGCACAGCAAAAAGCACTTACTACGCTGGCAAACAGGAATTAACTGAAGATTTTGTGACAGTTGTAAGACTTGCTGTTGCCGAAAATCCTGGTCGTGTAGCAGAAGAAATTTTGTATGCTAGCGATGGACGCGCCATCAATAACAGCGCGCCTATCTTGGCTTTAGTGTTGCTATCGATGGGTGAAACACCAGAAGCAAAACAGGCGTTTGGTGAAATTTTCCCGCAAGTTGTCCGCACTGGTAGCCACTTCTACGAATGGTTGAACTACACCAAATCTCTGCGGGGATTTGGCAAAGTAGTGCGGGAAGCTGGTAAAACTTGGCTCTCAAGGGAAGATGTCAAGGGTTTAGCTTATCAATTATTGAAATATCAACAGCGTCAAGGCTTCTCCCACCGGGATGCGTTGCGGTTGTTCCATGTCAAACCGCCTACAGAAAATCACCGTCAACTATTTGAGTGGGTAGTTAGAGGCTGGGAAGAATTGCCAGCAGATATCCCCTCAGAAGCGTTAGCGCAGATTTGGTGGTATGAGTGGCTGAAGCGGAATCCTACCCAAACCCATGAAGCTATTTCCCAAGGACGCTTAACCCACGAAATGGCTGCACCAGTGGGCAAAATGGACAAGCTTGCTTGGCAGTTGCTATTTCAGGAAATGCCAATAGGTGCAATGTTGCGTAACTTGGGTTCTTTAACCGAACTGGGTGTGTTGCGAACTGACGAAACTGCCAATTTGCTGCGAGTGGAAGCAGTTCTTAACAACAAAGAACATCTGCGTAAAGGTCGCATCCATCCAATTGATGTTTTGAAAGCACTCAAAACATATCAATCTGCTGGGACATTAGGACGCAGTAAGAAAACTTGGAATCCAGTTCCTCGGATTGTAGACATTTTAGAAAAGGCGGTTGAACTGTCTTTTGATGTTGTGCAACCCACAGGTAAAGTATTCATGCACGCCGTAGACGTTTCTGGTTCTATGGGTAGCATGGTTGCAGATATGGGGCTAACTTGCTGTGAAATTGCCACCACAATGGCACTGGTGACAGCAAAAGCAGAGAAAAACTACATGATTCGCGGCTTTGCTACGGAATTCCGGGAATTAGATATTACCGCTAAAGATAGTTTTAGTTCTGCGGTTCGCAAAGCTAGCAATCAAAACTTTGGTGGAACGGATGCATCTGTAGCTTACGACTGGATGATTAAGAATAAGTTTAAAGCAGATGTAGTTTGCTTTTGGACTGACTCGGAAAGCTGGGCTGGGTATAAGCATCCAAGTCAAGCGCTGAAGGAGTACCGTAAAAAGGTAAATCCCAACGTCAAGGCGGTGTATGTCACCTTGACACCTTACCAAATTACTTTGGTAGATCCTGAAGATTCGCTGTCTTGGGATTTGGCAGGGTTCGACCCAGGTACACCTCGGATCGTTCAGATGCTAGCTACGGGTGAATTGTAGAGATTGCTGAAGGGTAAAGGATGAAACACTTTATCCTTCATACTTCATGGCGGGTTATCCTTGTTCGCAACTTGCCTTTCGGGGCCGAAGAATTTAGGGTTATCGGTTACGTCTCCACCATTGTGGGGATTAGCGGGTTCAATCCCCGCACCCGCCTTTGTTTTTGATTTTTACCTCATGCAAAGAAGAAAGCGATTTAATTTTTGAATGGTCGTTTTTCTATTTCAGCGATGGGTAAGAGTAGAGTGTCTTCGATGTGCGTAGGCGCAGCCCGTCGTAGACATCGCTATTTTTAGAAGCACAACGATCGCTCATCATCTATTCACCGACTCAATGTTAATTAAATCAATGTCCCCAAAAAACCGATAATTGGTTTCCAAAAGATACCAGTTAACACATAAGGAGCATATTCTAAAAGCGGTAAACTTGAGTGCTTCGAGGGCTTCAGCGGTAAACACTCTAAGAGAAAAGGCACTATACAAGTGAGTCCATAGGCAGTTGCTAAGGCTATATTCCATTTCAGTTCATCTGCTGGTATGGGGCTACAATAAATACCCAGTAGAATGAAAGAGATCATTAAAAACTGCTTACAAAAAAACCAGGATTGGGGCGATAGAAAATAAACTAACTGGAGAAAGCTTTTGTTATCTATTTTTTGTCGCATTCCCATTAATACAGCCCAAGTCGCAGCCCCAACTACGCCATCATCTTTCAGTCCATAAGTTCTTTGAAAGCGTTTAACACCTCTTTCAGTTTCCCTACTAAAATACCCGTCGGGTTCTTTTTTGAAAAATCCTTCTTCATTAAGGATAGTTTGCAGTTCCTTAATAGCATCCTGTAATTTTGGCGACATACTTTTTTGATTGCGATAAAGCTTTGGGTAGAAAAGGCAAGCCCAACTCAGTGGGCCAACGATTCCATCCACCTGAAGATTATTGGCTTTCTGAAAATTTATTACAGCCTCTTCTGTTTCTATGTCAAATTTACCACTAATAGTTGAAAGAAAACCCTGAGCTTGTAATCGCTCTTGTAGTTCATCAATTGATTCCTGTGCAGAGTTTGGCGAAAAGTCTCGGTATAATATGGGACGTTTATTGAATACACAGACTTGTCTTTCTTCTGGGAAATAACGCCGAGATCGTTTTAGTTCAAATAAGATACTTAAGAACCTAAGTGTTGTATTTTTCATAGTTTTGTTGAGTAAACAGTTTGGAGAAGTTTTAAAGATTAGAAGCAGGCATTATCTGGAGTAACTCCCTACCTACCTAAAGACAAAAATCAATTTAGATACTAATATAGGAAGATTTACTATTAATAGCCAGTTGCAAAGTTAACAACGTGTTAATGCTTTGTAATGTTAAATAGAGCGTAACCTACGCGAGATTTTTCGGGTAATTGCCAATGCCTTAAACGACTCTACAATTATTCAATCTCCTCCCAATGACCAATTTGAGCGTGTACGTCAATGTCTTTGTAAACAACGAACGCTTCTAATTGTTGACAATATGGAGACTATAGAAGACAGGGATGAGGTTATAGAATTCCTATATAATTTACCCATTTGCGTCAAAGTAGTAATTACTACCCGCGAACGAATTGCCCTGCTACCAATCAGTCTGCGAAACTTGCCTCTGAATGATGGTTTGCAGTTGATTCAGCAACAAGCTGAAGAGAAAGGTATAACTATCCAAGATGCAGACTCTAGCTTGCTCTACGATCGCACTGGAGGAATCCCCCTCGCTATTGTCTACGCACTCGGTCAAGTCTCCAGTGGCTACTCTTTGAACTTCGTATTGGAGCAGTTAGCCTCCGCTACAGGCGATGTGGCTCGTTTTTGCTTTGATGAATCAGTGCAAAATATCAAGGGACAGCCACCCCACAAGTTACTAATGTCATTGGCGATTTTTCCTGACTCTCCCATCCAAGCAGCTGTGGCTGAAGTAGCTGGACTGACATCTGCTCCTGATTCTGTCAATAATGGCCTGGTACGTTTGCAGCAACTCTCATTAGTGAATCTGAACTCAGAGACTAAACGATACGAAATGCTGTCTCTGACTCGTGAGTATGCCTTAGCACAATTAGCTGCTTACCCAGATTTTGAGAAAGAAGCACGGAAACGGTGGGTGAAATGGTATCTAAATTTTGCTTACAGATACGGCAGAGAAGATTGGGAGAACTGGATACATTACGACAGGTTAAAGGAAGAGGAAGGAAATCTACGGGCAGTACTTTATTGGTGTAAAAACCAAGACCATTATGCAGAAGTTAGGGATTTGTGGTTGCTCTTGAACCACTACGCCAATCTCTATGCTTATTGGGACGATCGCCTTGATTGGTTGCAATGGCTGATAGAACAATCAGAACTACGTGGTGAATGGTCATCTTTGGTGAAGTTCATGATCCGCAAAACCTGGCTGTTAATTCGGGAGTGTTCGCCTCAAAGTCTCACACAAGCAGACGAAATATTGCAGCGGGCATGGGTTTTACGCGACCATGCAGATTCATGCGTTCAAGCTGACTTAGCCGAAAGTATGGCTAGACTGCGAATCAGACAGAATAATTATATAGATGCACGCCACTGGCTAACGGTAGAAGAAAAATTAGCGATCGAGGCGAATCTAGACGGGCGACAGCACATCCGCTATTTTATTCCGGTTCTTTATCATCGGGCTGAAATCTTTTATTCAGAAGGGGAATATTTTTCAACCAAGAAGCTATTTCAAGATGTGATGAAAAGTGCAGAAAAAATAAATTGGCATCGGGTGATTAATTCTGCTCAAAATTGGCTTGCTGATATTGCCATCGACCAAGGCGATCGCGATGAAGCTCAAAAGTTATTAATTAAAGGCTTAACTGTCGCCGAAAGCAGTAATAATAAGCGGCGTCTGGCTCGTTATCAACGTTCTCTTGCGCGTTGGGAGAGAAGGTGGGGAAGTGTCCAGAAAGCCTGCCAATTATCAACTCAGGCTATTAATAGTTTTGAGCGTTTGGGAATGACAAGAGATGCAAAAGAGATGCAAACTTTATTTGATTCCCCATAATTATCTGTAAATATCGCATTTCCAGTTGTTTTCTAGCATGGCTGCTGCCCAAATTAGGCAATGGGTTACACCTTGTCGTCAGCGATCGCACTTCTAATTTTTTAGATAATAATATGCTTTGTTTGTCAACAAAGTGTAATATAACTTAGTAATTATTGGGCGATCGCTGTTCCTTTTCGATTTAAGACTATTAATGCGGCAATCTGCGAAATATTAGCCTGGTTTCATCCCAAATTGTCCACCCAAAGACAGTAGATGAAGTTTTGTGTGAATAACTATAAGGTATGAAATAGCTCTGCATTCCAAAAAGTGAAAAAGGAACAGATTTTTATGACATTTGATTACGATTTGTTTGTCATTGGTGCTGGGCCTGGGGGATTGGCAGCAGCTAAAAAAGCCGCTAGTTATGGTGTACGTGTCGCCATTGCCGAACAAGAAGCTATTGGTGGCACCTGTGTAAATCGCGGCTGCGTTCCAAAAAAGCTGATTGTCTACGCTGCTGACTTCGCCCTCAAAAATCAAATCGCACAAAGTTATGGGTGGAGTGACTGTCAAACATACTTTGACTGGACATTATTTATTAAGTCAGTACATCAGCATATTGACAGCGTTAACCAATCCTATTTTCAGCAATTGCAAAAAGCTGGAATTGAATTAATTTCTCAACGTGTCACTTTCATCGATACCCATACGATCGATATTGATGGACGCAAAGTTACAGCCGACAAAATTTTAATTGCTGTGGGAGGACAACCCCTTAAGCCCAAAATCCCAGGTATAGAATACGCCATTACATCCCGCGAGATGTTTCAGCTACCCTATCTGCCAAAACGTTTAGCAATTATTGGCGGTGGCTACATTGGCGTAGAATTTTGCAGTATGATGCACGCTTTCGGTTGTGAGGTGACGGTGATTGAAAAAGACGAGATGATTTTATCGGGGTTTGACGATCGCATTTGCTCTGCTGTACAACAGGGGTTGATTAAACGCGGAATTAAGTTTTTCACCAATAGCACTGTTCAAGAAATCAAATACTCAGAAGAGGGTTTGTTGTTAACTATTACTGGTGAGAGCCAAGAAATAATTACAGCAGATACCATCTTAGTTGCCACAGGTTACACTCCAAATACCAAGAATCTTGGTTTAGAAAATGCCCATGTTGAACTTGGCGAAGATGGTGCAATCAAAGTAGATGAATACAGTCGCACCAGTCAAGAAAACATTTTTGCTGTGGGTGACTGCACCAGCCGCGTGCAATTGACTCCAGTGGCTAAGGCAGAAGGTATTGTCTTTGCCGATACAGTTTTTGGGAACAAGGCGCAAAAACTAAATTATGATTATGTGCCCACTGCTGTTTTTTGCCGTCCAGAAGCGGCTAGTGTGGGGATGACGGAGGCGAAAGCACGAGAAAAATTTGGTGAATCTGTAGAATGCTACTGCACCGAGTTCCAACCACTGTTGTATCAGATGATCGAACAGGATGAGCCAACCACTATAAAGTTAGTGGTAAATAGTGATTCTGGGCAAGTTTTGGGCGCTCACATGGTAGGCGAACATGCAGCAGATATCATTCAAAGTTTAGGTGTGGCAATTCGCAAGGGCATTACCAAGGAAGATTTGGATGAAACAATAGGCATTCATCCCACGACAGGAGAAGAATTTCTGTCGTTAAATTAAATCATGTGCAGGACTGAGTGAAAAAGCCACAAATGAGAAGGGGGAAATCTTTAGACCTGCCTTAAAAATAGGGACTGGGGACTGGGGACTGGGAACTGGGGAAGAGATATTTTTATAGTTCCTTGTGAGTTCCACTCATAGAGTCTCTTGCAAAAAGAACTTTTGCACTCTTGTGGGAAAAGGGATTCATCTTTATTGGGAAAAGGGAAAATAACAAACCTTTCCCCCTTTACCCCGCCCCTTATCCCCAGAGGGGACCCCACCTTCCCCTTTTCCCGACTTCTGAAAGAAGTCTCTTCTTCTCACCTCCCTATTTTCGTGCCCGATTATACTTTTGCAACTCCAAAAATTAAATTATCCAAATTTTTGTATCCAATACAACTATCAGATTTGGCTTTGCCTACTTAAGAACAGTTTCCAGAGTGATTGGAGATTTTTTTATTTGGAAGTTTCTTGTCCTTCTGAGTAAGATTTTGTGGGTATGTCTAAATCGTCTAAAGTATTCATTAATAAGTCATCTTGTGGAATATAGTCTCTCTGTTGGAAATTTACCAAATCGTCAAGAACTTTAATAGCTTCAAGATCCTTAAGAGCCTCTGATGCAGACTGATATCGCTCTTTGAAGTCAGCCACCACCATTTTACTGAGAATCTGAGCTAGGGAGTGGCTGACCTGAGTGCGTAGTTTACCGCCGTAGGCATCTCTCCATTTGATTTCCCCCTTAGCGTCTCTATCTAGCTCACGGGGTGCTACACCAGTCAAGGCTTTAATCCCAACCATGCCAACTGCATAGATATCACTACTGTACTGTGGACGACCAAAACATTGTTCGCTTGGTGCGTAACCCTGAGTACCAATACCAATGGTGAAAGGGGTGGACTCTTGAGGATCGAGCTGTTTGATGCCGACTTCTTTAACGGCTCCAAAGTCAATCAACACCAGTTTTCCGTCTGAGTGTCGCCGGATGATATTGCTGGGTTTAATATCCCGATGAATCACGTGGTTTTCATGGACAAATGTTAATGTTTGCAATAAGTCCCTGATAATTTTGATCGCGGCAATTTCATCAATTGCTCTACCTGCTGGAAGTTCTTGATTTAAAGGATGACCAATTATCTGTTCTTGGACTAAATAAAATTCTTCATCTTCTTCAAAATAGGCCAAAAGTTGAGGAATTTGAGCGTGCCTTCCCAATTTTTCTAGTGTTTGTGCTTCTGAGTGAAATAAACGTCTGGCAAGTTGCAATCCTTCTGGTTTGGTGTTGGCTGGTTTTAGTTGTTTGACAACACATCGCGGATTTCCAGGACGTTGGGTATCTTCGGCAATGTAGGTTTCACTAAATCCACCGGAACCGAGAACTTTGACAATTTTGTAGCGTCTTGCCAAGACTTTCCCTGATAAGGCTAAATCTCGTTGCTGGATTAGGTGTTGGAAGTCATCTTGTTGGCTGATAATCTCTTGGACAACGGGTGAAGTTTTATACTTCTGAAAAATGTCTACTAATTGGCGTTTTCTGATGCTTTCTCTGATGACTGAGGTTGCCAAATAGGAAATTCCGGTCATGGCGATCGCAATCGCTGGTACGCTAGTGGGAAAAACTAACTGACCATAGACAAATAACCCATAACTAATTCCTCCCCAAGCGCCAGACAGGGCGAGGCTATAGAAAAATCTATGGATGCTACGTTTGCGTCTGCTAATCATCAAGGCTGAACTGCCAACTAGCATTAGCACAAACAAACCCTGCAATGGTGGACTCTTAATTCCTGGGGCGATCGCTTTTCCTGTCATCAAAGTTGCGATCGCATTGGCGTGAATTTCTACGCCAGACATCGGTTCAGTACTATTACTACCAGCAACTGGATAATAATCATTATGTAACCGATCTGTTGCACCAATCAGCACGATTTTGTCTTTGAACACCTTTCCTTGCTGCAAATAGCTGTTCCAGTTTTGCGGGTCGAGTACGTGCCAAAAAGGTTTTTGCTCAAATGTACCCGCAGGCCCCCAAAAATAAATGCGATCGCCTTTTGGTCGGGGATAATTTACTTGCGCTGCCTTCAGCGCGGCTTCATCAAAAGAGAGTCGCTTTTTGGTAAATAAATTATCTTCACCTAATAATTTGGGATACTCACTCGCTAATCGATGAACTTTTCCATCTACTTCTAAAGGAAAATTAACTGAACCAATGGATACTGACTTTGTACGAAACATTTGTTGTGGGTCTGTCAGTTGCGTAAAAGACCCTTGGTGCGTCTGGGAGTTTTCGTAAACGGCTGCTAAGGTAACTTTATTACCATATTTTTGCAGTACTGCCTGAAATTGGCGATCGTCTGCAACTCCATAGCTGCTTGCCGTATCAAAAACTACATCTAATGCTACAGCGCGGGCACCTGCTTCGATTAATTTTGTAATTACCTGGGAGTATGCAGCCCGTTTATAAGGATAAGATTTCAGTGTTTCTAAGTAGGCATACTGTTTCGGATCTGTTTTATAGTACTGTTCGGGAACCGATATTGACTGGTCGTCTATTGCTAAAATTACGATGTCTTCTGGAGGCGCGATCGGGCCGCGCAGTTGAAAAAAGCCAGAAAGCACCTGATTTTCCATCAATTGAACCGATTCCCCACCAGAAGCGCTCAATAGTGCGCCCCCAATTGCCCAAGTACCTGCCAGTAGATGACCTAAGCGAACCATCCAGCGAGAGTGGCGAGCAGATGCTGTTGAAGTCACTTTTGTTGGTTTACTTGACAGTCTATTGGCAGTAGAGACATAGTTTTTAGTTAAGGTAGATGTAGGTTCTTCTGCCATATCGTGTTACTGATTGATTTTAGTCCAACACTTTTATTTATTCAGACCGCGTTTTAGTGTAAGCACATTGAAATAAGACTTAAATGATAATCTTATACATTTGTAAAGTATCTTCTATTCATCAACAAAATTTTATTGGCAGAGCCAGCCCCCAAAAAATTCTTACTCAACCACTACTTAATTTATTCTTTTTCTGGTGAATGAGTTACAAGTAGTGATTGTCTCATAGATCGGAGTCGGATATACTCTACCAGTGCATTTGGTTCTGGCAAGATTTTACCCTAACCTAACCAACAAGTACGTTACTAACTGGGTGCCATACCATAAGCAGTCCAAGGCTGTCTTCTGTCTCTGGCGCAATGTTGGTAATCTCCAGAAAGCGTGTCCTGATACTGACAGCTTTAGCGAAATATAGGGTTTAATTTATATCTTACCTTAAGCCGATGTGATACCTCTTTAGGAGTAAACTTTAGGGTTATGCAGCGATGAATGCTGTTATTGGGTCAATTTTCTGGGTGGATTTTGATCGCCGGGTGGCTCTTGCTGTGCAGGGTGAATCAGGTTAACATCCTGGATCTCAACTCCAATATTGCAAGCGTTTTTATGTCTTGAAAGAGGTAGGATAAAAGCTATAGATAAAGAACTACGTTATAGATATTAGCAAACAAGGCATTTGAAAATTGCTATAATCTATTGTTCCATCTAAATTCATATATATTATTAGGTGTAAATTTGTATGGGTTCTCCAATGAATCGTCTATCTATTTTTGTAGATGGAAACAATATGTTCTATGCTCAACAAAAAAATGGCTGGTTTTTTGACCCGCGACGAGTCTTAGAATACTTCAAACATGAGCAATCAGAAACAACATTAATTAATGCCTTCTGGTACACTGGCTTAAAAGATCCACAAGACCAGCGAGGTTTCAGAGACGCTCTAATTAGTCTAGGATATACAGTACGAACTAAAATTCTGAAAGAATATTATGATGATACGTCAGGTCGTTACTCGCAAAAAGCGAATTTAGATATTGAAATTGTTGTAGATATGTTTAATACAGTAGACCAGTATGACCGAGTAGTATTATTCAGTGGTGATGGAGATTTTGAAAGAGCAATCGAACTATTACGCTCAAAAAATACACATATAACGGTAGTATCAACAGAAGGAATGATTGCTAGAGAACTACGCAATGCTACAGATAGATATATAGATTTAAATGATATCAGAGATCAAATAGAAAAAACTGAAGGTTAGTAGCTTTAACAATTATTTACAAAAATAAGAGTAAAAGAAAAACTAGGGTTGAAGATATATTAAGCCACAAGTAAACACTAAACACTAAACAACAAACGGCAAATGAGAAACAAAACAGATCGAATCATCATTTTTGATACAACATTGCGAGATGGAGAGCAGTGTCCGGGAGCGACTTTGAATATAGACGAAAAGCTAGTTATTGCCAAGCAATTAGCGCGTCTAGGTGTAGATGTAATTGAAGCAGGCTTTGCGTTTGCTAGTCCCGGAGATTTTGAAGCAGTCAAGAAAATTGCTCAAATTGTCGGGACAGAAAATGGCCCGGTCATTTGTAGTTTGGCAAGAGCGATTAAAGCTGATATTGAAGCGGCTGCGGAAGCATTAAAACCAGCAGTTAATGCCAGAATTCACACATTCATTTCGACTTCTGATATTCATTTAGAATATCAATTGCGAAAGTCACGGGCAGAAGTGTTAGCGATCGCCGAAGAAATGGTCGCTTATGCCAAATCTTTCATGACAGATGTGGAATTTTCGCCGATGGATGCGGCTCGTTCCGATCCAGAATTTTTGTACCAAGTGTTAGAGCGAACGATCGCAGCTGGTGCAACAACAGTTAACATTCCCGATACCGTAGGTTACACAACCCCTAGCGAATTTGGAGCCATAATTAAAGGCATTATCGAAAATGTCCCCAACATTGACCAAGCGATTATTTCCGTTCACGGTCATAATGATTTAGGCTTGGCAGTTGCTAACTTTTTAGAAGCCGTAAAAAATGGCGCACGGCAACTAGAATGTACGATCAATGGCATTGGCGAACGCGCCGGAAATGCATCACTCGAAGAATTGGTAATGGCGTTGCACGTGCGGCGGCAATATTTTAACCCTTATCTCGGCAGACCAGAAGATTCTCAAGAATCGCTGACAAATATCGACACCCGACAAATTTACAAAACCTCACGCTTAGTTTCTAATTTGACGGGAATGTTGGTACAACCAAATAAAGCGATCGTCGGGGCGAATGCCTTCGCCCATGAGTCTGGAATTCACCAAGATGGTGTATTAAAAAACAAACTCACCTACGAAATTATGGATGCTCAATTGATTGGCTTAACAGACAATCAAATCGTTTTGGGCAAACATTCAGGTAGAAATGCTTTCCGGACTCGGTTGAAAGAATTGGGCTTTGAACTGTCGGATACTGAGTTAAATAAAGCCTTCGTTAGATTCAAAGAAGTAGCAGATAAAAAGAAAGAAATTTCTGATTGGGATTTGGAAGCGATCGTTAACGATGAAATCCAACAAGCACCCGATTTGTTCCGGGTAGAGTTGGTGCAAGTTTCCTGTGGTAGCAACGCCCGTCCTACTGCTACAGTTACTCTGCGTACCCCAGAAGGTGAAGAATTAACCGATGCTGCGATCGGTACTGGGCCAGTGGATGCAGTTTACAAAGCTATCAACCGTGTGGTGAATGTACCCAACCAGTTGATTGAGTTTTCTGTGCAGTCAGTAACAGGCGGTATTGATGCCCTTGGCGAAGTGACGATTCGTTTACGTTATGAGTCTAAAGTGTTTTCTGGTCATGCAGCCAATACAGATATCATCGTGGCATCCGCGCAAGCTTATGTAAATGCGTTGAATAGGTTGTATGCATCTTTGCAAACTCAAGAAAAGCCAGAGGAAGTAACTGCACAGAAAGTCTGAGATCGGAATCTGTGAAACTGCCAGTTTTTAGCTGATGCTAACAAACTCTTCTCCAACTTTGGTTACGGTATACACACAAGTCTGAAATAGCTGATTAATCTGGGTTTTACCCCACCCTAACCCTCCCCTTGCAAAGGGGAGGGAACTAGATAGATTTTCTTGTTTCCCCCCTTGGCAAGGGGGGATTAAGGGGGGTAATTCGACTTCTGTGTACACGGTAGCCAACTTTGGGGAGGAGTTATTTGTGAGTTCTAAAAAATCGTTGGAAATTATGCTGACAGAAAAAAATATAACTATCAGAGAAGCTACTATCAAAGAAGATTCAGTAATTGCACAACACTTTTATCAAATGTGGCTAGATATTGGTGTTGATGAGAGTAATCTACTTGTGGAGTGGCAGAATATTACCCTCCAATTTCTAGAAGATGCGCGTCGAGATTTGTTTTACAAAGCTTTTATTGCAGAGGTTGATAATACAGTTGTGGGTTCTGTAAGTTGTCAACTTTTTGCAGGTTTATACCCGAATGTTTTCAAAGATGAATACCGCAAATTTGGATATATTTGGGGCGTTTATGTCGAACAATCTTACCGCAGACAAGGAATTGCCAAATCTTTAACTAATAGAGCAATTGAATATTTAAAAGCGATCGCTTGCACGCGAGTGCTTCTTAATGCCTCACCATCAGGTAAACCAGTTTACTCCAGTCTCGGTTTTTCTGAAGGAAATTTAATGCAATTGGATTTGATTTAAGGACAGCAATTTGTTGCCTTGTAGTGATGCTCGATCAACTTAAATTGATGTAAGAAGATATTTGTCAAACTTACGTTAAATAGGATAGCTTAAGTGTTCAGATGTATGTAGTTACTATTATTCTGATTTGTACCATAAGTCAAGTTTATTGAGTTAATTATGAATATTTTTTACTTTTTTCGATTTTTAGATTTACTTATATGCATAAAACTTTCTTCTGAGAAACGATGTTTATAGTCAGTCAGCTTGTATGAGTAGCGAAAAGACAACAGAATTGCCACTCTGGGTACAAGATAGAGATATAGTCATTACTCATGATGAAGAAGTACAGTGGCGAGAGGGAAAACGCCCGGATTATTCATCAAGAGAGTAAATTTCAGCATCCAGAAGGTTCAATAGAAGCGATCGCTCAAAACTTAGTCCGCACTTTTGAGATGGAAGCTTCTAATAAATCTAATCCTCAACAGTGGCTTTCGATTGTTACTGATAAGTTTAAAATGAGTACCAATGGGGGACAACAATTCACTGCTCAGGATGTTGCAGATGAAGGTACTTATAACCTCTTTTTGGGTAAAACTGAGCAATATGACTCTGAAACAGAAACCTTTGAATCTTCATTTCAAGTTTTTCATACAGCCTTTCCCAATGGCTTCCTTTGGGAATTAACAGAAGTTCTTTCGGGGCCGCCTAATGTTACCTTTAAGTGGCGACATTGGGGAACATTTAATGGTTCCTATAAGGACTATGCACCTACAGGTGAAACAATAGAAATCGTCGGAGTTAGTATTGCTCGTGTCACTGATGATTTGAGGATTGAGTCTTTAGAGCATTATTTTGATAATAATGTCTTTCTTCAGAAATTGACGGCAGGTGGTTGTCCTTTCCATTCTCAAAATCAAAATAATCACTAATTTTAATTTAGTCATATTCATCAAATGGCACACTCGCTCGGCGTTCTTAATAAACAGCAGCGAACGCCGAGCGAGTGAGTATAATCATTGAAAATATGCAATGCATATAGCGCTTATCGAATGGATGCAATACACTTTGACCTCTCTCCAAGCCTCTCTCCTTTTAGGAGAGAGGCTTTGAATCTTACTCCCCAACGCTAGTAGGGAAAGGGCTGGGGGTTAGGTCTGTATTTCGTGCAATTGACAACCGCTATATCATTCATGGTATTAGTGTTTGTACAGTAGTAGCTGGCGCATTTACTGAAGGTGTAAACCCAGCCAGTTTACCCGACTTTTGGGGTACAAAGTCTGTTTCTTTGCTACCTTGAACCTCAGATAAGTAGCAATCTCGCACTGCCAACAACAAGCCTTTGATGGCATCTGGTGCGCCTGTTTTAACTAAATCGTCCGCCTTTTTGAAAAAATGCGATCGCCATTTCCCATCGTTATTGCCATACAATTCGATTAAATACCAACCTGCAAGATACTCAGCTAAAGGGTCAAGACAGAAACGGATTCTGTCTTTAGCAGAACCGATAGTTTGAATCAGGTGCAGGCGCTTTTCCAGATAATTGAGGTGTGCTTCGGGGTCATCAATACCCAAAGCTGCTAATGCCGCAATGGCATCTGCACGCTTGGCGGTTCCTGGTTGATAACTTTGCTGCAAGCATTCCCAGGCGATGGTTTTGGCAATTTGATGAACAGTACGGTCATTAAATTGCTCGTCTGTAACATCACGATTGAGTTCATTTATATAACCCAGCATCAAATTAGGAATATTCTCTGGCAACGCAGAAATATTAGATGTAACATCTTTACTGGCGATTAACTGTTCAGCATAAAGTTTAGCCAGCAAGACAGTGATATTATTTTGACCGACCATGAGAGAAAGACGGTTACAAGCGTCAAAAAATTCCTGGTCAGTAAAGCGATCGCGTTTACCTCGCTGCATGAGATAAGCTTCCATAAAGGACGATAGTTTATTCGCCTCAATCCGCAAAGGTTTAATTATCGTCTTATTAACCCGCCCCAGCTTTTCCTCAATTCGGGAAGTAATCGCTAATGCATTCACCGGAAACTCTGGCGACTCCGGTTCAATTGCTTCTCGTGTAGTGGCATTCATTTCTGAGAATCGGTCTACAATCACTAGAATGCGTTTCTTTCTTAACAAACGTAACAGTAATTCTTGACAAATCGGCTCTGGTTCATCAATTAAAGCTTGCAACTGTCCTCTGATGGCTTCTAAAAGCGGTGACTTACCTTCAGTTACCCGAAATTCTTCTTCCAAAAGCACAGGTAACATCAAATGTTTGCAGAGTTGTTGGTCTTCATCTTCAGCCATTGCCCATCCAGCGATTCGACACGCTAAACTGGTTTTACCTACACCCCCTTCTCCACCAATTACTAGACAGCTACGTTGTTTCTCGAAAGTTGAGCGCAAATTCTCATTCATCAGTTGGGGAACTGTTGTACCATCCAGAACAACAGGAATGGGAATATAACAGGCGCGACTGCTAACTGTATCCTTTTTGGGAAATTGTTCGCGGGCTGCTTTGATATATTTAGCTACCCACGCATCTAATACTCTGGGATGGTAATGAAACCAGCCAACAAATAGCACATATCGCAGAGGTACATTAACGCTGATAAATGGGAGAGAAAAATCTGTGTAGGGTTTGAGGGCGTTGTTAATTTTCAACAACCATAAAGGGGCTACCCGCAAGAGAATTAACCAAATACAAGGCAATAAGATAAGGTAAGCGGCAATTCCCAAAAGTAATTTATGCTTAAATAGCGATTCCAGAACTCTATCAAAAAGGCGAGTTTCTTTTTCTGCTTTCAGGGCATTGAGAGGGCGACGTATTAGCCTAATGTCCGTTTCTGTGAATTTATCTTTGTATTTTTGTATAGTTGTCAATACCTGCTCAAAGTCTGAGATGACTTTCTGCAACTTCGAGGTAGGTAAAGCATTGGCTTTGTCCTGAAAGCCTGCCGCGATTCCTCCTAAACCTTTGATAGCACCTAAACGCACGTAAAACTGGTTATCATTCAACAGGGCAATTAAATTAGGGACAGAAGATACTGCTTCTGTACCCATTGCACCCAAAGCGTAAGCCGAATTGTAACGTACAGTGGGGTTCTTATCTTTTAAGGCAGCAGTTAATACTGGGACAGCTACTTTCGCTTCTACACCAATTTTTCTGAGTGCAGAAGGAACATAAATGCGAACGAATTGCTCCTTGTCTTGTAATGCCGCCATCAACGATGGAACTGCTGCTTTGGCTGCTGTACCAATATTTCCTAAAGCTAAGGTGGCGTACAGGCGGACTTGTCCATCTTCATCCTGCAATGCGGCACTTAAGGCTGGAACTGCTGGTGCTGCTTCTGCACCCAAATCTCCCAAAACCGAAGCCGCGTGCCAGCGAAGATTAATATCTTGATTTTTCAACGCCTCAATCAGAGACGGTACTGCTGGGGAACCGATATTAACTAATGCATCTGCTGCAAGGCTTCTGATGTGGGCATCGTTATCTATCAGCTTCTCAATCAGAGGAGAAATTTTGCTGTCAGCAATGATTTGCGCCCAACTATTGCTTGTGCATAGTAGGAACAGTGTCAGGCATAAGACAACCACCTTGAGCGCACTAAGTAATACTTGTCTGGTATGCTTTGTCATTGAATCGGATTGAATCACCCGATGAACAACTCCAGTCAGAGAAACTATACCTAAGATTGTAATCTAACTGTCAATGTGGGTTAGCGATGTCTACGACGGGCTATGACGCTCGCAGACTCGCTATCGGCGTCGCACTGGTTTACCCCCGCTTTCAACCTTTGGCTTCAACGAAAAGTCAGCACGGGAGATTATAAAGCCTTACCAAATCAACCACTCTTGTAATGGTCACAAAATTACTGACTGGGAAAAATTTGAAAAATTTGTCGAGGTTAATGGGGATAAAACTCAAGTAGAGATGGCTATTGTTTGCATAAATCCTGGAAGATTCAAAATTCAAAATTGAATACAGTTTTGCCTTTAATAAACATTTTGATGAAATTCATAAACAGATTTTTCCTGATAATCTGAAACAAAAGTATTATTAAATACTGATATTAGGATGTCAATATATTTCCACAGTCCCAAACAGATGAAACAACTAGTAACCGAATCACCATCCACCTGGCGTTTTATCCCAATGCTTCAGACATCAGGAGGAGTACAAATGGCGATCGATGCTTGGTTGTTCAACCAATGTGAAAAGGGACAGCACCCGCCTACCTTGCGTTTTTATACCTGGCATCCCCACGCCCTCTCCTTGGGACATCTGCAAAAACAATGGCCTGCCCAATGGCATAATCTGATTTATCAGGGACAGCCACTCGATCTAGTTCGTCGTCCAACAGGAGGTAGAGCTGTTCTCCACCAAGGAAACTTGACCTACTCTGTGATTACCTCAGCTAGTACTGGAAAAAGCTGGGGTACTTATGAAAAAATCTGTAACTTTTTAATCCAAGGCTGGCAAACCTTGGGTATTGAGTTAAGTTATGGTTCTGCTGGACGGGGTTACATTCATAATCCCAGTTGTTTCAACACAGCAACAGCAGCTGACTTAGTTACTGCCGATGGAAGTAAATTTATTGGTAGTGCCCAACGCAAGGGGAAAAATACCATTCTTCAACACGGCTCGATGATTTTGTCTACAGACAAAGGTTTATTTCAGCAAATCTTTGAACAACCGGCTCCGTGGAATACCTCACTTTGCAATACACAGGACGAGGATAACTGGATTGCAAAGATTGTGGAGACATTGACAGAGACGGCAAGACAATACTTTGGTATAGAACTAGTTACCCAACCATTTACCGATCTCGAATGGGAAGATATCCTCAAATTGCGATCGCTGTATGAAGTGCGTTAGCGTAGCTCACCGTAAGTATCGCCTGTTGCAAAACTTGAGATTATGTAATAAATACGTATAATACCAAAGTTTTTTGGAAGTAAAATCGCTGTACAGTGTAGTTTTGCAGTGTAAATAAAAAGTTGACATTTCAATTTACATCATTTGCTGTAAAAGCGATCGTTTCATTCGTTGCCACACCAGAACAGCGTAACTTCAGTATCACTCAGAAGGATCTGACTGTTCAATCTCTGTTTTTGTAGATTGCATAGACGTTTGTGATTTTGACGATTAGTCTATTGAGAGCGTGTTCGCTGTGGGTGTGCCAGATCGTTTAGTAAACTACCGTTATCTCCCTATTCCCCTATATTCAGCAATTTCGCCATCGCTAACCGTTGCAGTTTACCGGTAGCACCACGAGGTAGTTGCTCTAAAATGTGAATTTGCCTCGGAACTTTGAAGTCTGCCAGCATAGTTGCACAGTGAGCTAAAAGTTCTTTTTCGCTAGCTTCTGCTTTTAGAACAACAGCTGCGTGGATATCTTCTCCTAAAGATTTGTGGGGGACGGCAAAGGCTAAGGCTTCGGCGACGGCGGGATGGCGTAGCAAGACATCATCCACTTCTAAAGGAGAAATTTTTTCCCCACCCCGGTTAATCAATTCTTTAATCCGTCCAGTCAAGCGGAGGTAGCCATCTGCATCAACTGCACCCTGATCCCCTGTACGGAACCAACCATTCACAAAAGCAGTGGCGTTAGCTTCTGGATTGTTTTCGTAGCCATCTATAACGTTGGGTGCTTTTACCACCACCTCGCCCAAGCTTCCCTGAGATAACAGGTTGCCTTCAGAGTCCATAATGCCGACTTCTACGCCAAAGCCATAACCTACAGTACCTAGTTTTCTGACTTTTGGCGGTAGGGGATTGGTGGTCATTAAGTGAGATGCTTCAGTCATGCTGTAAGATTCCACCACAGGAGCATTCAGAGTTGCCTCTAACTGTTCAATGATAATCGGCGGCAAAGAAGCGCTACTAGAGCGAATGAAACGAAAACGGTTAGCTTTGACAATTTCTGTATTACGGCTAGCGCGCGCCAAAATTGTCTGGTGCATAGTTGGCGCTGCGGAGTACCAGGTGGGTTTGTAGGTATCTACCAGTTTCCAAAACTCCAAGGCATTAAAACCATTGGGACAAACTAATGTACCACCCGAAGCCAGAGTTGCTAGCAAACAGCCCACCAATCCGTGAACATGGAACAAGGGCATTAGGCAAAGTGTAGTATCAGCTGCTGTGAGTGAGTAAGCACTAATCAGATTGCCGGCTGAAGCAATTAAGTTGCGATGACGAATCGGCACACGCTTGGGACGACTGGTAGTGCCGCTAGTGTGGAGAATCATCGCTATATCATCAGCGTTGGGGGCTGTGGGATTCGCGGATTCTGCTGGTTCT
The DNA here is from genome assembly GCF_034530975.2 of Nostoc sp. DedQUE07. Taxonomy (NCBI): domain Bacteria; kingdom Bacillati; phylum Cyanobacteriota; class Cyanophyceae; order Nostocales; family Nostocaceae; genus Nostoc; species Nostoc sp. DedQUE07. Next base: position 46,278 of record NZ_JAVRCC020000001.1, on the reverse strand, counting down.
GAACCTGTTTTGACTGATTCAAAGCTTAATTTGCCGTCAGTATTTATCTTGGCATTAATCACCATCATATCAGGTGTGACACTAGCAATGGCTGCTTCTGACCCCTCAGACAACGTAATCAGTGCTTTTGCTTGGGTATCTTGGTAGTAAAAGGCAAATTCTTCTTGTTTGTATTTGGGATTTAAGGGTGCAGCAGTGCCACATAAGGCAGCAGCCAAAAAGGTAATTGCCATTGGTGAACCGTTAGTCATGGCAATGGCAATGCGTTCTCCCCGTTTCAATCCAAAGCTGTTGAGTTGAGATACCAGTGCAATAACATTCTCGCGCAATTGCTTATAGGTTAGCGATCGCCCATCAGGTGTAACTAGGGCTGGATGATTGTCTTCTCCTACTAAAAGCTCAAATAAATTCATTGGTTTTTCCAACCTGTAAATATATGATTTAGCTTAAACAAAAAATTGTTACTTAGCTTTGAGTTATGAGAGAGTGCTAGAATGCTGTTATTAACAACAATGTTTTAAACATCCTCATAACAATTTCTCTGACAGATTTTTGTTATGGAGATCATCCTGTAAAATCATAAAAGTATACATTGAATAAATTTGTGGCTCTGCGCTCAAACAGATAGAGTTATTAGGATTAATTCTCAAAATGCTTTGGGAGTACGCCCTTGGATATAAACTAGAATAAATTCATTCAATAGTTTATATAAATATCTATGTACTCAATTTTCAAAATATATTAATAGCAATTATGAGTACCATAAAAATTACTATGTTGGGCGAAAGCTTGGAGCGCCAAGGTGGAATAGTTTCTGTGGAAAAGCTCATTCTTGAAGAAACTACTTCTGATATTCAAATTAAACACATTACAACTTTACCAAATGGTTCTACTGTCTATAAAGTGTTAGTGTTTTTGCAAGCAATAGGTGAGTTATTTTGGAACTTATTAAACCAAAGAGCTGACCTAATTCACATCCATGTTTCAGATAGAGGTAGCGCTTTTCGTCATTCAATCACTACTCTGATTGGTTGGCTATTTCAAAAGCCAGTAATTATTCATACTCATAGTGCTGATTTTCATTTGTTTTACTCAAAACTACCCCAATGGCTTAAGCAGTGGCTAAGTTGGTCGTTTTGTAAATGTACGCGTTTCATCGTTTTATCAGATAGCTGGAAAAAATTCTACATTGAGAATCTTGGCTTGAAATCAGAACAAGTTATTGTTCTGCCTAACCCGGTAAAAATTCCCGCACAAATACCACAGCGAATAGATTCCAAACAAATATTTTTCTTATTTTTAGGGCGCATTGGTGAGCGCAAAGGCACTTTTGATTTAATTAAAGCATTTGCTTCTATGCCTGTTGCTCAACAAAGCCAAGCTAAGTTAGTTATAGCCGGGGATGGAGATGTAGAACAAGCTCGTAGTTTGCTCCCAACTCTAAATCTTACTGACTACATTACTATTCTTGATTGGGTAGATCGAGAAAAACGCGACGATCTTTTCACTAAAGCTGATGTCTTTGTGTTACCTTCCTACAACGAAGGTTTGCCTATGGCACTATTAGAAGCAATGAGTTGGGGTTTGGCAGTTATCACTACTGGAGTGGGAGGAATACCCGAAATAGTTACTCAAAATCAGAATGGTTTATTAATTGATCCGGGGGATATTCAACAATTGTCAGAGGCAATGCAATCTTTAATTGCAAACGAAAATCTGAGAATATCTTTGGGAAATAATGCACGAGTCAGAGTTAAAGACTTGGACATCAACAAATATCTTACATCTTTAAGAGGTATTTATACAGCAGTTATCAATTGATAACCATCTTGATGAAAGTAGGTTTAAGTTACTTACCCTATGTATTAAACACCAAATTCAAAAACGACGTAATTTATTCTGTATGCAAGGATAATAGATGTTATCAAGGAAGGAATTTAATTTAAAATTATGAAAATTTAAGGTAGCGATAAAGGTATTATTATTTTATTGTTCTGATTCTTCTAAACTTGGTATACTGGCTAATAAGTGAGGAAATGCAGAAATGAAAACTTTTCCGGAAGTTAAATTGCTTGATACAAGATTTCATAAAGTTCAAGTACAAGAATTAGTTGATTATTTAATAGAAGCAGCAAAAAATAAAAAAAAGACAGTTGTAGGACATGTGAATATCAGAGCAATGAATTTCGCTTATGAAAAGTCTTGGTATCGAGATTTTTTGAATAAAGCTGATTTAGTATTTTGTGACGGATTTGGTGTAATGGTAGGAGCTAGATTCAATGGTTATTCAATGCAATCTGCACATCGAATGACAGCACCAGATTACATAGAAGATTTAGCATTCAAGTGCGAGCAAGAAAACCTTTCTTTATTTTTGTTAGCTGGAAAACCTGGCGTAGTAGATAAGGCAATTACTAAGTTAGGATTGATTGCGCCTAATTTACGCGTACAAGGACATCATGGTTATTTTGATAAATCAGGAAAAGAGAATGATTTGGTAATAGAAAAAATTAATAAATTCCAACCAGATATTTTATATATTGGTTTTGGTATGCCATTACAGGAACGCTGGATTTTAGATAACTTCAATAAAATTGAAACTATTGTATTTTTACCTTTAGGTGCTTGTCTAGATTTTTATACTGACTCTATATATCGCGGCCCGCGTTGGCTGACTGATAATGGTCTGGAGTGGTTAACACGCTTAATTACTGAACCTACTCGTTTAGCAGACCGTTATATTGTAGGCATTCCATTATTTTTTTATCGCGTAGTTAAAAAGCGAATCACTCAAGGAATGATAACAAATCGCTAAATAAATTTTTCTAAATTTTGCATTTGTTATAACCATGACTGCCCAAAAGTGGCTAATTCTTTCCCCTACCTGTGCAGCCAAGACTAGAATTAGAATTGACGTGACATTCTCCTAGTAGCCAAAGTGCCAGACTCTCTGCCATTAAGCGATCGCTATCTTGCCTTAATCGATGAAATTGTCGAAACCACCCTCAAGGGCAAAATTAGCTCTGTAGAACAGGTGTATCAAATGCTGCTTAAAGGAATCTCTTCCGGTACAGGGGAAGTCTTTGAGCTAGCTTTGAGCGATCGCCTGAATTCCCTCCAAAGTCAAGTAGATAACGAAAAAGACGAACTCAAGAAAGCCAAGGCGACTCGCTCTTTGAGAGCCATTAAGACGATTCAAAGCCAATGGCAACGCTGGCAAGAGCAAAACAAAGCAACAGAAGCGATCGCCTCCGCAGTTACAGAAATCACCACAGCCACCGCTGCCGAGCGTCTAGCGACATTTATCCGAGTTACTGACCCCAATCAGAAGTATCCGCTAAATTTACAACAGTTACAGCAGTTGTCCAAGGCATTGCAGCAATTTGCCCAGGCAGATGCTGATTTACAACAATTTTCCGAAGGGATTACCCGTGGTTTAGCTTCTTGGCAGCGATTGCAAGACAACTTGCTCAGTTGGATGTACGAGCAAAAAGAATCTCTGGGGTTTGGCGGTGTACCGGGAGAACGCGGCCCTTGGGCAAGTTGGGCAAAACAACTCAATAGTGAGTTACCCCAAGCACTGCTTCGCACTTTAGCTAGGGAAGAATCCGCAATTGAGTTTGCCGAACGACAGCGTGGTATTACCCTCAGAGATTGGGTGGAAATGGCATTAATTTTACAGTTCTTGCAACGGGGACTAATTAGCTGGTTTGACCAACAAGCTTACGATATTAAGGCTGGGCCAAAGTTGTCTATTTCCACTTTTTTGACCTTTGCGGTGATTTGGAGTCAGTTAGCAAGTGGTTTTAGGAGCATTGGAACAATATACAGCGATGCCTGTTCTCAAATCATGCTCCAGATTTTACGAACCTTTGCCCAGCGTCCGTATTTTCCTTTTTACGGCGGGATTTTTGCCTCTTTTACTGGCACTTATTTACGAGATGCCCTAGATTATTTAGATGAACCGCTGCGACGAGGCGAGGGAACCCAGGAAAAAGCGCGAATTTTGACACTTTTAGGTTATTCTCAGCGTGCTTTGGGACAATACCAGCGCTCCATTGATTTTCATCAGCAAGCGCTAGAGATAGCCAGGAATGCAGGCGATCGCACCTGTGAAATTGCCAATCTCAACCACCTCAGCCGCACCTACGTACAACAGCAAAATTATGCTGAAGCAATTAATTACAGTCAACGAGCATTAATACTGAGTCGGCAAGCAGGCGATCGCACAGGAGAAGCAAACGCGCTGGTAAATTTGGGTTACAGCGAAGTCATGCAAGCTCAGGAATTGGAAAACTTAGAACCCGAAACCTATGAAGCCGCAATTAATTATTTGGAACAAGGTTTAAAATTATCAGAAAAATTAGGCGATCTGCAAAGTAAAGCCTTATGTGTCAGCAGCTTAGGAATTGCCTATTTAGTAATAGGAGAACACCAAACTGCAATTAAATATCTGGAAGATGGTTTTAAAACAGCGCAAGTTTCCGGTGATTTGTATCTCCAAGGGCGGAACTTAGCTTATTTAGCAGAAGCTTATTATCATCTGCAAAATTCTGAAAAAACTGTTTATACAGGTTGCTTGGGAATGTATCTTTTAGAGCAAATTGCTTCTAATGAGTGGCGTCAAGCAGCAGGATTACTGACAATTTTACAAGGACAAATCGGGGCAGAAGCTTTCCAAAAGTTCTTACAACAACATCGCCCGAAAATTATTGCGGTTATCGGTGTAGATGGTTACGATCACATTCCGCAATTGTTAGAAGAATATAAAGGAGATATGTGAGAACCGAAAAAACCAGGCGATCGCTCGCTCCACAGCTTAACAAATCACAACAGTCTCCTCAAGTATATTTTCTAGCAGAACTCTATATTTAGCTTGCTTATTTAAATGAACTGTGGTAATTTCATTGTAGTTAAAACTACTGTAATTCGATCGGTTTGCAGTAGTTTGCTACACTACTCTAGTTAATAAATTTGTTGTCAATAGGTAGTTGAAAAGCTGGTATCAGTAAATTAGTAACGTATTTACGGTTATTAGCCAAAAGTTATTTGTAGCATTGTCCACTGGACATGATTAAACAATACGTCTTTGCAGCGATAAAAACTGCGTAGTTTACCGCCGTAGGCATCGCCCACCGAGCCATAATTCTTTATTGTTATCGCTAGTTTAATGGTGAAGCGATCTCTATCGACAAACCTTGAGGCTTTCAGCAGCAGTGAGGCAACGCTGTAGGTCTACCCAATCCATACGTAGGAGTTGAAAATTATGGTGCAAACTTCTCTCGTCCGCCCCAGCAATCCCTTTCAGCCACCGACTTTCGTTTCCATTGAATCAGAGCGTCGCCATCGCCAAGAACGCTTGGCAGCAGCTTTTCGGGTATTTGCGCGTTTGGGTTTTGCTCAAGGATTGGCAGGACATATCACTGCCCGCGATCCCGAACTTACCGATCATTTTTGGGTAAATCCCTTTGGGATACACTTCAGTCGCATTCGCGTATCAGACCTGATATTGGTAAATAGTGAAGGTCAGGTAGTCCAAGGTGACGGCAAAGTTAGTCAAGCAGCATTTGCCATTCACTCTCAAATCCACGAAGCCCGCCCCGATGTCATCGCAGCGGCTCATGCTCATTCTTTCTATGGCAAAACTTGGTCATCTTTGGGCCGGTTGCTCGATCCGATTACCCAAGATTCCTGTGCTTTTTACCAAGATCATGCTCTATTTGATGATTTTACAGGCATTGTCTTAGAAACAAGTGAAGGAAAACGCATTGCCCAGGCACTAGGAACGAGCAAAGCGGCGATTTTACGCAACCACGGAATATTGACCGTGGGACACAGTGTGGATGAAGCCGCTTGGTGGTATATCAGGTTAGAGGATACCGCTAAGGCGCAATTGCTAGCAGAAGCTGTAGGAAAACCCATCCTAATTGACCACGACATCGCCTTAAAGATCCAACAACGCGGTGGTACTCACCAAGCAGGCTGGGGTGGATTCCAGTATTTATGGGATGAAATTACCCACGACCAACCAGACTTATTGGATTAGGGAATAGGGATTGGGGATAGGGCATTGGTCGAATGGTACTAAGAAAACCCTAAAGGCTTGTTTCGTCTTGTTCCCAGCCTAGAGGCTTGAGAATGTATTTAAAGTGGGCTTCTGCCTCTTGTCAAGCTACTGGAGGCTCCGCCTCCTAGAATGAGTTCCCAGCTTAGAGGCTCTTAACCAGTCAGAACGAGACTTATTGGATTAGGTATTGGCCAAACAGGGTATGGAGAAGAGACAAAGGAGACAAGAAAAAAGGGGGACACAAGGGAGAGATTTTCAATAATTCCTCCTTGTCCCCCTTGTCCCCCTTGTCCCCCTTGTCTCCCTTATCCCCCTGCTCCCCAACATTTTTAGGAGAATTAATTATGCCAATTGAATTTATTGGATTGATTCGGACAAAACGGACTTCGGAATTAAATAGTGCATCAGGTGGTCTGGGCGATGACATCATCGATCCAGCTTATGTTCGTGAATTTGCCAAAGCCCATGAAGAAGGAGGCTTTGACAAAGTATTGATTGGCTATAGTTCTAGTAGCCCGGATGGTTTGACTGTTGCTAGTTTCGCAGCTTCAGCAACCGAGCGATTGGGCTTTTTAATTGCTCATCGTCCGGGTTTTGTGGCACCAACTCTGGCAGCTCGCAAGGCAGCTACCCTTGACCATTTTACCAACGGTCGGATCGCAATCCATATTATTACCGGTGGCAGTGATGCCGATCAGCAGAAAGATGGCGATTGGCTAGATCATGACAGCCGTTACCGTCGCACCGATGAATATTTAGAAATTGTTCGTCGTGTCTGGACAAGCGACACTCCCTTTGATTACGAAGGTGAATTCTACCGCATCAAGGATGCTTTCTCTGCGATCAAGCCGCTGCAAAAGCCCTACATCCCGCTTTACTTTGGTGGTGCATCTGGGCCAGCCGTACAGGTAGGAGCCAAACACAGTAATGTCTATGCCTTGTGGGGTGAGCCAATTGCCGCAGTTAAAGAACGAATTGCAGAGGTGCGTGCTGCCTTACCACTCGATCGCTCCATTCGCTTCAGTGTCTCTCTGCGACCGATTCTTGGTGCTACAGAACAACAGGCTTGGGAAAAAGCACATAGTATTTTAGCGCGAATTCAAGAGTTACGAGGAGGCGCAAAATTAGCTACCCCAGCTAGACCACAGGCGGTAGGATCGCAACGTCTGCTAGATTTTGCCGCCAAAAATGAGATTTATGATAAGCGTCTATGGACACCGATCGCCGCAGCTACTGGTGCGGCAGGTAACACTACTGCTCTAGTAGGTACACCAGAACAAGTAGCAGAGGCTTTGGTTGATTATTACGATGCAGGTGTGACTACTTTATTGATTCGGGGCTTCGATCCTTTAGAGGATGCGATCGCTTATGGGCGTGATGTTATACCTTTAGTACGTGCAGAAGTCGCACGACGAGAACGGCAAACAGTTGGAGTAAGCAGTTAATACCCCGGTAAACAAAGATAAACTAGGCTAAAGCCCTCTTGCTTCTTGCTTTATTCCAACTACAAATTTTGACGCAGACCTACTTGGAATAATTTACTCAATACTCAAAGAAGTCCTGCTGATTCATATAATCGTTTAAGCATTGCTGAAATTTTTGTACCATAATCTAAATCTGCTGACCATCGCCCTGATAGCTGATCGATTAATGGCGCAATCCCGCGTGTGACAAAACGAAATCTGGGATCTACTACTTCCTGTACCAAAGGTTCTAAACTAGCGTAAGCTTTCAAATGTTGAACGTGCGCCCTAACTCCAATTCTTGCACTTGGGAAAGACGCAGCCTCCGAACCGCCACCGATCGCACCTAAGCCTGCAAAGTTATTTTGTTCAGGTTTAATATCACCACCAAACCGTAAAAATCCCGTTTCTACACACATTTGGCAAAAGGCAATATCATAGTTCACTCCCTCTATACCTGCTTCTTCCCGATAAAGTTTGGGGATATCAGGAAACTTTGTTATAGCATTTTCATTATTATTTCTCAAAAATAATTGTAACTGTACTTCGGAAGTATTACCGTTCGACATTACCCGCGAAAATTGACCGGGGCAAACTACTAAATTCGAGCGCAAGCTAACAGTACGCGTCGCCGCATCCCAATTAACTGCAACATTAAAATCTCGCAGTTCGATTGCTTTGACATAAACTACTTTGTGATAGGTAATGCGATTGACATTAGCCGCTTTTGAAAGGTCAATTCGGAGAAGGTCTACTAAATCAATGGGGATGTAAGCATTCCCATTAACTAAAATTCCTTGCTCGGTGTAACTTTGTCCATTAATATTAATATTAATAGGTGGATAATTTACTTGGGCTGGAGTTCCGGGAGTGGGGTCAATTACACGACTCCAAGTCACCAATCCATCAACAATTCCCAAAGCAAAATCGCGGCGACGAGTTTGTAGCAAAGCCCGATCCTCTGGATTGCTGAGAAACCCCACTTGTATTACCAAAGCTGGCAGCGTTGTCTGACGACAGAATGCTAAACTACCCAATCCACTATCTGTATCTGGCTTGACTCCCCGATTCGGTAATTGGGGTACGCGGCGCAACAATCCTACTAGTAACTGTTCAGCATTGCTCTTGCGATCGCTATTATTAGTGATGTAGAAAACGCTAGCCCCACGCACAGAAGGGCTGTTAGCGGCATTAGCTGCAATTTCTAGGGCGACATCACCCCGGCGCCCGCGGGAATTGATCCAAGAGATAGTTTGGGCGGCGCTTAAGTCATCAGGAACCGCTAAAATTTCCAAACTCCGCGCTCTCAGTTCCGTGACAATCAAATCTCGCAGCAAAATCATTTCTTTTGCTTCACTTGTACCACCTGCGATCGCACCTTGGTCTATTCCTCCCGCTTCTTTGCCTCCATGAGCTGCTGATATAAAAATACGCCCCATTTTCAGTATTTCCTCTGATAAAATTAAGTTTAAGCAATTGTATACATCATTCTTGGTCTAGCAACAAGAATATAATAGCGATCAGAAGTCATTTGTCCTTTGTCCTTTGTCCTTTTTTCAAAGTTAATGCCCAATGACCAATGACCAATGACCAATGACCAATGACCAATGACCAATGACTAATGACTAATGACTAATATATGCAAATCCCCCGCTTGCACCCAGACACAATTGAGGAAGTTAAACTACGGGCTGATATTGTAGATGTCGTCTCGGAATACGTAGTTTTACGCAAACGAGGAAAGGATTTTGTCGGTTTGTGCCCTTTCCATGATGAGAAATCTCCCAGTTTCACCGTTAGTCAAACCAAGCAAATGTATTATTGCTTTGGCTGTCAAGCTGGGGGAAATGCGATTAAGTTTGTCATGGAGTTGGGAAAGCGTTCTTTTGCTGATGTGGTGCTGGATTTAGCGCGGCGTTACCAAGTACCTATACAAACTCTCGAACCCGAACAACGCCAAGAATTACAGCGTCAGCTATCTTTGCGCGAGCAGTTATATGAAGTTCTCGCTTCTTCAGCACAGTTTTATCAACACGCCTTGAGACAATCCCAAGGACAAAAAGCACTTGAATATTTGCAATCTAACCGCCAACTCAAAGAAGAAACTATACAGCAATTTGGTTTAGGTTATGCTCCCGCAGGTTGGGAAACTCTTTATCGTTATTTAGTGGATGATAAACATTACCCAGTGCAAATACTGGAAAAAGCGGGATTGATTAAGCCACGAAAGGAAGGTGGTGGGTATTATGATGTATTTCGCGATCGCTTGATGATTCCCATCCGTGATGTTCAAGGGCGCGTCATTGCCTTTGGTGGGAGAACTTTGACTGATGAACAGCCTAAATATTTGAATTCACCCGAAACCGAACTTTTTAGTAAAGGTAAAACCTTATTTGCCCTCGATCGAGCCAAAGATGGTATTTCTAAACTCGATCGAGCCGTGGTGGTGGAAGGATATTTTGATGCGATCGCTCTCCACGCTGCTGGTATTAATAACGCCGTCGCCTCACTCGGTACAGCTTTAAGTTTAGAACAAGTCCGGTTAATATTACGCTACACCGAATCAAAACAATTAATACTCAACTTTGATGCTGATAAAGCTGGAATCAATGCCGCAGAACGGGCGATTGGTGAAATTGCCGAACTCGCATACAAGGGCGAAGTTCAGCTAAAAATTCTCAATTTACCCGATGGCAAAGATGCTGATGAATACTTGCATAGTCACACTCCAGAAGATTATGGAGAACTGCTAAAAAATGCGCCACTTTGGCTAGACTGGCAGATTCAGCAAATTATTCAAGACCGAGACTTAAAACAGGCTACTGATTTTCAGCAAGTCTCCAAACAGCTAGTAAAGTTATTAAAAAACATTAATAATATTGATACACGCGACTATTACATTGACCAGTGTGCTGAAATACTCAGTTTTGGAGATGATATACTTAAACCCTTACGAGTAGAAAATCTTTTAACTCAGATTGCGCCAGTTGCCACTTCCCGTAAGCCAATGTCTTTACGCAAGCAGCAGTCTATAAACGTCAATCAAAGAAATGCTCTTACTGGAGGCAGTCTTTTAGAACTGGCAGAGGCTTTATTGCTGAAGATTTACCTACATTGCCCCGAACAGCGTCAAGCGATTATTGACAAACTAGAGGGGCAAAATTTAGAATTTAGCCTTTCTCATCACCGATTTTTGTGGCAACAGATTTTAGAGTTTAAGGTGGAGCATATAAATTTAATATCAAATCTGCAAGACAGATATCTAGAATTGGCAGAGGAATTGGAATTAGTTTGCCATTTGTTTCATCTAAATGAGAAAAGCAAGAAAGAAATATTGCGTACCTCGCACGTGGTTCAAGCTGCGATCGCTTGTATGGAACTGGTGATGAGTCAAAAGCGCTACCGTCACTTAGAGGAACAATGGAAACAAAGTGATGAGAAAGCTGAACCGGAGCGATATGAATACTATGGTAAGGCTTTTCCAGCCGAAAAACAGCGATATCTGGAGTTAAACGAACAGCGTAATTTTTCCATAGAAGAAGTACAAAGATTTAGTGATTAAGGCTGTCATGAATCTTAGTTATCTCAGCTAAATCATTTGCTAGTTGCTTATTCCGCAAGTGGTTCAAGCTGTGATCGCTTGTATGGATTTAGTGATGCTTGAAAAACGCTATCGTCACTTTTTGGAACTCTGGCAACAAACCGATCCAGAAGCGGAACCAGAGCGGTATCAATATTATTATCAGAAAAATGGGTTTAAAACCCCGCCGTTTACGGTCAGTGCTTTGATTAATTTTTGTTCTTACAGAATATCGAATATAATGTAAGAATGACACAAAAAGCTTTCAAATACCGATTCTATCCAACACCTGAGCAAGAGACTTTGCTTCGGCAAACGATGGGATGTACTCGTTTAGTCTATAACCGCGCTCTCGCCGCAAGGACACAAGCATGGTATGAAGACCAGAAACGAGTTGGTTACATTGAAACTTCAGCAATGCTGACTAATTGGAAAAAGCAAGATGACTTACAATTTCTTAATGATGTTAGCAGCGTGCCATTACAGCAGGGCTTACGACATTTGCAAACAGCATTTAGCAACTTCTTTGCAGGACGGGCTAAATATCCGAACTTCAAGAAAAAACACAACGGGGGTAATGCTGAATTTACCAAGGCAGCTTTTAAGTTTAGAGATGGGCAAATATTTCTTGCTAAAAGTCCGACACCATTGGCTATTCGTTGGAGCAGACAACTACCCCAAGGTGCGGAACCATCCACGATTACAGTAAAACTTTCACCCTCTGGACGCTGGACTGTTTCAATATTAGTAGATGTAGAAATCTGCATATTACCTAAATCTACTAGCTCTATTGGCATTGATTTAGGTATCACCAGTTTAGTTGCCTTAAGTACAGGTGAGAAGATCGCTAATCCCAAGAGGTTTAAGGCAAAAAAAGCTAAATTGCGTAAGGCACAAAAAGCGTTAATTCGTAAGCAGAAAGGTTCTAATAATCGCCATAAGGCTCGGCTTAAAGTAGGCAAGATCCATGCCGAAATAAGTGATGCACGAAATGATTTTCTTCACAAGTTGACAACTCGATTGGTACGTGAAAACCAAACGATTGCTATTGAGGACTTGGCTGTGAAGAATATGGTGAAAAATAAAAAACTCGCTTTCTCTATTAGTGATGCTAGCTGGGCTGAATTAGTCAGACAACTTGAATATAAGTGCGATTGGTATGGTCGTACTTTTGTCAAGATTAACCGATGGTTTCCTAGTTCTAAGCGTTGTGGGAACTGCGGATACATTGTTGATAAACTGCCTCTGAATATCAGAGAGTGGGATTGCCCAAAATGCAGCATACGTCACGATCGGGATATTAACGCAAGTAAGAATATTTTGGCTGCGGGACTCGCAGTTTCAGTCTGTGGAGCGAATATAAGACCTGACAGCCTTAAGGCTGAAGGGCAGTTGCAAAAAACCCGTAAGGGAAAGAAACAGAAACCTAAGTCGTGAGTCTTAGGAATCCCCGACCGTTCACGGCGGGGTGGATGTCAACAGGCTTTCTACGCTGAAAAAATCAAGCTTCAACCAAATAGACCGACAACGGTTATTTTCTATCACAGAGCTGTTGTAGCCTTGCACTCACGCTCAACCTAAATCTTGATTAGTAGGGCGCAAGGCCTTGTGCCCTACGACAGGTATGGTTCAAATACATGAAAACTGCTGTCTTGACAAAATTTCATCCTTGCGGTTTTCAATAGCCATACGACTTCTAAAATGGTTGTATCCCCAGCAAACCTGGTAAATCCAGAGAGGCGAGGTGTTGATAAGCTCGATCTATAACTCGCTTACCTCTAAGAAATCCTGTATTAGCTCCAGGACAAATATACTGGAGAGTTTCTGGTGTAAAACGTTCTAACAATAATCGAAGACTCTGAATTTGCCTTGGCCAGTGAAAGGTTTTAGCTGTCCGTAATGGTACTGCTTGACCGTGCTGGTTAGGGAGTAAATGGCGACCAGAAAATAATATACCCCCAAGTTCGCTGTAGTAGAGACAAGATGAGCCGGGAGAATGCCCTGGTGTCCAAATCACTTGCATAGCTGCATCAAGAGTAAATTCTTGTCTAAAGGTAGTTACGGTTAAGCCTGGTAATAAATACGCTTCTTGCTCTTGAATCAGCACCTCGCAGCCAAAAGCTTGCTGAAATTCAGCAGTCTTGCCAATAGCACCGCGATGGGTGACAAATAACCAACGCACGCCTCCATGCGCTGCTAAAAAATCTTGATTTGTTTTTTCTAGTGCAGGGCAATCTATGAGGATATTGCCTTCATTTCTTACAATAAAATAAGAGGTTCCCCCTAATGTGTCCCGATTGGGTGGAAAGGCAAAAATGCTCTCTTGTGCGAAGTCCGATTGCAGAGAACCTCCGCTGAAAACTTCGTCCGGGAAGACAGCCCGTGGTGGCTTAGTTGTATGACTTGGCTGTTGAGGTAAAGGGCACATAATCAAAGAACCGAAACTGAGGAGTTGTGGACAATTTGATGACAGTGTGGAAATTCTCAAGAATTGCAACTTGAGCGTTAACCAGCACTGTTAACCGTTGTGAAAAAAAATTGGGATTTGAGGTCTGCCTTGTAGTTAATGCTATGGTGCTGAAGCTACTGGTGGGGCGTTTTGTCAAAATTACTGAAGAGAACATGGCATTTTGGTTTCTGTTTATCCTCCTGCTGGGGCTTGCTACTTATCTAATGGTGCAGCGCAGCGTTGCTCGCATCACCCGCACACCAGTATGGTTGTTGTGGCTGGTTTTAATGACACCAGCATTTCTGTTGAGTGGATGGACGCTAATCTACGGAGCGAAACAACCTCCACCGCCAGGGCTGATCCTCTGGTCAGTATTTGTCTGCACAGTCTTGTACTGGGTGTTGTTTCAATGGGGGCGTCAAGTACCAAGAGATACGCAGACAGACGAAGCCCAAACCCCAGCCTCAGAATCACAACCGACTATCCAGCCTATCCCAGAACCAATAGTGCGTCCCATTGAACCAGCCGAAGAAACTCAACTGCGAAATTGTTTTCCTTGGTCTGTATACTACGTTCAAAATATTGAGTATCGTCCACAATCTGTGATTTGCCGGGGTCAGTTGCGAACTAAAGCTAGCAACGCTTACCAGCAGATTAAAACTAATATTGAAGCACAATTTGGCGATCGCTTCTTGCTGATTTTTCAAGAAGGCTTCAATGGCAAACCTTTCTTTGTCCTAGTTCCCAACACTCAAGCTGCGAAACAGACAGATACACCACGACGCAACCAGGAACGATTAACTCGACCAGGATTAGCGCTGATGCTGCTAGTAGCTACTTTGATCACTACTACCTTGGTGGGAGTGCAAAATACTGGTGTTACTCTGCCGCCTATCTGGCAAATTGGATCTTTGTTCAAACTTCTATCTAACCCAGATGTCCTATTCAAGGGATTGCCTTATGCTTTAGGACTGATGGCTATTTTGGGCACTCACGAACTTGGGCATTATTTAACAGCTAAATTTTACAAGATTCGCTCGACGTTGCCTTACTTTATTCCCGTGCCTTTCTTCTTGGGAACTTTTGGCGCATTTATTCAGATGCGTAGTCCTATTCCCAACCGCAAAGCTTTATTTGATATTAGTATCGCTGGGCCAATTGCAGGTTTTGTTGTCACCTTGCCACTACTAATATGGGGTTTGGCTCATTCTGATATAGTTTCCCTGACTGAAAAAACCCGACTTTTAAATCCTGATGCTCTCAATCCTAAGTATTCAATTTTACTGGCTATACTCTCGAAGTTAGCTTTGGGAAGTCAGTTAACAGCAACATCAGCCCTCGATTTGCATCCAGTTGCAGTAGCAGGTTTTTTAGGACTAGTTGTCACAGCGTTAAATTTAATGCCTGTGGGACAATTAGATGGAGGTCACATTGTCCATGCAATGTTTGGACAACGAACTGCGATCGTAATTGGTCAAATCGCTCGTGTGTTGTTGCTGTTACTTTCTTTAGTTCGGGAAGAATTTTTGGTGTGGGCGATTATCTTATTATTTATGCCGTTGATTGATGAACCTGCACTGAATGATGTCACTGAATTGGATAACAAACGTGACGTTTGGGGGTTACTGGCAATGGCTTTGTTGATTGTAATTATTCTGCCATTACCGCAGGCGATCGCTAACTTTTTGCAAATTTAAAAAGTAAACATATCAGCGATCGCATTCTCAAACTTTATCGTTTTGCTAACTCTGGAGTCCGCCCTTTTAAGCCAATCATCAATTTCAGCATAAATACTTTTAATATAGGTACTCGCTGCAAGAACCATAAACCCAAGCGACGAACTACCACCACGGGGAAGAAATTATTAGAGAACATCCGATCTAACAAATCGGTGAAACCTAAAATTGTCAGATTCTCTAGCTTGCGCCAGCGTTCATAACCTTTGAGAATCTGAATATCGCCAATATCTTTACCCGCTTTGTGCGCTGCTTGAATTACTTGCGCCAAAGCTGCGGCATCCCGAATACCCAAATTTAAACCTTGTCCGCCGACGGGATGGCAATTGTGCGCCGCATCACCAATTAATGCCAGTCGCGGGAGAACGTAGCGATCGCTTTGCATGAGTTGTACTTGAAAAACAAAGCGATCGCCGAGTAATTCCAGTTTCCCCATCCGATCGCCATAGCGGCGGCTTAGTTCTGCCAAAAATTCCTCATCATTTAAAGCACACAAAGCTTTTGCTTCTTCATGGGGGGCTGTCCAGACAATGCGGCAACGGTTCCCCGGTAAAGGTAAAATCGCAAAGGGGCCACTAGACCAAAACCTTTCGTAAGCGGTGTTATTGTGGGGCTTTTCTGGTTTGACAAATGCCACAATGCAAGACTGCCAATATTTCCAGCCCGAAGTTTTGATTCCAGCCGCTTGCCGAATTGGCGATCGCGATCCATCTGCTGCTACAACTAATTTGCTGCGAACTGTCTTTAGTTGATCGGCAACTTTTATCTCAATGGCGACTATATTCTGCTGGTATTGCGTATTTACCACTTCCGCCGGACACAAATAAGTCACATTGGGGCAATCTTGGACGAAATCTTGCAACGGCTGCAACAAAGCTTGGTGTTCCGCTACATAACCCAACTCTGCTGTATTTATATCATCTGTGGTAAATTCCACCACATCGGGGTGATCGGCATCCGAAAGACGGACTCGGCAATACTTGGCTATTTGAGGTAACATTTTGTCCCAAACACCAATTCCTTGATAAATTAGCGACGAAAGTTTGTGAACTGCATAAGCTTGTCCCTTGGCTACCGCCGCAGATGCTACTTTCGCCTCAATCAGCAAGACACTCAAGCCAGAATCTTTTAAAGCAGAGGCTAGAGTTAACCCAATAATCCCACCGCCGACAATTACCAGATCGTATTCATATCCCCGCTCATTTGGCGGTGTTAATTGAGGGGAAATTTGCTCAAGCTGCGTTGTGGTCATTGTTAAGTTAGATTACAGCGTCTTAACTCTTATTTTGACGCGATCGCGCCTTCTTGAGCAAGTTAACAATTCAAAATTAAATAGGACTTACGCACCCAAAAACCTGAAAACTTGATCCCCCCTAACCCCCCTTAAAAAGGGAGGGATATAAAAAGCCCCCTTTTTAAGGGGGTTGGGGGATCTCTTATTCATCTGAATTATTTGCTGACTCGATAGACTGGTCTAACCTGACGATAAGTATTAAGTAAGCTCAGAAATTTCTGACCATCAAAACTTATCGGGTCAACTTTTTTACCAGAACGGTCTACTAAATGGTGCGTAGTGATGCGATCGTCTGGAACTTGACTTTGAGCAATTAACCAAGCAAGAGAATGATATTGAGCTTCCGTGTAGCCGCTATGGGTTTGTTGGCTGCTACTGTCATAACTATCTGGCGGTGTTTCCAAAGAGACGTGATAAGCAAAATTATTCACAGACGCGGGTAAATTCGGATTAGTCTGTACAGTTTCCACTCCCTGCGAACCATCAAACACAGAGTTAGCTGCACCAAAAGCCCGCTTGTCTGGCGGTACTAGATAAACTACCGTTCCGTCTAACTTGATTAAAGCGTGGTAACTTGCTTGCACACCTTCATCGCTATGGGCTACTTGAAAGAAATTGATGGCGCTAGAAGCTGAATAACCAGTTTCATGGATGACGATAATTGGTTGATTGTTGAGAGGAACGCCGTTAACATCTTGGGCGTAACGTTCACCGTAGTTACTTGGATCGACTGAGACAACTTGATAATTAGGTCTGTACTGTGCAAAAGCTTGAGTGGTTATGTATCTTGCGACAGGCTGGTTAGTCTTGACTGGGGACTTGATAACATTTTGAAATTTCTTCTCTGGCTCTTTCGCTGATTGAAATTGCGCTTGGGGATATTTACTGAAAGCTGTAACCTGTGGATTGGCTGCACGGGAGGTTGTCGGATTGTTGTGTAATTTTGTTGCTCGTCCAATTAGCAGCACTACAATTAGAGTGGCGAACATCAGCCAGATTAGTAGCACCCTAGTCACCCAGTCTGTAAACTTCATTTTTCTAATACCCGTAAAACCGTAGATATTAATTTATAGCTAAACTGGCGTGTCAGTTGTAGAGGCGCACTTCTGTAAACCCCCTACCGCTTATAGTATCCAAATAATAATCGCTATAATACCTTAATTCTAGTCAAATATACCTTGATAATCCCTGCAATGGTACTGTTAAAAGCCATTTAATTTCAATGCCGTGGGTAGTGAATTCGTAAGTGTGAAAATCTTCATCGTGTAGCGCTCTTAATGATGTTTTACCCACATCCTCTTCACCAATGACTAGCAGTTTAGAAAGATATTATCCTTTGGCTTCTAACCTGGCTCGAAGATAGTTCAAAATTGCCTGCGTTCCCTGCTCAACAATTTCAGGCGGCGGCGAGCTTAGTTGTGGATTGTTCTTGAGGAATAGCCTTGTCAAGTTTGAGAGTTGACAGATTTCTAGCGGTAGGCTGCTGAGTTGATTGTTAGAGAGGTATAGCTCAGTCAAGTTTGAGAGTTGGCAGATTTCTGGCGGCAGACTACTGAGTTGATTGTTAGAGAGGTATAGCTCAGTCAAGTTTGAGAGTTGGCAGATTTCTGGCGGCAGACTGCTAAGTTGATTGTCAGAGAGGTCTAGCTCAAGCAAGTTTGAGAGTTGACTGAATTCTGTCGGCAGACTGCTGAGTTGATTGTTAGAGAGGTGTAGCTCAGTCAAGTTTGAGAGTTGGCAGATTTTTGGCGGCAGACTACTGAGTTGATTGTGATTTAGGACTAGCATTGTCAAGTTAGAGAGTTGGCTGAATTCTGACAGCAAACTACTGAGTTGATTGTTAGAAAGGTATAGCTCAGTCAATTTGGAGAGTTGGCTAAATTCTGGCGGCAGGTTGCTGAGTTGATTGTGATTGAGGGCTAGCGTTGTCAAGTTGGAGAGTTGGTTAAATTTTGGCGGCAGGTTGCTGAGTTGATTGTGATTTAGGGCTAGCGTTGTCAAGTTGGAGAGTTGGCTAAATTCTGGTGGCAGATTGCTGAGTTGATTGTGATTTAGGGCTAGCGTTGTCAAGTTGGAGAGTTGGCTGAATTCTGACGGCAGACTGCTGAGTTGATTGTTAAAGAGGGATAGCCATCTCAAGTTGGAAAGTTGGCAGATTTCTGGCGGCAGGCTCCTTAGTTGATTGTTATTGAGGTCTAGCGCTGTCAAATTGGAGAGTTGGCAGACTTCTGGCGGTAAGCTACTGAGTTGATTTTGATCGAGGGCTAGCGCTGTCAAGCTTGAAAGTTGGCTGATTTCTGGTGGCAGACTGCTGAGTTTCTTGTTATAGAGGGATAGCACCGTTGCTTTTTCCCTGGCAGCTCGTTCAATAATTTGCAACAGTTCTTCGTTTGTCACCTGCAAACCTCACCAACTTTGTAGCGATATTTACCAGATTAGTGTATCGCAGGTTATGGGGAGTGAGGCTAGATTAATGTGTTCTATCTGCGTAGAAAGGGCTGTAATATTTAAATTTGCAGGGTGCTTAGGATACAATACTTGTCGTAGGCGATCGCTTGGCAATAACATTTACTCCTTAACGGAGTTCAAAGACTCGTTAACGGAGCTAAAAGACTCGTTAACGGAGTTCAAAGACTCATTCACGGAGCTAAAAGACTCGTTAACGGAGCTAAAAGACTCGTTAACGGAGCTAAAAGACTCGTTCACGAGTATAAAAGACTCGTTAACGGAGTTCAAAGACTCATTCACGAGTATAAAAGACTCGTTAACGGAGCTAAAAGACTCATTCACGAGTATAAAAGACTCGTTAACGGAGTTCAAAGACTCATTCACAAAGTTCAAAAGGTGTGCTAGCGCGAAAGCGGAACACATCCTACAACTACGATCGCTTTATAATTGCGATCCTAAATCATTCGTGAAAAATTAGATCCCCGACTTGTTCGAGAAGTCGGGGATGTGGACATCGCGCATTTTCACAACTCATTTAGGATTGATATAATTGCGATGTCTACGATGGTCACTGAGCTTGTCGTTCGCGGAGCGTCTCGTAGAGAAGTGCGGGCTATTCGGCGTCGCAGCTATAAAACAAATCCATAAGTACTTATCCCAATTCTCTTGATGGAGAAACGGTTTCGTTAATTTGAGAAGACGGTTTATTCAAGAAGAAACTCCAAATTCTTTGAATAGCTATTATTAGAAAACCAATCACGATCGTTCCTGCTACCACTGGTAAAGCTAGCGCCAGCACAGACAGTCCGATGGCGATGAGCAGCTCAATGGTTGACACAACAGGATTGGTTAATCCACCGGAAACGCCTGTAGAACTTATCCGCAATATATTCGTTAATCCCTGAGTTAATCCTGCGGTTCCACCACCAGCAACTAAAGCTAACGTCCATTGCGCCAGTGGATTCATCTCTGGAGCAACAGATGCTGTGACAATTGTCCCGGTGATAAATGCCGCAGGAGTGGCAACAACATCCAGCAGATGATCCAACCAAGGAATGTAATAACCGATAATTTCTAGCGAACAAGCGACTGCAAAAACAATTACAGCTTGAGGTGTTTCCACCCAATCAAAGTTAGTCGGTAAATCTAAATGTCCAAAAACTGAAGCCACACTCAATGCTAGCAGTGGTACAAATACTCGAAAGCCAGCCGCCGCGCTCAAACTAATCCCCAGTAATAATTCAATAAATGTATTTAGATTGAACAAAGAATTTAAATCCATAGTAAGACTCAAGTTATACTCCTAGTGTTTTTTCCATCTTTGAGCTGAACGGAGTAACAACTCTAAGCTGTGATCCCAAGATAAGAAACTTGGCAGAAATATTTCATCTGACTATATGTAGAATCAGTTAAATCCCACCTGTGTCAATACTGCGTAGGTTTTGCCTAAAAAATAACTCCAATGTAGGTTGCGTTTCGTTCCTCGGTAAATTACCCCCCTTAATCCCCCCTTATAAAGGCTACCGTGTATACACAAGTCGAGTTGGCAATCAAATCAACAAAAAACAACAGAAAATTTTTTTTAAAATCTTTGATTTTCCGTTAGGACTCTATCAATAAGCTGACACTATTGATAATCAGTTCGCTTAACTCAAAACCTTGCCTACCAAGGCTTGTATCTTACCAGACAATGATTTTAGGACTTGTGTATACACCGTAGCCTTATAAAGGGGGGAAATAAGAAATCCAGTTCCCTCCCCTTTATAAGGGGAGGGTTAGGGTGGGGTAAAAGCTTGGTTAATAAGCTATTTCAGACTTGTATGTAAACCGTAGCCTTAGCAAGGGGAGAGGAGACAAAGCGTATCTTTGGTGGGGTTCTTCGGCTCTAATAAGCAATCAAGCCACATGATATAAGGACGCTTTTGCATAATTCTGCCGTCGCCAACCTTGATAAATCAGGTCAAAATGAGCCAATGGTGAGTTTCAGCAAAACAGACTTTATGAAAAGATGCCGAAAATATCACAATCTTGGAAAATAATAAAGTAAGTCGAGTATCACAAGACTCACTTGATATCCTCATTTATTCTAGGAAAATATGACTCATTCTTTCCTTGAACGCCTGCGTAGTCCAGATAGCCCAGTCCTCGTTTTCGACGGGGCGATGGGAACCAACTTACAAACCCAAAACCTGACTGCTGAAGACTTCGGCGGCCCGCAGTATGAAGGTTGTAACGAATACTTAGTCCACACCAAACCCGAAGCTGTCGCTAAGGTTCACCGAGACTTTCTTGCGGCTGGTGCTGATGTCATTGAAACCGATACCTTCGGCAGTACATCCCTTGTGCTGGCAGAATATGACTTGGCAGACCAAGCCTATTACCTCAGCAAGACAGCCGCAGAATTAGCCAAGCGTGTGGCTGCGGAATTCTCCACGCCAGAAAAACCCCGGTTTGTGGCAGGTTCCATCGGCCCCACAACTAAACTCCCAACTTTGGGACACATTGACTTTGACACCATGAAAGCTACTTTTGCCGAACAAGCAGAGGCGCTGTGGGATGGTGGTGTCGATTTATTTCTGGTGGAAACTTGCCAAGATGTGCTGCAAATTAAGGCAGCGCTGAATGCCATTGAAGAAGTGTTTGCCAAAAAAGGCGATCGCCGTCCGTTGATGGTGTCTGTGACAATGGAAAGCATGGGGACAATGTTGGTTGGTTCAGAAATCAGTGCTGTGCTGACAATTCTGGAACCTTACCCAATTGATATTCTCGGTCTAAACTGCGCCACAGGCCCAGACTTGATGAAACCACATATCAAGTATCTGGCAGAACATTCACCTTTTATCGTTTCCTGTATACCCAACGCGGGTTTACCTGAAAACGTTGGCGGTCAAGCGCACTACCGCCTGACACCGTTAGAATTACGGATGTCGCTGATGCATTTTGTTGAAGATTTGGGTGTCCAAGTGATCGGGGGTTGCTGTGGGACGCGTCCAGAACACATTCAACAATTGGCAGAAGTCGCTAAAGGTTTGAAGCCAAAAGTTAGACAACCAAGTTTAGAACCAGCAGCAGCATCAATTTACACCACTCAGCCCTACGACCAAGATAATTCCTTCTTGATTGTTGGCGAACGTCTCAACGCCAGTGGTTCCAAGAAATGCCGCGATTTGCTAAATGCGGAAGATTGGGATGGACTCGTTTCAATGGCGAGGGCGCAAGTCAAAGAAGGCGCACACATCCTTGATGTCAACGTCGATTATGTGGGACGCGACGGCGTGCGCGATATGCACGAATTAGTTTCGCGCATTGTCAATAATGTGACATTGCCTTTAATGCTTGACTCCACCGAATGGGAAAAGATGGAGGCGGGTTTAAAGGTTGCTGGTGGTAAGTGTTTGCTGAACTCCACCAACTACGAAGACGGGGAACCGCGCTTTTTGAAGGTGCTGGAGTTAGCGAAAAAATACGGTGCTGGTGTAGTCATTGGTACTATCGATGAAGATGGAATGGCGCGGACAGCAGACAAAAAGTTTGCGATCGCTCAACGCGCATACCGTCAAGCTGTAGAATACGGCATACCACCCACAGAAATATTCTTTGATACCCTTGCCTTACCCATTTCCACCGGGATTGAAGAAGACCGAGAAAACGGTAAAGCTACAATTGAATCAATCCGGCGGATTCGTCAAGAATTGCCTGGATGTCATGTAATTTTGGGTGTTTCCAATATTTCCTTTGGTTTAAATCCAGCCTCGCGGATGGTGCTGAACTCGGTGTTTTTACATGAAGCGACGACGGCGGGAATGGATGCAGCCATTGTCAGCGCTAATAAAATTTTACCGCTCTCGAAGATTGACGCCCGCCATCAAGAAATCTGTCGCCAGTTGATTTATGACGAACGGAAATTTGAGGGTAATGTTTGCGTTTACGATCCCTTGGGAGAGCTTACCACAGCGTTTGCCGGGGTAACAACTAAACGCGATCGCTCCTTAGATGAAAGTCTCCCCATCCCAGAACGTCTCAAACGTCACATCATCGATGGCGAACGCATCGGCTTAGAAGAACATCTGAAAAAAGCCTTAGAAGAATATCCCCCCTTGGAGATTATCAACACCTTCCTGCTAGATGGCATGAAAGTTGTCGGGGAATTATTCGGTTCTGGACAAATGCAGCTACCCTTCGTTTTGCAATCTGCGGAAACCATGAAAGCGGCGGTGGCGTTTCTCGAACCGTTCATGGAAAAATCAGAATCGGGTAACAATGCCAAGGGAACCTTTATCATTGCCACAGTCAAAGGCGATGTCCACGACATTGGTAAAAACTTGGTGGATATCATCTTGTCCAACAACGGCTACAAGGTGATTAACTTGGGGATTAAGCAGCCGGTGGAAAACATCATCAACGCTTACGAACAGCATAAAGCTGATTGTATTGCAATGAGTGGTTTGCTGGTAAAATCCACCGCCTTCATGAAAGAGAATTTGGAGGTATTCAACGAAAAGGGAATTAGTGTCCCTGTGATTTTAGGTGGTGCGGCGTTAACTCCCAAGTTTGTCTATGATGATTGCCAAAATACCTACAAAGGTAAAGTTGTTTATGGCAAAGATGCCTTTTCTGACTTGCACTTCATGGATAAATTAATGCCAGCAAAGGCAACTAATAACTGGGAAGATTTGCAGGGATTTTTGAACGAAGTTGAAACTGCTGAAGTTTCGACTAATGGCCACAAAGAACCAAAAGCGACAACTGCTGAAGAAACATCTGCTGAACCAAAAGTAGTAGATACAAGGCGTTCCGAAGCTGTGGCAATAGATATTGAACGTCCCACACCGCCTTTCTGGGGAACGAAGTTATTGCAGCCTAGTGATATTCCCATCGAAGAAATATTCTGGCACTTGGATTTACAAGCTTTGGTTGCTGGACAGTGGCAATTCCGCAAACCAAAGGAACAATCTAAGGAAGAATATCAGGCTTTCTTAGCGGAGAAAGTGTACCCAGTTTTAGAAAGTTGGAAACAGCGGATTATTGAGGAGAATCTGTTACATCCGCAGGTGATTTACGGATATTTCCCTTGTCAAGCCGAGGGGAATTCTCTACATATATATGACTCAGAAAGTCAATCACAACAGATTGCAACTTTCGAGTTTCCCAGACAAAAGTCTTTAAGGCGGCTGTGCATAGCAGATTTCTTTGCACCGAAGGAGTCGGGAATTATTGATGTCTTCCCAATGCAAGCGGTGACTGTCGGGGAAATTGCCACAGAGTTCGCTCAAAAGTTGTTTGCTGCCAATCAATACACCGATTATCTGTATTTCCACGGTATGGCGGTGCAGGTGGCGGAAGCTGTAGCTGAGTGGACACACGCTAGAATTCGCCGGGAGTTAGGTTTTGCTGCTGAGGAACCCGATAATATTCGGGATATATTAGCACAACGCTATCGTGGCTCGCGGTATAGTTTTGGGTATCCAGCTTGTCCAAATATCCAAGACCAATACAAGCAACTGGAGTTATTGCAGACTGACAGGATTAACTTGTATATGGATGAAAGCGAACAACTTTATCCAGAACAGTCTACCACTGCGATTATTACCTATCACCCGTTAGCCAAATACTTTAGCGCGTAAAATCCTACTCGTTAAAGTAATACGTTTGGTGTTAGTGATATTTTGCCCTGAAAAATCCCCCTTCAAAGCCTCTCTTCTTCTAGGCTACGGTGTGTATACAAGTCCTTCTCACCCCCTCTAACTCCCCCTTGCTAAGGGGGAGAACCGGATATTTCCCTCCTTAGTAAGTAGCAGAACCGGATATTTCTCCCTTGTAAAGGGGGAGAACCGGATATTTCCCCCCAATACATCGGGGGGATTAAGGGGGGTAAATCCAAGGTTTGGGCTTCATTACCAAGATGTGTGTGTACCGTAGCCTTCTAGGAGATGTAGTGTATACAAACGAAACAAGGTACTGTTATTTTGATGATTGTTCCGGGAATCCTGTAGTTGTATACCCACCAAATTTATTAATCTCTCAGCTTAGGTAGGCTTATTTATGCAACTCATCACCTCGTTAGATATTAGAAATTCAGAATATTTATCAAAAAATCGCCTCATCAGTTATCATCACCAGTTGCGTTTAATTTTTTCGCTGGGTAATCAGGTAAAAAACGTTCTGGAAATTGGGATTTTTAATTCTCTATTAACAGACATCCTGAAGAATAATGGATACAACGTCTCCACTGCTGATGTTGACCCCAGCCTCAAACCAGAAATAATTTTAGATTTGACTACAGATTTTTCCTTACCAAAAGATAAATTTGATGCGATTGTCTTATTTCAAGTGCTGGAACACTTCCCCTACCCTGAGTCAGAAGAAGCATTGAGAAAACTTGCTATTGCAACCAAGAAATTTTTGGTGATTTCAATTCCTTATTGCACTCAATACCTCTCGTTTCAGGTGAAAACCTCTTTCTCCGGCAGACCAAGGCATTTACTATTCAATGTGCCAAAATTCTGGAGTACAACGCCAGTCTGTGACGAACACTGCTGGGAAATGGGTTTAAAAGGATATCCGAAAACGCGGATTTTAAACTCTGTTGCCAAAGCTGGGTTAACTGTTAAGCAAGAATTTATCGATCCCACTTATCCATACCATTATTTTTTGGTGTTGGAGAAGAATTCTAGTAATACTTAAACAGCAATCTGGGGAGTGGGGAGTCGGAAGTAGGGGAATCCGAATCAGAAAATGGCGGCAAACAATGCTCAAAAAAGGTGCGATCGCCTAAGCTATGCTTTTAAAATCCTAATTGGTATCATGTCCTTCTGTGTTCTCCGGGTTTATCCTGGAAAACAGATGGCTAGGTTGTATTACCTACTATCATCGTTTCAGATACTAACATCGAAAATTACCAATTATGCTAGAACAAGGCACTATCAGTATTCATACTGAGAATATTTTCCCGATCATTAAGAAGTCGCTCTATTCAGATCATCAAATCTTCTTGCGGGAACTGGTATCCAACGCTGTAGACGCCATCCAAAAGCTAAAAATGGTATCCCGCGCCGGCGATTATGCTGGAGATATCGGCGAACCAGAAATTGAAATTGCCATTGACAAAGATAAAAAAACTCTATCCATCTCCGATAACGGTATCGGAATGACCGCAGATGAAGTTAAGAAATATATCAATCAAGTTGCCTTCTCTAGTGCTGAAGAATTTATTCATAAATATGAAGGCAAATCAGATCAACCGATCATCGGTCACTTCGGTCTTGGTTTCTACTCTTCTTTTATGGTGGCGCAAAAGGTAGAAATTGATACCTTATCCTATCAAGAAGGGGCACAGGCGGTTCACTGGTCTTGTGATGGTTCTCCAGCTTTCACCCTGGAAGAATCGCCCAGGACAACTCGCGGTACTACTATTATTCTCAGCCTGCAAGGGGAAGAAGAAGAATTTCTCGAATCTGCACGAATTAAGAATCTTGTCAAGACATACTGCGACTTTTTGCCAGTCCCGATTAAACTAGATGGCGAAGTAATAAATAAGCAAAAAGCACCGTGGCGAGAGTCTCCGAGTAATCTGACTCAAGAAGATTATTTAGAGTTTTACCGCTACCTGTATCCTTTCCAGGAAGAACCATTGTTATGGGTACATCTAAATACAGACTATCCCTTTATCATCAACGGGATTCTGTATTTCCCGAAAATGCGACCGGATGTAGATGTTACCAAAGGGCAAATCAAGCTATTTTGCAATCAAGTTTTTGTTAGCGACAACTGCGAAGAAATTATCCCGCAATTTTTGATGCCGATGCGGGGTGTAATTGATAGTACTGATATTCCCCTAAACGTTTCGCGGAGTGCCTTGCAAGGCGATCGCACCGTGCGGAGAATTGGTGACTACATTGCCAAAAAAGTAGGCGATCGCCTCAAAGAACTTTTCCGCGACAACCGCGAACAATACATTAGCGCGTGGAAAGACCTCGGCACTTTTGTAAAATTCGGCGTTCTCAACGACGAGAAATTCAAAAAACAAATCGAAGATATCATTGTCTTCCGCACCACCGCCAAGTTGACAGAAAAAGTTGCTGCTGAAACTCCAGTCGTTGAAGTACAGTCTTCAGACGGCGATGCTTGGCAAGATGTCACTCCTTCACCCAGTTCTGACTCAGCACCCAGCGCTCCTTATACTACGCTGAAAGAGTATCTAGAACGCAACAAAGAACGCAACGAAAATCGGGTTTTCTACAGCACCGATGAAGCAACCCAATCTACATACATAGAACTGCACAAAAATCAAGGTTTGGAAGTCCTGTTTATGGACTCCTTCATCGACACCCACTTTATCAACTTCCTAGAGCGGGAATATCAGGATGTCAAGTTTACGCGGGTAGACTCAGATTTAGATAATACTCTGCTGGAACAAGATAAAGATAAGGAAATTGTCGATCCCAAGACGAATAAAACTCGGAGTGAGACGATCAAAGAGTTATTTGAGAAATCCCTCAACAAACCCAAACTCAACATCCGTACCGAAGCTTTGAAATCAGACGATCCTCAAGGTACACCACCTGCGATCGTGCTTTTACCAGAGATTCTCCGCCGCCTGCGCGAAATGAACGCCATGATGCAGCAGCAGTCAGCTGAGTTTCCCGAAGACCACATTTTGCTGGTGAATACTGCTCACCCGCTAATTCAAAATCTGGCAAATATTAACCAAGGTAGTATCATTCAAGGTAACGGTGAATCGTCTACAGATCAGTTAGTCAACTTGATTTGCCAACACGTCTACGATTTAGCGCTGATGTCTCAGAAAGGATTTGACGCTGAGGGAATGAAATCCTTCGTCGAGCGATCGAATGAGGTACTCACCAAGCTAACGGAACAAGCGAGTAAATAGTGGTGAGTGGGCATTGGGCATTGGGCATTGGGCATTGGTTCAATAACTAATAGTTATTCTTCCCCTGCTCCCCTGCCCCTCTGCCTCCCCTGCTCCCCCTCCTCATCTCCCCACTTCTGCTGCCTAAGACCTAAAATGGAAAGGCTGTATTAAAATAACAATCTGGAGATAGTAGCTATGTCCCGTCGCTGCGAACTAACTGGTAAGAAGGCAAATAACGCTTTTTCTGTTTCTCACTCCCACCGCCGTACTAAACGCCTTCAGCACGCTAATCTGCAAGACAAGCGGGTTTGGTGGGAAGCCGGAAATCGCTGGGTGAGATTAAAGTTGTCTACCAAAGCAATTAAAACCCTACAAATTAATGGGTTAGAAGCAATGGCAAAAGAAGCTGGCATTAACCTAAATCATTACTAAGTAATCTGGATTTCATAACCTGAAACTTTTGTAAGTTGGAATATAGGTGATTTGTAGGGGCGCACAGCTAGCTGTGTGCCCCTAGTGTTTATTACACCTTGAGTAGCAGGCTCTCTATATTTTGAATTCTGTTGGCAGTAAGAGAGAAATATAGGAATCCATTTTGATTTGGAGAACTAACTTGGTTTTGCAGGCAAGAGGCAAGACCAAAAAGACTCTTTGAATTATACTGAGTTTTTTCACGCAATCAAATATGAGTTCTTTATGTAATTTTTACACTACGGATAAATCCCGGTGTCTCTGAATAAAAATACTTACCAGTTTTCTATTTTTCATAATTGAAGTTAGACCGCTCTATACCCAAAATTAATTATGAATTGATTTTGTAATTGCTCAACACTCTTAACAAGAGACCGAGATAGAGATTAACTGAATAAATAGAAAAACTGCCCGACCTCAAACAACTATCGAACAAGGCAAAAGAAGCCTTGATAGTAAAGCTATGAAAGAAAATCTAGAAACTAAAAACCGCAGAGCAAACTACAAGTAATCAAGACTCTCCACTAACTAAGACTAGTTGAGCAATTACAAATAAACAAGGGAATACTTAAAGTAGGTAGTCTATTTTATTTATAATTTATGACAGCGAACAGTTATGAAACGTCGAATCACTTAGGCCTGCAAGAGTGTCACAAACAGCTACAGCTAACGGTTCAATATCAAAAAATATTGGCGAGGATTTTGGCTAAGATTCGTGCATCTGTAAATATAGAATCTCTCTGTTCGACTTCTTGTCAAGATATTTGTCGGCAATTGAAGATTGAGCGAGTTGCAATCTACCGCTTCAATGAAGATTGGAGCGGTAGTTTTATCGATCGCTTGGGCTTTGCAGAACATCCTTGGGATGCATTGACCGCCTTTGGACAGGATTTAGTTTGGGAAGATTCACATTTGCAAGAAACTCAGGGAGGGCGATATCGCAAAAATGAGCCGTTTGCTGTAGCTGATATTTACGATGCAGGGCACGCTCGTTGTCATATTGAAGTATTAGAACAGTTTCAGATTCGGGCGTATGCGATCGCACCGATTTTTATTGGTGCAAAATTGTGGGGAATGCTGGCAGCCTATCAACACTCCGCTCCTCGGCAATGGTGTCCTCACGAAGTTGAATTCTTCACTCAAGCTGCCAGCCATCTTGGTATAGCAATGCAGCAGACAGAAACCCTAGAACAAACCAAACAACGCACAGCAGAACTGCAAGATGCGATCGCACGCCAACGTGCGTTGACGGAAGTGGTAGGAAATATTCGCTCCTCTGTAAATACTGAAATTATTCTAGATACTGCCTGTCAAGAACTCTGCAAACTCCTGAAGTTAGAGCGGGCAGCAATTTATCGCTTTAATGAAGATTGGAGCGGCGAATTTGTCAGCCAATTCGGCATGGTAGAGGCGCAGTGGGATAGAATCAATCCCTTTGGCAGAAATCTCGTTTGGCAAGATACCCACCTCCAAGAAACGAAAGGTGGACGCTACCGCAATAACGAAAGTTTTGTTGTCAACGACATCTACCAAGCCGGACACTCGCGTTGTCACATTGATATTCTGGAGCAATTTAAGATTCGAGCATATACCTTAGCGCCCATCTTCATCGGCCCAAAACTGTGGGGATTGATAGCAGCATATCAACACTCTGGGTCGCGTCAATGGGCAAATTACGAAGTGGAGTTCCTCGGACAGGTAGGGGCACAATTGGGAGTCGCGATTCAGCAAGCCGAGAATTTGGCTCAGTCAAAACAACAGGCTTCTGCCCTACAAGATGCGATCGCAAGGCAACGAGCATTAACTGAAGTGGTTGGGAAAATTCGCTCCTCTTTAAATATTGATTTAATTCTAAAAACTACTTGCCAAGAAGTATGTAAACTGCTGCGAGTTGAGCGGGTTGGCGTTTATCGCTTTAATCCAGACTGGAGTGGCGAATTCGTCAGTAATTTTGGTATGGTTGAGGCACAGTGGGACAGTATTAATCCCTTTGGCAAAAATCTCGTTTGGGAAGATACCCACCTTCAAGAAACCAAAGGCGGACGCTACCGCAACAACGAAAATTTTGCTGTAGAGGATATTTATCAAGCTGGACACTCGCGCTGTCACCTAGAGATTTTGGAGCAGTTCAAGATTCGCGCTTATGCGTTAACCCCAATTTTTGTAGGACGGAATTTGTGGGGATTGCTGGCTGCCTATCAACATTCCGCACCGCGCCAGTGGGATAGTGTGGAAGTGGAATTTTTGGGACAGGTTGCTAGCCAACTGGGAGTGGCACTGCAAAGTTCTCAAATGGTGACTCAAATTCAAACTCGCGCTGATGAACTGCAACAATCGGCTGAACAGCGCCGGATTTTATTTGATTTGGTCGTCAAAATTCGGGAATCTTTGGATTTGGAGACGATCCTTAAGACTACAGTACAGGAAGTGCGGCGATCGCTAAATACAGATCGAGTTGGCATTTTCCGCTTCGATCCTAATGTTGGTTTTTGCAGTGGTGAATTTATTGCTGAAGATGTCTTACCCAAGTTCGATTCTGCCCTCGCTGTGAAGGTGCAAGACTATTGCTTCGGCGATCAATACGCACCCCAATATCGCCAAGGGCAAGTGCAAGTAATATCTGATGTCAACAGCGTTGGCTCGAAAGTACCTCATCTGGATGTGATTGAGCGATTCCAAGTCAAAGCACAGATTATTGTGCCATTGATGGAAGGGGATGAACTGTGGGGGTTGTTGTGCATTCACCAATGCACCCATACACGTCATTGGGAAGAAGCGGAATTGGAATTTGTCACTCAAGTGGCGGCTCAACTCAGTGTAGCGCTGCGTCAAGCCAACTTATTTCAACAATCTAGTTTGCTGGGTCAAACTCGTGAAGAAGCGAATCAACTCGCCCAAGCACTGAATGAACTGCGTACTGCCCAAATGCAAATTATCCACGCTGAAAAAATGGCCAGTTTGGGGCAACTGGTGGCGGGAGTTGCCCATGAAATTAATAACCCGATTAATTTTATCCACGGCAACTTAGAACACGCTCATCAATACACGCAAGAATTGCTTCGCTATGTGCAACTTTATTGGCATCATTATCCTGATGCCGCACCAGAAATCCAAGAGTTCTTCAAAAAAGCCGAAATAGCGTATTTGGTCGAAGATTTACCTCAATTATTCCAGTCCATGCAGGTCGGCACTGAACGCATTCGGGAAATTGTCACATCTTTGCGGAACTTCTCGCGCCTAGACGAAGCTGACTTCAAACCAGCCAATATTCACGAAGGCATCGACAGTACATTAATGATTTTACAAAACCGTTTGAAGCCTTCAGCTGATAGCCTCACCATTCATGTGAGCAAAGATTATGGTACTTTACCTCTAATAGAATGCTATCCCGGTCAGTTGAATCAGGTATTTATGAATTTGCTGTCCAATGCCATTGATGCTCTAGAAGAACGAACCACAAAGGAATCTTCTGAAGCACTGGCAAAAAACCCCTGCAAAATCCGAATTTCTTCCTCCCTGCTCAATAAAGATTGGATTGTCATTCGCATCGCCGACAACGGACTCGGCATAGATGAAAAAGTCCTTTCTCGACTGTTCGATCCATTTTTTACTACTAAGGTTGTCGGTAAAGGTACAGGTTTGGGACTGTCTATCAGCTATCAGATAGTTACAGAAAAACACAACGGTAAAATATACTGCCAATCTGAGCTTGGCAAAGGTACAGACTTTGTGATTGAGTTGCCGATTCGTCAGGTAACAACTAAAAAATAACTAGCTAATAGCAATTCTTTATGAAGGCGCATAGAAAGAACCCCACCGCCTGCGGCACCTCCCCTTGCTAAGGGGAGGTTGGGAGGGGTCAAAATAATGTGTAGCCTCATGTAAAATTGGTATCAGGTCAAGGAGTTAGACCAGGAATAAACAAAGAAGCAAAGTGATGATTTTTCCAACTCACCTGAAAAATTATCACTCGGCACTCAGTACTGTTTTGGTAACAGCAGTATTACATAATTGTTTTACCTTTTCTGTTACCCAATCAACACGATCCTTTCCCCAAAACCTCTCACCTTCAACTACCCAAGTCGGGACTCCGGGACAGCCAAACTGTTCGTATTCTGCCAAAGCTGCCACTGCTGCAAGTTTTGCTGCTTCCCCGTAGATTAACTCAAGAATGCGATCGCCATTCAACCCAACATCATCTGCAACTTTCTTAATCACAGACTCATCGTTGACATCAAGCTGATCGATGTACGTCGCTCGAAAGAACGCGGCATCAAGCAGATGCTCCTTCCCAGTTCCACAAGCCGCGTAATACGCTCTTGCAGGAAGTTCTTCGCGGCCAAACTTCATTTTCTCCCAGCGTTTTACCCACCGACCAAATTCTTCAAACTCCTTGAGCCGAATTTCAATGCCGTACTTTTTTGCCCACCGTAGACAATCTTCTTTGTGATACGACGATAACAGGGCGTTTTCACTTCGTCCTTGTAAATCAACTATCTTTATACCTCGCTCCTTTGGTATGTAAATTGGTCGTCGTTCAATATCAACAGGTAAACCCTGCAAAGCTTTTTCAGCAAGAGCGATACCAATATATGAATTTGACGAATGGTATATCGAGTATGAGTATACTTTGATTCGCTGCGACATCTTGGCTACCGTAGCTACCTAACTGATAAATAATTTTTGAATTTATTCTTGCTGAAGCTTGTCAATTCTACCTAGAATCGAGTCAAAGAGAAAGACTTTTCCAGTAATTTAATGCCCATTCAAATGAACGCTTATCAAACCTTTTACTAATTTGATATATCTCTTCCCAAGAATATACTTTTTTTGAAACTCTCTCCTGTGTGCCTGCTAAGTTGGAGATTACTATGTAGTATTTACCTCGTCCATGAACCTGCTCCTTGATTGTATCTACTACTCTACCTGCTGGTCTAAAAGTTATTTGAACATCATCAAGTGCTGGTTGCTTGCTGAGTGTTACTGCGGGATGACCTTCTGAGCATACACAGTCTCCTTCATCTTCAGGGTCTTGTTTATCCTTGAAAAGAGTCCACTGATGCCCAAAGTCACACATATATGCTCTATATTCTTTCATATATTTTTGCTCTCCTACACTTTCTCAACTATTCACACTAAACTACTGACTTCATCTGTAGTGTTGGCATTTTCCCTCTGAAAAAATCAAAATTTCCACCTAAAGGACAGTTTGCCAGTTCAATAAAGGAAGGTATCTGATTGCTACAGTCGCGGTGAAAAATACTAAGCTGGTAGATAGCACGTTAAAACTTTAGTGGAAATTCGCGATCGCATTCATCGGCGGTTTAGAATTCCCCATTGGCGAACTACCTGTAATTACATTATGTTTGATGCATTATCTGACCGTTTAGAATCCGCCTGGAAAAAACTGCGGGGACAGGACAAAATTTCTCAATCCAACATTCAAGATGCATTGCGCGAAGTGCGCCGCGCCCTGTTGGAAGCAGATGTCAATCTCCAGGTAGTAAAAGATTTTATTAGCGAAGTCGAAGCCAAGGCACAGGGAGCCGAGGTGATTACCGGCGTGCGACCTGACCAACAGTTCATCAAAATTGTTCATGATGAACTGGTGCAGGTGATGGGAGAAGAAAATGTTCCCATCGCAGAAGCCCAGGCACAGCCTACTATTATTCTGATGGCTGGGTTGCAAGGTACTGGTAAAACCACAGCTACCGCTAAGTTAGCCTTACATCTGAGAAAATTAGAGCGTAGCTGCTTGTTGGTGGCGACAGACGTATATCGCCCAGCAGCGATCGACCAGTTGCTAACGTTGGGTAAGCAAATTGACGTACCAGTATTTGAACTAGGAAGCGACGCCGATCCCGTAGAAATCGCAAGGCAAGGTGTAGAACGCGCCAGAGCAGAAGGTGTCAACACGGTAATTATTGATACTGCTGGTCGTCTGCAAATTGACGAAGATATGATGGCGGAATTAGCCCGCATCAAAGCAACCGTCCAACCCCATGAAACTCTGCTGGTCGTGGACGCGATGACTGGTCAAGAGGCCGCAAATCTTACCCGCACCTTCCACGAACAGATTGGAATTACTGGGGCAATTCTCACCAAGTTAGATGGTGATAGCCGTGGTGGTGCTGCGCTTTCGGTGCGAAAGATTTCGGGAGCGCCGATTAAATTTGTGGGCGTGGGTGAGAAAGTCGAGGCACTGCAACCGTTTTATCCCGATCGCATGGCATCCCGAATTTTGGGAATGGGCGATGTGCTAACTTTGGTAGAAAAAGCCCAGGAAGAGTTTGACTTAGCTGATGCTGAGAAAATGCAGGAGAAAATTTTGTCAGCAAAGTTTGACTTTACTGACTTTCTCAAGCAGCTGCGGATGCTAAAGAACATGGGTTCTCTGGGAGGCTTGATCAAGATGATTCCAGGGATGAACAAGCTTTCAGACGATCAACTCAAACAGGGAGAAACCCAGTTAAAGCGCTGTGAGGCGATGATTAACTCCATGACTCGCCAAGAACGCCACGACCCCGATTTATTAGCCAGTTCTCCCAGTCGGCGGCGGCGGATTGCTGCTGGCTCAGGCTATAGAGAGTCAGATGTCAGCAAACTGGTGGGTGATTTCCAAAAAATGCGATCGCTCATGCAGCAAATGGGTCAAGGCGGCTTCCCTGGAATGCCGGGAATGTTCGGCGGTGGCGGCGGTATGGGCAACGCCTTCGCCGGTGCTGGTAATCGTCCCGCAGCCCCAGGATGGCGAGGTTATGATGGTGCCTCAGCCACAAAAAAGAAAAAACCCAAAGATAAAAAGAAAAAAGGCTTTGGCAATCTTTAGTCATTAGGCATGGGGCATTGGTAATTTGCTAATGAGCGAATGGCACTAACGAAAAGGCGAAAGGCTTGTGTCACCTCGTTCCCAGTCTTCAGACTGGGAATGTATTCCAAGAGGCTCTGCCTCTGGTCAAGCCACTGGAGGCGGAGCCTCCAGGCTCTTAACCCGTTAGGGTAAAGCTTATAGCTTTACAATCGTGCCATTCGCTAATGACCAATGACAAAGGACAAATGACTAATGACAAATAGCAGCAAATGCTAGGCAGTGCTAAAATTAGCATTTCGACCTCAGAATTTATTAGCAGAGGAAACTAACCCTTAATTTATCGGCAGCAGCCAGATTTAGGTTACTTCCTCACCAATTAGTTGCTAATTAATATCTAACTACAGGAGAATGATTCTTCAACCATGATCAAACTGCGCTTGAAACGATTCGGTAAAAAGCGGGAAGCAAGTTACCGCATTGTCGCCATTAACAACCTCGCTCGCCGCGATGGCCGTCCCTTAGAAGAATTGGGTTATTATAACCCCAGAACTGATGAAGTGCGACTAGACGTTCCCGGTATCGTCAAGCGACTACAACAAGGCGCTCAACCCACTGATACCGTTCGTCGCATTCTAGTAAAAGCTAATGTTTTTGAGCAGGTCAGTGCAACAGCCGCATCATAATTTCGGAACAAAACTCCCAACAGCTAGCCCCAACTATGTTGAGCTGGTTCGGTTTTTGGTACAGCCGTTTTTGGAATCTCCAGAAACATTAAGCGTCGATTGTGAAATTTCTCAGGCCCTCAACCGGGTTTGGGTTCGCATCGCCTTTGAAAGCACAGATAAAGGAAAAGTGTTTGGTCGAGGGGGACGCAATATTCAGGCAATTCGTACAGTAATTGCCGCAGCCGCAGCCGCAGCTGGGCAATCAACATACCTGGATATCTACGGCAGCACCACTCCGGGCCGGGAGGGTATGTCTTTTGATGAAGACACTGAAGATCGATCGCCACCGCCGATTAAGAGAGAACCGCGAAATGATGGGCCTAAACCCATTGTTAAACCGCGCCTCCGTTAGGTTGAAACTAAAGAGTAAATCTGAGCGGTTGTTGTTACCTCCGCTCAGAATTTTTATAAAGATGGAAAGTAACAAAAAGATTTTTAAATCTTTTTTTGAACTCTTCACCAGTAGGGGCTATGCCCTCACCCCCAGCCCCTCTACCATGTTGGGAGGGAGTAAATTCTCCAGTTCCCTTTCTCCCTATTGGGAGAAAGGGTTAGGGGATGAGGGCAAGCTGTACGCCCCTATGGATGATTAATTTGTTGCAAATATTTTTCAAAATGTAGGTAATAAAAGTATAAATTCGCCGTTAGCGAGAAAAATTAACCTTTGTCAAATACAGATCCTCACCAATTAAGAAATACTATGGCAGGTGCCTTAACAATTCAGCTGCCGAATATTACCAGTGCGATCGCTCTAGCTGGAGATGGAGAAGAAAATCTCAAAATCTTATCTCAGCAAACAGGAGCCACTTTAGTGCTACGCGGACAGGAATTAGTGATTTCTGGTACTGAAAAGCAAATTGATTTGGCTTCTCGATTAGTGCGATCGCTTGAAGACCTTTGGATTAAAGGCAATACTATTTCCAGTGCTGATATTTTAACAGCCCGTCAAGCCATAGATAGCGATCGGCAAGGGGAACTACAAGATTTACAGCGAAATGTCCTCGCCAAAAGTCGCCGGGGTGAAGAAGTCCGTGCCAAAACCTTCCGCCAGCGTCAATATATCGACGCACTCCGCAAACGCGATCTTACCTTTGGAATTGGCCCTGCTGGTACTGGCAAGACTTATCTCGCTGTTGTTGTCGCCGTCCAAGCACTCCTTGCCAACCAATTTGAAAAGCTAATTTTAACTCGCCCTGCTGTCGAAGCTGGTGAAAAGCTCGGTTTTTTGCCTGGAGACTTACAGCAGAAAGTTAATCCCTATCTTCGTCCACTTTACGATGCTATTTATGAATTTATCGATCCAGAAAAAGTACCCAGTTTAATGGAACGCGGTGTAATTGAAGTCGCACCACTGGCTTATATGCGGGGACGCACCCTTAATAACGCTTTTGTAATTGTAGATGAAGCGCAAAATACTACACCTGCTCAAATGAAAATGGTTTTGACTCGTTTGGGTTTCCGTTCGCGGATGGTGATTACAGGCGATATGACACAAACTGATTTACCACTTCACCAACAATCGGGTTTAGGAGTAGCTTTACAAATTTTAAAACACGTTGAAGGTATTGCTTTTTGCGAATTTTCTCAAAAAGATGTCGTGCGCCATCCGCTAGTTCAGCGCATTGTTGCGGCTTATGAACAATACGAAAAATAGGGATTGAGAATGGGGCATGGGGCATTGGGCATTAGTTATACCAATTTGAAAAAAGAATGCGACAAATAAACCATTTGTAGAGACGCGATGAATCGCGTCTTTACCCAAGGATATGTTGCAATCATTAATTGAATTGGTATTATGAATCATCGTTTAACCAACGACAAATGACAAAGGACAAATGACAAATGACCACAACATTAAAAGACTTTTTAGAAGCTTGTGAGACTCTTGGAACTTTGCGTTTAATTGTTACTAGCAGCGCGGCTGTATTAGAAGCACGGGGCAAGATTGAAAAGCTATTTTATGCAGAATTACCAAAGGGTAAGTATGCAAATATGCACACCGAAGGCTTTGAATTTCATTTGAATATGGACAGAATTATTCAGGTTAAATTTGAAACAGGTGAAGCGAAAAGAGGTAACTTTACAACCTATGCCATTCGATTTTTAGATGATAAACAGGAGTCTGCTTTAAGCTTATTTTTACAATGGGGTAAACCAGGAGAATATGAACTAGGACAAGTGGAAGCTTGGGAAACTTTAAAAGAGAAGTATGGGGAAGTTTGGCAACCTTTACCAGCAGAAATTTAATACAGCTAAACTGATAGGGGTGGAGGAAATCGGATATCTGCACTGAACTGCTCGATATTAACGCTGCGATGAATCGGTAAAACATATTCTAAATTTTCGTGGGGACGGGGAATAATGTGATTAGAAAGTACCTCGCCACCGTCAACTCGCAGCACCGCCTTTAATCCTGCTGTCACTGCTACATTCACCTCGCCTATAGCTCCTCGAATTAAGACAGTAATTCGTCCCAAATCAGTGTTTTCATAACCAACAAGGGTTACACGGGCAGCTTTACACATGGCATCTCCCACTTCCACTGCTGTGGGAACGCCATAAACTTCAATCATACCTAATGCCAATGTCATGCTATCACTATAAATTCGGGATAGGGCTAATTATCTCACTACAAAGTTTTAATTTATTACAGAAAATTACTTAATTTTTAATCGGTAAACAATAACCATTAAATACAAAACTGCTAATGCTTGTAATCAAGATAATTTGGAGTTTTTGCTTGCTGTTTTTATTCCTTCTGTGGGATGGTGAAGCTTTTGCAGGAGAGTTATCTCAAAGGTTAGCAAATTTTCCCCAATGGGAAAAACTAACTTCAGTGCAACCTGCTTCGGGTGATTTAGTTTACCCTGAATGGATGGCTGGAACTTGGAAAGTTACAAGTACCTTAGTAGATTTAGCTGCGCCTTTAGCACCAGAAATTGTAACACCAGGGTTTGAAGGTAATCATCGGCAATTAAATCAGCCTGTGAGTTTTGTAGTAAGATTTGTGAAACAGCAACCACCTATTTCTGGATTAAAAATACTTACTCAGATAGGTGACAAATCCCCAATTTTAGTAGCGGATAGAGCGTTTAATAGCTTGAATTTGGCAAGAGCTTATTTAGGGGATAAAGCAGTGTTATCAGTCAAAGTAGATCCAGATTCACCTAATCGTCAAATTACGTTCTTGCGTAGCAGTCGCCAACTAGTTTCTATTGTGACTGCACGTGCTACAGAAACTACCCCTGATGGCAAGTTCATCACCACAGAAGTGTTTCAACAACTATTTAAAGGCGGTTCGCGCCCCTATTTAAACTCTGTAGAATCTACTACGGCTTATCATCAAGTTTCAACATCTAATCCGGTGATTGAAGCAGATCAAGTTACTGCTGTCTATCTTTCATCCCAAGATCCAGATTACTTTAAAGCTGGTTTTCGACCAGTTGCTCTCTACCGCTATCGCCTCGAATTTTTCCCTCAAGAGCTACCAACTACTCCCAAAGAGTGATTTGTCATCTAGCTCTTGACTACTTTTGTAATACCTTTGTAGTATATAAATTCCAAGTTTACGATCGCGCTCTTGGACGGTGTGCATCATGGCCAAATTTCAAGATATTGTCAATTACTTTCGCTCTGATTGGAAGCTGAGTCTCTTTAGTATTGGAGCATCCAGCGTTTACGAAGTTATTGATTTGGTTGTCCCTTATGCGATCGGACAGATTTTAAACATTTTATCTGCTCAACCCTTGGACAAACCACTTCAAAGTGCGATCGCAACTTTTTCGGACATCACCAATTACCCAGTTAATAAAACTCTATCTTTGGGTGTATTACTGGGTTTAATTTTCGTTGTCACCGTAGTGAGAGCGCCAACACAACCCTGGTTAACCAATTGGTTTCATTGGGATATAGCTTTCAGGTCGCGTCGAGAGAAAAACGAAACAGCGATCGCTAAAGTTCTGACTCTGCCACTAGAATTTTATGATGAAAATAACCCTGGACGCATTGCCGGCAGAGTAGCTAGAGGTGTTGCTAACCACACTTGGGCATATCCCGAAATCGCCGGACAGTTGATTCCTAAACTGGCTCGTGTACTGGGGATTTTTGTGTTTATCTTGTTCATTGAGTGGCGGATTGCAATTTTGTATCTAATTTCCTTTGTAATTATTCTCAGCTTCAGCTTGAAGGGTTTACAACAGCTAATTAGGTACGAAACTCGTCTGGATAAATATGGAGAGAACACCGAAAGCCGCACTTCCGAATTAATCACCAATATCAAAACGGTGAAAGCATTTGCTACAGAAGCTAGAGAACTGAAGCGGCAAAAGCAACGTTTGAATCGCGAACTAATGGTGCTTGATTATCGCATCCACAAAGGTTATACGATATTGGGTACTTGGCAAAGAACCGTAATTCAGTTTTGTGTGTTTGCAATACTGGGTTTAACTTTAGCAGCAACAGTAAATGGGAGAATTTCTCTCGGTCACTTTGTCATGACCTTAACTCTTTCTAGCATGGCTTATGCCGAATTAGAACCTATTGGTAGCTTGGCAGAAGTTTTTGCCCGTCGTTATTCTTCCATGCTGCGGTTTCACGAATTTCTGCAAGAGCCAACTGCATCTGATTCAGCTAGTCTCTTAGAAGAAAGCAACCAGACAGAATCACCTTATAAA
Source organism: Nostoc sp. DedQUE07 (assembly GCF_034530975.2). NCBI lineage: Bacteria > Bacillati > Cyanobacteriota > Cyanophyceae > Nostocales > Nostocaceae > Nostoc > Nostoc sp. DedQUE07. Next base: position 5,689 of record NZ_JAVRCC020000001.1, on the reverse strand, counting down.
TTTACTGGAAAAATTGAGTTGTCGCACCTCACTTTTGGATATGATGCCAACCGTCAGGTTTTGCAAGATATCAACTTGTTGATTGAGCCATACCAAACAGTGGCATTAGTGGGGCGTTCTGGTTCTGGTAAATCTACTTTAGTAAAATTGCTGTTGCGATATTTTGAACCTCAAGCAGGTCAAATTCTGATTGATGGTCAAGATATTCGCACTTTGGATGTCGGTAAGTATAGACGAAGATTAGCGATCGTTCACCAAGAAGTAGACGTTTTCAACGGTACTATCTTGGATAACCTGACTTATGGCAGAACGAATGCCACTTTCGAGCAGGTTCAAGAAGCCTGTAGAATTGCCAGAGTCGATGAAGTAGTGCAGCACTTACCCAAAGGTTATTACACTGTCGTGGGAGAACGAGGTGTCAGGTTATCTGGAGGACAAAGACAACGCTTGGGAATTGCTAGAGCATTGTTAGTGGAACCAGACGTGCTGATTTTTGACGAAGCCACCTCTAGTTTAGATTATGAGTCTGAGCGTTCAATTCAGCTAGCGATGCGATCGATTCAGGGCACTTGCACCACCATTGTTATTGCCCATCGTTTAAGCACAGTCCGGGAAGCTGATAAAATTGTCGTTCTAGAGCAAGGAAAGATTGTAGAAGTGGGTAGCCACGATGAACTCTTGCGTTACGAGGGTATTTACCGCCGCTTGCACTCCCTGCAAGAAACAGGAGAACTCATAAGTTAGAGAACATACACATTTTGGATTTTGGATTAACCCCATAAATGAATCCACCTGATTAAATCGACTTTATTCACAATAAGGTCGATTTCTTTATAGATATCTTCAGAAATTAAATATGTGTTATCTAAAACCCTTTCGCGCCTGTTCGGTGGTATAACTAATATTATCAAGTGGGGAATTTGCTCCTATTCCCCAAGAAAAGCGTTAGCCATTGAAATTAGTTTTACGCGCTTGGATGAAGCGCGATAAGTAAAGTAAACGATCCATTGATCGCTACTGGAATACTAATCACTAATCGAAGTCTTCCAATCAGAAAAAATTAAGATTTACTCTTATCTGCTTCTTTCTGTGCCGCCTCACTGTATTTTTTATAAAGTTGAGTACGAATTTTAGCTTCTTGATAACGGCTGTGGGTTTGTGGTACCGTACTCATTAAATCTGAAGCCCGTTGCCACTTAGCAGCAATCTCTAACCACTGAGTTGAGGTTGTAGCTGTTTTTCCAGATGCAGAAGCTTGGTTGGCAATTCGCACAGATATTTGAAATGGATCGTCAGAAGGCTCAGAAAAGGTATTGTTAGGAGCGCGAGACGGTATTTGGGCTTTGCTATCGTTAGTGTTTTCTGTAGTTAAAGATTTGGAAGTTTCTGGTTGTATTAGGTTTTTCAATTTATTACCTAGCTGGGCATAAACAACCCAACTAAGCAATAACAGCGAGCATAAACCTGCTGCTGCTAATATCTTTGTTTTAGGTTTATTTTTGTATTTTTCTTTGTTAATGAGTACTAAAGGACGAGAGACTTGAGTTTTAGGATAATTTGGTTTTCCTAGTTCAGCTTGAGCTTCTGTGAAATCTTTAATTAATTGCTTTACAACATTTGGCTGAATTAATGTAATTTCCTGTGACCAAAGCAATTGATTTTCGCGATCGCTATCTATTTCTTTTAACCACAGCAATTGTTGTTCTCGAACAATCCGACTGTTGATCTTGACGCGGCGAATGTGACGTGGGGCGATAGACTCAAGAATTTGCTGGATTTGTTCTACCAGGGGAGATTGCTCAAGTTGCTCTACTTTAGCTGCCTCGCACAGAATTTGTAAGACACCATCAGAAAAAATGGCTCTAGTTCTGACACACGACTGGGCTAGCTTTTCGTTCAATAGCTGAATAATCGCCGCAACGCTGCCTTGGTGAGCTTGCCAAGCTATATCGTTTATCCGGTCTATCACCTGAAATTTAGTGATAGCTCTTCCACCCTGACTGATTAACGTATTCATTAATTTAGGGACTCTTTTCTACTGACCTTGATCTTGTCTTCGATTTTACGAGTAAAAAGATGAGTTGCCAAATAATATCATAAATATGGAAATATAGAGCCTTCCTTTGCGGTTTGTAAGGAAGCTCGCTGATGGTCAGTTAATTTGTACGCTTACACGCCTTGAAAATGTGGAATTCTTCGGTTGAAACTGCGCTTTCAAGGAAACGCCTATGCTGACGGACAATTTACCTGTTTGATATAGTACACGATCGCGTCTTTTTGTGATAGTGCGAAGCACCCGCCACATGCGATCGCAAATGTATAGCTAGATAATATCAGGGTCAACGCCAAGCGATCGCAGTTGTTCTTTCAACCTTTCCACCTGCGACTCTGCTTGTTCTCTCGCCAATCTTTCCTGTTTCAGTGCCTTTGCCAACTCCTCTGGAATCAGCAACTTTTCTCCAGTGTCTTCTCGATAAAAACCAATCAGTTGCCCTTCTATTTGCAAGCGCAGCTGCAAAGGTTCACATCGACTATCTGTAATTGGCTCATACACCTCACCTCGCAGTCGATACCCTTGCAATTTCTCCTTAATCCACTCTCCCTTGGGATCAAATAACCAGTACTCTATTACGCCTAACTGTTCATAGAGCGTCTTCTTGAAACCCGTGTCCTGGTTTTTAGTACCCTCGGAGGTCATTTCAAAGATTACTACAGGCACTTGTCCCTCTTCCCATATCTTGTAATTATCCCGTCCTCCAGGAGCGACATTAAAAATCACCATTACATCAGCAGCTACCCATAACCTTGGAAAACCCTGAGCATAATAGAGAAACTGGTTACTCAAAACCGTTGCTTGCCGATCCAGCAAATATTGCCTCAATACTTCTAAAGTTGCCAGTAAAGCACATAAATGAGCATAACTTTCTGCTAAAGGTTCACCATCCGAGCTTGGATAAAAAACTTCTGTTGATTGAGAACTGGGTAAGAGGCTAGTCACGTCGCTTCTCTTCGAGACGCCAAGGGCGAACGCTCCGAATTCAAAATTCAAAATTAACAATTTCCATAAATAAATTTAGTTGCCTGTATCCTTTTCTGTTTCGGTCATCATTAGCCACCTGTTGAGAAGATGCCTGGATGATTATATTATCTCAGGCACTTTCCTTGAAATTTCTAGAACTGCCGAGTAAATGAAGAAGACAAAGGTGATGAGAGAGAATAACCATGTCCAATGTCCCTCAAGAGTGCTGAGTGCTGTTAGCGGCTAGCTAAGGTTTTGCCCAATGCCCAATCCCCAACAATGTTGTTCCAATACCAAACAAAATAGTTATATCGGGATACTTTTGTGAGGAATTATCGTTTTTTTTAGCTTTTTGCCACAATGGCAATACTAAATAGCACAGCGATCGTTACATTAGAAGATATATAAATAAAAATCAACAATGATTTTTTTTCGTTCGCAGTTCACACAAAATCATGAGTGCAAGTACCATTATTTCCGATAATCCCTTACTCCAAGGCACTGGTTTACCTGCCTTTACAGAGATTAAACCAGAACGAGTAGTACCCGCCTTCAATCAGTTGCTAGCAGAACTTGACCAGCAACTTGCCACCTTAGAGGCTAATGTACAGCCGACTTGGAGTGGTTTAGTAGAACCCTTAGAAAAGCTGACGGAACGGCTTACCTGGAGTTGGGGGGTGGTAAATCATTTAATGGGTGTTAAAAATAGCCCGGAACTGCGCGAAGCTCATGAAATCGTACAGCCACTAGTCGTACAATTTATCAACAAACTCGGTCAAAGCCAACCCATCTACAATGCTTTTAAGGCACTTCGTAGCAGTGATAGTTGGGCAACTTTAGAATTAGCCCAACAGCGCATTGTAGAAGCCGCCATTCGAGATGCAGAACTTTCTGGGGTTGGCTTAAAAGGAGAAGCAAGAGACCGTTTCAACGCCATTCAGATGGAGTTGGCAGAACTTTCTACTAAATTCTCTAACCATGTACTTGATGCCACAAAAGCCTTTAGCTTAACCCTGACAACAAAAGCAGAAATTGACGGTTTACCACCAAGTTTGGTGAGTTTAGCCGCTCAAGCTGCACGAGCAGCGGGAGAAGAGAACGCCACACCAGAAAATGGCCCTTGGCGCATTACTTTAGACTTCCCCAGCTACGGCCCTTTCATGCAGCACAGTACCCGTCGAGATTTGCGTGAAAAGCTCTACAAAGCTCATATCACTCGCGCTTCTAGTGGCGATTTAGATAATAACCCGTTAATTGTGCGTATTTTGGAGTTACGGCAAGAACTCGCAGATATACTTGGCTTTAAGAGTTTTGCCGAATTGAGCCTTGCAAGTAAAATGGCTCCTAACGTTGAGGCAGTTGAAGCACTATTAGAAGAACTACGCCAGGCCAGTTATGATGCTGCTGTCAAAGACTTAAAAGAACTCCAAGCTTTTGCTGCATCTTATGGAGAAGAATATCAAGATTTAAAACATTGGGACATCAGCTTTTGGGCAGAACGCCAACGAGAAGCAAAATTTGCCTTTACCGCTGAAGAATTACGTCCCTATTTTCCCCTTCCCCAAGTGCTAGATGGCTTGTTTGGACTTGTTAAGCGGCTATTTGGTGTTACAGTAACCCCTGCTGATGGCCAAGCCCCAGTATGGCATGAAGATGTCCGTTATTTTCAAATAGCCGATGAAACTGGTTCTCCCATCGCTTACTTCTACTTAGATCCCTATAGCCGTCCAGCAGAAAAACGTGGTGGTGCTTGGATGGATGTATGTATCAATCGTGCCAAAAATGAAAATGATGCAACTGGCATCCGTTTGCCTGTGGCTTATTTGATATGTAACCAAACTCCCCCAGTAGATAGTAAGCCGAGTTTGATGACTTTCTATGAAGTAGAGACTTTGTTCCACGAGTTTGGTCATGGATTGCACCACATGCTCACCAAGGTTGACTATGCGGGAGCCGCAGGTATCAATAATGTGGAATGGGATGCAGTGGAACTACCCAGTCAGTTTATGGAAAACTGGTGTTATGAGCGACCCACTTTGTTTGGTATGGCTAAACACTACGAAACTGGAGAAGCTCTACCAGAGCATTATTATCAAAAGCTGCTAGCGGCGCGTAATTATATGAGTGGTACTGGTATGTTACGCCAAATTCACCTTAGCAGTGTTGATTTAGAACTACATTACCGCTATCGTTCTGGCAGCAATGAAACTCCAGCAGATGTGCGTCATCGCATAGCTAAGACTACTACTGTTTTACCACCACTTCCAGAAGATTCAATCCTGTGTTCTTTTGGGCACATTTTTGAGGGTGGTTATGCAGCAGGTTACTACAGTTATAAATGGGCTGAGGTACTAAGTGCTGACGCTTTTGCCGCTTTTGAAGAAGCTGGGCTAGAAAATGAAGAAGCTATAAAAGTGACAGGTCGGCGTTATCGGGATACGGTACTAGCACTCGGTGGTAGCAAGCATCCAATGGAGGTGTTTAAAACTTTCCGGGGTCGTGAACCAAGTACGATCGCTTTGCTCAGGCACAATGGTTTAGTAAGTGCTGCTGCAAACTAAACAACACAACTGTAGAGATGTTGTATTGCAACGTCTCTACATCAAATCTTTGCTTATATCCCTCTTCTGTCACTTTCCGACATAAGCAAGTAGTAAATAACTGAAATTA